>CAYIZV010000038.1:0-27929 GCA_964367915.1 uncultured Neisseria sp.
AAATCAGCACGGATAGTTCCAGCATCTGCTTTTTTAGGATCAGTAGCACCCATAATTTCACGATTTTTAAGTACAGCGTTTTCGCCTTCTAACACTTGAATCATTACTGGACCTGAAGTCATGAATGAAACTAAATCTTTGAAGAAAGAACGCTCTGAATGAACTGCGTAAAAACCTTCAGCTTCTTTTTGTGATAAATGCTTCATTTTAGCCGCAACAATCTTCAATCCTGCTTGTTCAAAACGTGCATAAATTTGACCAATAACATTTTTAGCCACTGCATCTGGTTTAATAATTGAGATAGTTCTTTCTAAAGCCATGATAATTCCTTTATCTAGTAATTAATATATTTAATAAGGCAGGGATTATACTATATCAGACTGATTTAGGTAGATTAAAATTCTGTCAAATTAACATACCCACCTGAATTTAGCTGCAAAATGCAAAGAAGTAGATTAAACTATCTGACCTGTCATTTAGTAACGATATTTCCTAGCATCAAACAATTAATATACAGAATTTGATTTTACATTCATAACGTTATTCAGCATATACAGCCAGATTGGCAGAAAAAGAAAAATTTCAAATACTCCAAGTAGTGTATAGTTAACATTGCTAACCATAATTTCAACTCCACAAATAATCAAGATTAAAAATACAGCGTGGATTAAAATACATATACTAAAGAGATGATATCAATCGGCGTGTTTGCAAGAGAATTAACAATAAAGGTTGTAATTATCACAATTAGAATAAAGCCGTTGAGCCTGCACTTATAAAAAAAGCGACATCAATATGCCGCTTTATACCAGATACTTTTTCCTCTACATGTTAAAGTAAACTGCACAAAGTACATCGTAGATATCTATTTACTTCCCACCGCGAACAGGCCAGACATAGCCGCCACTAGTCATGGTAGTCTTACCAGTCGCGCCGTTAAGCATATTGACGAACCAAGCATTAGTGCTATCATAAGCAGTAGACGACCAATAACGATTTTGTTGCACATCAGTAAAGCTCTGATTTAACCAAAGATACTGTTTGCCAGCAGGAGTTGCATAGTTAAGTAGGCTTAATAGCTCTTTTTGATTTGGTAGTCGCCAGTCACTATAACCACATAAATGATAGCCCGTTGCTGATGGATCGCTACTATTCATAGCACCAACCGCCTCTTGTGCCGGGTAAGTATAATTCGGACTAGTGCCATCCTGCCATTTTTTGCTACCAAATAAATTAGCACTCTCTGCCCACATTAGACCAGTCAGATTATCAGTTACACAGTTACCATTTACTACAAAGCGAGTAGTGGGCCATTGTTTACCTACCCCGGCAGTCGCAGTATCACCGGGTGCTGCTTTAGGTACATAGGCGATACTTACGGCACTAGCTGCACCACAAAGAGTCGCCAATAGTAACCCAAGCTTTAATATTTTATATTTCATAATCCATCCTCTTGTTTCAAAATATTCATTTTAGATCTCATACTTGAGCGAATCTGGGCAGGTGTTTAAAGCACCTGCAACAATCAAGCTATCAAATAAGCTACTGTCCACCGCGAACTGGCCACGCGTAATAATTGTTAACCGTAGTACCCGAAGCTACGTAGCCGCTGGTACTGCTAAGAAAAGTTATGTTCCAGGCACCGGAGCCACCTGGAGTAGAGGACCAATAAAAGGTGAGCTGCACATTCGTAAAGCTCTGACTGGTCAGCCAAGTTGCTTGATCGGTCTCAGCATAGTTAACCAGGCTCAGTAATTCAGTTATTGTTGGTAGTCGCCAGTCAGTATATCCACATTTGCCACCAGCATTGTTAAAGTCTACTATGGCTTTTTGTGCACTACCACTAGCATTGCTACTGCTCCAGGTACATTGACTAGAACAAACCTCTTTAGCATTTTTTAACCATTCAAGCTCAGTCAGGTTATCTTTGAGTGAATCAGTACAGGTACCACCACCACTTTGACTTCCAGCCTCAAAACGAGTACTGACCGTACCACCACTACCCCAAGTTATCCCAGTATTAGTCGCGGATGAGGCTCCTTCCTCTGGTGCTGCCAGATACACATACGGGGCTATCACTGTTCCAGTTAAACTAAACGGCTGAGCTGCGCCATTATTTATAATCGCACTATTATCTGCTGTTACTTGCAGACTTATACCTGCAGTTGGTGGATAAGCATTGGATGGAGTATCCACATTGGTACTATTCGCTATACTCGCTGGATTCCAAAATGAATAGTCCCCTGCCCCTGTGTATGATGTTACAATAAATACGCAGGTTTCCGAGCCAGATACAGCACTATTTAATGTACAAGTAGATGGTGAAACGGTATTTCCAGTTAATCCACTCACTGTTGGAGTTACCGTACTATTACCCCCAGTTATCGTTGCTGTAAAGGCATAGGCGCTACCCATTACTGTCTGCCAGTTATCTACTGGCGCGATCGTAATCGCTGGTGGTAGTACACTAAGATTAGCATATATCGTAGATCCTTGAATTGCCTGATTGTTGTATGTGCCACTACTATCACTCCAGCTAGCTGTTACATTGCCAAGATTGATCGAAGTTGTTCCAGTTGATGCTGAATTTAATGTATAAACATCAGTACAGCTTCCACTTGTTGCTGCCATAGGTACGTTATTACAACCATGTGTACTCATCGTCCAGCCAGTTGGCGGTGTTGTATAGGCAGTGGTAAACCCGGTTGCCGGAATTGATGAGTTATTGGTATAGGTTACACTTAGCGTATATGCGGTACTGGTATAACCTGTATATGGAGTCCCTGATGTGCCGCTTCCCCCAGTAAAAGTATTTCCTGTCACTGCACTTGTAAATGTGGCACTTGGAGCTGCAGTTACCGTTCCGCTTAAACTAACATCTGACGTATTAGTTGTTCCAGCTCCTGTATATGGAATATAACTAACATTAAATACTGCAGTTTTTGCACCTGCACTACCATTCGCTGCTGGACCAAATTGCGTATTAATCGTACAACTATTACTTCCTGATGTACTGGACAAACTTCCCCCTGAAGTACATGTACCTCCAGCTATTGAATGAAATAGACCCGAATTTGTTCCAGTAAAATTGAAAGCAAGGGAGCTTGCTGTCTCATCGCCACTATTAGTTAGGGTATAACTAATTGGTGTACTTACCGCAGTGTTGTCACTTACAATAGATGAATACGTTTGTGCAGTATTCGGAGTTAGACTTAGATTAGCGGTCGATTGCGTAACTTTATAATTTACCGCAGCAGAGGTTGGCGTTGGTGCAGCGATTCCGTTATTATAATTATAGCCAATACTGATGTTATCTGAACCAAGAGATGTTATGCTAGAATTAGTGTAAGTCACGGTGACATCACAATTACCTGAGCCTACTGCGAGAGTATTGCTGATAGTTGCTGGACTGCTTCCTTGAGTTACAGTACAACTATTGCTGCTACCGCCGCTGATAGTGAAATTTGCAGGTAATGTCAATACTATTGCATCCTCATCAGTATTTCCAGTATTAGTCAGAGTTAGCTGACGACTTACCGTCCCGACCGTTGTGGTAGTAAAGAAATTATTATCCGGGCTAAATGCCGCCGTCAACGCTGCAGATGGCGTTGGAGCTGGAGCTGGCCCTGGCGTTGGGCTAGGCGTCGGACTTGGGCTTGGCGTAGGATTTATATTTTGATCTACCGTGCCTGAAGTAGATGTCTCAGTCTGACCATTATTATAAGTCAGGGTTACATCACCACTGGTCACTGCTACCGTTTTGTCTTTCAGTTTTAATGTCGCGGTTGATGTTGCACCACTTGATAGACTGCTTGGATTGAATACTATCTCCACATTTGGATTATTTGACACTAACTGCTGCAATTGAGCTATTGCATCACCAGTATTGGCAAAGGTAATTATCTGTTCAGGATTAGTTGTTGTCAAATAAACTGCTGATGGCAACATTTCAGCTATACCTACGTTTTGGGTTGTAGTCAGCGTACTACTGCTCGTCGCGGTTGATACTGCCGTATTATCCTGTTGAGTCTGAACCTTGATGATCTGACTAATATTATTCCCCGATGGTATTGGCAATAATATATTAAACGTAGAACCCTGCGCATTACTGACCGGACTGATTAATTCCTGATTTGGTAATACCGTATCGCTTCCATTTACCAAGACTATCTTGTTGAATGTTCCAGCATTTGCTGATGCTACCAGACCGCTCACCAGTACATAAGGAGTTCCATTGATTACCGTATGGTAGTAACTCAAGGTGATACCATCTGCTCCACTTAGCTTATTGTAAGCTGCCTGTTCGATTCCGCTTGCTACTATGTTATTTGTAGTATCGGATTTTAATACTTTATCGAGCCGACTCAAAAGGTTAGTGTCACTATTATCTACCACGTACCCTACACTACCGGCTACCGCTCCAGCCGGAATTATCACTTTTACATTACACTGGCTATATGCCGCCACCTCTGCACATGCATCTGCTGATACCGAGTCTATCACTACTTGCTGTCCACTACCCACCTGATTAGTCAGACTGTAGTGTAGATTTTTCACTGTTTTATTGGTCGGATTATTCACTACCATATAGCCATTTCCAATACCCGAAGGTAAGCTGTAAATTGTTCTGGGGGCTATCAGTTGCAAGCTACTTACATCGCCATTTTCATTATTATTGTTATTACTACTATTGCTCGAACCATCCCCAGTTGAGCAGGCTGTCGCTATTGCGGATAAAATCAACACACCAACCAAGCGCCTTAGCGGGCTTTTTTTATTTTCTTTATTTATCATCAGTTAATCCAATCCTTTAAAAATTTGTCATATAATAGAAGTCAATAATAATATGGCAAAATAATGTGTGATTATAGCGGAGGATTTTGCTGCTCAACAATCACCATTTTTGGTTAGGTACAGCAAATAAATAAGTAGAACAGAGAGGAACAGTGAGAGAAATTCTAAAACCTTTGATGAAGTCAATCAATTATGTAGGATTAAACAACAGAAGAATATTGTTTTAACCAAGCAGCAAGCTTCTCCTCCAAAATAATTACTGATGGTCGCCATAATGACTCAGGGATTGCAAAAGGAAAACCATAAGATAATGCAGTTTCTACAACTAGCTTAGTACTTGCCACTGATAGTGAAAACTTAACCCGCAACTGATTTCTAATTATTGATGCAACAGTTTCGCGTTTCACTTCCAGAATAACAGCGATTTGTTCCTGTGTAATTCCGAAAATCAATAAAAAAAGAACTTCTTCTTCACGTTTGGATAACTTGATTTGCGGAGTATCAATCTGAGCTTTTTTTTGTTCCAGGAGATTCTGAATATATTCATGATATCCTGACAGACGATAATTCAATGCAATACTCTGAATAGCAACAACATTTCCCGCATCATTAAAAATAGGAATCAACGTCACAAGATAACTAAGAATCCCGTGATCATAAGGTAAAGAATCGATAAAGCTCGCTGGATTTCCGGTTTTAAATACATATTGTTGAATTCTAAAAATTTTGCGAGCATAGTGATGCATCACATTGGCACTTTTATCGTTATACCATTTGCCGAAATACCACTGAGCTAAATCAATTCTTGCATAATATTTATAGCTGGTACCAGCAGCATCCTCACTACTAAGCAAACCAACTGAACGCGCACTTTGATCGGTACATAAGATAGTTTGATAACGAAAATCAACAATTACCGAGTACAATGATTTAGTAATTGCCGTTTGAAAATATGGTTTTACCACATTTTGGAGATATTGATCGGCAAGCTCAGGATTAAGCGGCGCAACATCTGCTGCTTCATACTCAAACCATTGTCGCTCGTGGAGAGAATAAATATCAAAAGCTACTTGAGAATTGACTAGACTATTAATAGCAATCGTTGATTGTTCAATTTTACTAAAATTCAGCATTACCAGAGTTGTAACAAGATCGGTACAGTATTTATCGGCAACCATCACTAATTGGTTAAAATACAAACAGTAGAAACTATGATCGATCACCCAAACCAACAACTCTTTAATCACCTGCGAGGATAAATGACGATCATTCAGAAAGCTTCTTACTTGTGCAATAGAATCGTCTTGTGTGCGCTGGATTTCAATAATCCCGACTAACTGTTGATTACGCTTGTCAATTAGCCCTACACGCAATATCATGTTATTGGTATGTTTATCCACACCAAAAAAATCAGCGTCCTCCGCCAGTAGGATTCTTTCATCGCTACTACTATATTGTAGATAGTCATCAATAAATGAACTAACCACCGCAGAGTCAAGTAAACTAATTTTACGGGCAAAATAATGTGGAGTAATAAACCAATCGGTATCTTTGGTAAGATCAAGCATGAAAACGACAATCTCTACAAACGTAAGTTAATTGGTTTAGGCTGCAACTACAACGTGGTTTCGTACTCTTTTGTCCACTGATATTGCAAGGTTTAGAGCATTATTCTATCATTTTTTATAGTATTTAACCAAGAGCAATGAGCATATTCGCACATAAATTTGCTTAAATTATTGATTCAAAAAAATTGGCGACATTAAAATGTCGCCATCTATAAATAATTTCCTTAATACATCGTTGAAGTATCAATCATCGGAGTTTTTTTCAATGTATATTGGTACGGAGGAGTACTAGTATAAACAATGTCCGCACGTTGATTTTTTGGTTGCTCACCACTTGTCTCGGTCGGATATGCCGGTTTGGTATTACCAAATGAAATCACGCTGATTTGTTTTGTTGGAACACCTAATTTAACCAATGCCTGTTTCACATTTTGCGCGCGCTCCAAGCCTAATTTTTGGTTATGTTGTACTGTTCCAATTTCAGAGCTATTACCTTGGATTTGCACTTTGGCATCAGAATGCGAAATTAAATACCCTGCATTTACGGTTAATAATTTATTGTACTTAGCAGTAACATCGCTACCATTAAACGCGAAAAATACCGAATTAGCAACAACACTGCTAGTCGCCGAAGAACCAGCCTCACTTGAAGATGCTTGAACCGATGGCGCTTGATTACTGGTACAAGCTGCAATACTAAAAACTGCAGCGGCAATTGATAAAATTTTTACTAAACGCATTAAGATCCCTTTTCCTAGTCTGTTTACATTTGCTTGATAAGTAAGTAATTATACTATAATAGAAATTTAATGCACGTAAATTTAGCAGACAGTAATCAAACACTACATCCAGTTAAGACTTCTTTCCTAACCTGCTTCTTTAAGCCTTATCCGTTGTCATAAAGACTTTTGCGATACTCATGTACTTACGTGTACACTCCGTTTCTCAAAGTCTTTATTCCTAGTCTAAGTGTGAAATAATTGGTTATGAAAGAGGTCTAATGATTATTCTAAGTTTAACGATAAATCAAATCGGTTACTAACATTTACCAGAGCTAATAGCGATGCAGTAGTAATGTCACTATGTTTTCCAACACCAAATTTAGTCTCATTTTTCAGGCTATTATGACACTCTATTATAGCAATCGCCGAGGCATCTGCTCCACTTCCCAAAGATTTTTCTTCGTAACTGATAATTTGTAACTGATTACCCAAGGCATTTACAGCAGCATCAAGCGTACCATTGCCAGCCCCCTCCAAACAAATTGTTTTATCGTCAAAGCAAATCTCTAGGTTAATTTTCTTGCCGAATGAGTCATTATCTATTTTATGACTCGCATAACTAATCATAGTTTGATCATTAGCTGTATAATTTAAATAGGTTTGCTCAAAAATATCCCAAATGTGCTCTGGAGGCATTTCAGTTTCAGAACTATCAACTGCCTGCTGTATTACGCTGCTAAATTCAACCTGCATTCTGCGAGGCATAGTAATACCATAATTATTTTCCATAATATATGCAATACCTCCTTTACCTGATTGGCTATTCACTCGGATAATATTGGCGTAACTCCGCCCAAGATCCGATGGATCGATTGGTAAATACGGTACCGTCCAAATTTCTTTCCCTTGTTGATGAGCAAAACCTTTTTTAATCGCATCTTGATGTGAACCAGAAAATGCAGTAAAAACCAAATCACCGACATAAGGATGACGTGGATGGATGGGTAATTGGGTTGCCTCTTCAACAACTTTTGCAGTACGGTTAATATTGGAAAAATCTAAGGCGGGATTAATTCCCTGAGTGTAAAGATTAAGCGCCAAAGTAACTAAATCAACATTACCGCACCGCTCGCCATTGCCAAATAAACATCCCTCAACCCTTTGTGCACCAGCCAATAGCGCCAATTCAGCAGTTGCAACGCCTGTTCCCCGATCATTATGTGGATGAACCGACAAAATTACATTTTCACGTTGCTGCAAGCGATTACTAATCCATTCGATCCGATCAGCAAAAACATTAGGCGTTGTATTTTCAACCGTAGTTGGCAAATTGATGATAATTGGACGTTCTTTGCTCACCATCCATGCATTAATTGCTGTATTACAAGCTTCCAAAGCAACTTCTGGCTCAGTCGAAGAAAAAGTCTCTGGTGAATATTGCAATATCCACTTTGTATCAGTTACATTATCCGTTAGTTGCTTAAAATAACTAACTTGTGTTGTTATCAAATCCATAACCTGACTAATTGACATTCCAAAAACAATTTCTCGCCATGCTGGTGCAGTAGCGTTATAAATATGTACAATTACACGTTTACAACCACGCACCGCTTCAACCGTTTTTAAAATTAAATCTTGGCGTGCCTGCGTCATGACCATAATAGTCACATCATCTGGAATCAAATCTTCCTCAATTAGCTTCCTTACAAATTTATAGTCAATTTCAGACGCTGCCGGAAATCCAACCTCAATTTCTTTCAAACCAACTTTAATTAATTCAGCATAAAATTTAGTTTTAATTTCAACACTCATCGGATTAAACAATGACTGATTACCATCACGTAGATCGGTAGAAAGCCAAATTGGTGGCTCTGTTAGCGTTTTATTTACCCACGTTCTTTCAGGAAAGTTAATTACTTCTGAAGCAATATATTTACGGGATGGGTCTGTTAGCATAGTAAACTCCTTTTATTAGTTATGACGATATTTTATAGTTTACTTGCTGAATTATTATTGCAAATATATATCCAAATCGGCAAATATCGGTATATAATTGCTTACTTTATAATTTTTATGAAATATTATTGCTATGATGCTCGACAGCTATGATAAAGAGATTTTGCGTGTGATTCAAAATGAAGGAAAAATCAGCAATCAAGATTTAGCAGATCGGGTTAGTTTATCACCATCAGCATGTTTACGAAGAGTAAAAGCTCTTGAAGAAAATGGAATCATTATTGGTTATCGCTGTTTTCTTGATGCCAAAAAACTTGGCTTGGGATTAATGGCATTAGTGTCAATCTCGATGGATAAACACACACCAGAGCGTTTTGAAGTATTTGAAAAAGGTATCAGCAGCATACCCGAAGTCATTGAGTGTTTATTAATTACTGGACAGTCTGCTGATTACCAATTAAAGCTTATTGTTCGTGATTTGGAACATTATCATCAAATTCTTCTGGGGAAAATTACTAAAATAGCAGGAGTTACTGGAGTTCATTCCAGTTTTGTGTTGAACAAAATAATTCAAAACCGTGCAACTCCAATTTATTGATTAAAATATTACTTTTTTGATTGTATTGAATAATTCGGTGATTGGTTCGGCAGCATTTGACAGCACCCGGATTAAATAGCCACCTCCTGCAAGGGCGCTGATTCCACAATCTAAGCCTGATTCATCAATGGCTGCGTGGATAGATGTTAAGTTTTCAGAATTAAATACATAACCATAGATAATCAAATTACCCAAATGGCTATACCCTTCAAACATCCCACAGCTGACTAAATTTTGTTCTGTCGGAACTAAATAGCAATTATCACGGTAAACGATTTTGTCCAAAAGATAAACACTCAGTAAATTATGATATTGCCTAAATGCGAAACATTCATTGCGTAAAACGCGTCCTGATGAAATAATATCAGCGTAAATCAAGCGCGAACTCACACTTAACAGCCTAATTTCCGTTATACTGGTAAATGCCGAATCCTGAAATGGAATTGTCGGTAGCGGAGTATAAATTAGGCTGGCATTCTCTGCAATTTGAATATTAACTTTACGCTTGGCTGCGCCAACAGGCATAGCATGAATTTTTTCAAATGACTGACCAGATATCAGCAATTGACTGTCTTTAGCTAACTGTAAATCAATTTGATAATTATCCCCTGCCATGATTCCAGCTGAAGCATTCATTAGGATATATTCAATTCCGCCATTTGGTAAACGAAAAAAATTAGTAAGTTTAAACGGAGCAGAATAATAAACATGCTTAGGGATGGTTAATCCAGACTCTGCACAAGCAGTGTTAATTTCTAATTTAGCATGAGTATATCCTTGAAATAGCATTTAAGCTAAATCCTCCAGTAATACCGAAGATTTAATCCATTTAATTACCTGCTCTAGATTGTGATCAGTTTTAAGATTGGTAAAAATAAATGGTTTGCTTTCACGCATTTTCAGAGAATCACGCTCCATTATGCCCAAATCAGCACCTACATAGGGAGCTAAATCAATTTTGTTGATAATCAGCAAATCAGAACGGGTTATTCCTGGACCACCTTTACGTGGAATCTTGTCTCCTTCGGCTACATCAATTACAAAAATAGTTGCATCAACTAATTCTGGGCTAAAAGTAGCCGAGAGATTATCGCCACCACTTTCAATAAACAATATCTGTAAGTTTGGAAAACGCTGACACATTTCATCAACTGCTTCCAAATTCATTGAAGCATCTTCGCGAATTGCCGTGTGTGGGCAACCGCCAGTTTCAACCCCAATAATTCGTTCTGCTGGCAACTTACTATTTTTGGTTAAAAATTCAGCATCTTCTTTAGTATAAATATCATTGGTAATTACTGCCAAATCATAATCATCAAACAGGTATCTAGTTAAACGTTCCAATAGTGCGGTTTTACCTGAACCAACTGGTCCAGCCACTCCAATTTTAACTACTGCCATATTTTTTATCCTTCTAAGACATATATAAGCGAGAGTATAATCTCTCATGTTGCATCGAACGTAGCTCAAATGCAGGTGTTGAGCGTCCGAGATCAGCATCAGTTAGCAAATCAAGCTGTTGTAATGTGTGTTCAATTACATGGTGTATATCATATAAAATTTGTTGCCCAACGCTTTGACTTAACGGGATTAATTTAACCGCATTATTAACTATTGCGGAGGCTTGAGCGTAAGCATAGTGACTTATAGCAGAAAAATAATCAATCTCAAGTGCCGCACATAAAACCCCATAAATTATTGCAAAATGACCTAAGCACTCTTTATCAGCAATTAATTTACAATAATCTGCATAAACTTGGCGTGACATATTTTTTACCTGCATGGCTTGCAGTGTCTTAATAAAACGCGAACCAAGCTTGGTACTTGCCTCGCGGATTTCTCGAGCTGGCTTCATCGCTGAGGCTATGTTATCAAGCTGGGTAACTTCCTCTAAACTATCTTTTTGCGCAGCAACATATGCCAATTTAACCAATAAAAAATCATTATATAATAAGTTATTTGTAAGCATACTTTGCAAATATGTTTGTAACGTTTCTTTATCTGCCACCCTCTGCTGCTGAACATAGGTTTCCAGTCCATAAGATTGGGTATAACTGCCAATTGGAAACAGAGCATCATTCAGCTGTAATAAAATAAATTGCTTGGTTAGTTTGTTCATAGTTTTAGTGGTGGTGATGCCCGTGTGAGACGTTTTTTTGCATTGTTAACGGTTTGACCAAGCGCGCATCTACAACCTCAACATTTACCAAAATTTTCTGCAATAAAACCAGCATTGGCTGATCAAAAGGAACTAGCAGCCGATCTGGATTATTTTCATCAATAAATAGCGATGCGTGGCGATTACCAAGTTCATAACATACTACAGCAAGCTCAGACTTAGATGCTGGTTCAATAGCAATACATTTAGTCGGTATCACCTTAACTATAATCGCTTTCACCCCATCATCAAATAGAATATCCTGATCATTAAAACTAAAGCCATTTTCGCTAATATTGATGCCAATTTCTAAATTATTACGTGTTGTTTTGCGCATGATACGTTTGTTTAATTCAAACCATTCTAATTCTATATAGTCTAGATATAAATTAGCACGTAATCGAGTATTCGCCAAATTTCCGCAGATTTTATTGATTATCATTCGTTACAATCTAAAATAGTAATTACTCATTCACAAACTGCCACAATATATCGTAAGAACGAAGAACAAGGCGACGTTATTACAGCATAAGGTAAGCAGTTACCTAAAATAAAAAATAACGTTGCGCTAAAGGCAAAACATTTGCTGCTTCACAGCTAATCGCAACACCATCAACAAGCACTTGATAAGTTTCAGGATCAACCTTAATCTCAGGTGTGGCATTATTTAAGCGCATATCTTTTTTACCAATATTACGGCAGTTTTTAACCGCAACAACTTGTTTTTCAAGCTTGAGCTGTTCTTTAATACCCAAATCAAGCGCTGCTTGTGAAACAAACGTTAAGCAGGTTTGATATTTAGTCCGCCCAAAGGCACCAAACATATTGCGGTAATAAACTGGCTGTGGTGTAGGAATCGAGGCATTTGGGTCTCCCATTTTGCTTACTGCAATGAAACCACCTTTAATAATCAATTTGGGTTTTACTCCAAAAAAAGCAGGTTCCCACAAAACCAAATCCGCGAGTTTTCCTACTTCAATTGACCCAACATAATCGGCAATTCCATGAGTGATTGCTGGATTGATAGTATATTTTGCCAAATAGCGCTTTGCACGGTAATTATCATTATTAGCAGCATCTTCTGGTAAACTACCTCGCTGTTGTTTCATTTTACTTGCACTTTGCCAGGTACGCGTAATTACCTCACCAATCCGCCCCATCGCCTGAGAATCTGAGCTCAGCATACTCAAAACACCCATATCATGCAATACATCTTCGGCTGCAATACTTTCCGGACGAATCCGCGAATCGGCAAATGCCACATCCTCACGAATCCGCTTGTCTAAATGATGACAAACCATCAACATATCAAGATGCTCGTCAACCGTATTAACCGTAAATGGCATAGTGGGGTTAGTTGAAGAAGGTAAGATATTAGGAAACGCAGCTATGCTAATAATATCTGGAGCGTGTCCACCACCAGCACCTTCGGTATGATAAGTATGAATCGTGCGATTTCCAATTGCAGCAATTGTATCCTCAACAAAACCAGCTTCGTTTAGGGTATCGCTATGAATAGCAACCTGCACATCATATTGATCAGCAACTTCCAGACAACTCCGAATTGCTGCAGGTGTAGTACCCCAATCCTCATGAAGTTTTAATCCGATTGCTCCAGCCTTGATTTGTTCGATCAATGGTTCATGAGTAGAACAATTACCCTTGCCAGTAAAACCCAGATTAACCGGAAATTCTTCAGCGGATTCAAGCATCCGAGCCAGATTCCACGCACCAGGGGTACAAGTGGTGGCATTAGTCCCATCAGCAGGACCAGTTCCTCCACCAATTAAAGTGGTAACACCGCTATAAAGTGCGGTTTCAATTTGCTGCGGACAAATAAAATGAATGTGAGTATCAATGCCACCAGCCGTTATAATCAAACCTTCGCCAGCAATAATCTCAGTTGAAGCACCAATTATCAGCTCAGGATGCACTCTATCCATTATATCTGGATTACCAGCTTTGCCTATTGCAACAATTTTACCGTTTTTAATACCTAAATCAGCCTTAATGATTCCCCAGTGATCAAAAACTACTACATTGGTAATCACCAAATCCGGAGCAACTTCAGCGCTAACGGAAGCAGATTGAGCCATGCCATCACGAATTGACTTTCCACCACCAAATTTTACTTCTTCACCGTAAACGGTATGATCGTGTTCAACTTCAATAATAATCTCAGTGTCAGCTAAACGTATTTTATCGCCCGTAGTTGGACCATACATACTGACATAGTGCTCACGACTTAGAGTTACCCCCATTTTTTATTCTCCTGCACTGTTTAAAAATTGTTGCTCAGATAATCTAATTAATGCGGTAAGTTTATTTTGATCCAAATTGCCATTCACAAGTGCATTAAAACCACAGACAATTTTGTTGCCACCAAAAGGAGTTAATGTAATCGTACGTTCTTCACCCGGTTCAAAACGTAGCGCAGTACCTGAAGGTATATCCAGACGCATACCGTAAGCAAGTTCACGAATAAAACTTAATTTTTTATTAACTTCAAAAAAATGAAAATGTGAACCAACTTGAATTGGACGGTCACCTAGATTGGCTACTTTTAATTTAAGAGAGTTATCTGGAGTATTTAGTTCAATAGCATGTTTAGCAGGGATGATTTCACCAGGAATCATAGTAATTACTTTCTTTATGGGCAACAAAATTAGACAATAGGATCGTGTACCGTAACAAGCTTAGTGCCATCAGGAAAAGTAGCCTCAATCTGAATCTCAGTTACCATTTCTGCAATTCCATCCATCACATCCTGCCGGGTTAGAAGCGTCTTGCCAAGACTCATTAATTCTGCGACACTTTTACCATCGCGTGCTAATTCCAATAATTCGGAACTGATATAAGCAATTGCTTCGGGGTAATTTAATTTCACGCCACGGGCTTTACGTTTGCGCGCAACTTCACCAGCCGTAAAAAGCATCAATTTTTCTATTTCGCGAGGACTTAAATGCATATTAATTTTCTCTAACATATTAAACACATAACAACTACTACCCCCAAAGTCATTGGAGCAACGTAATTGTAGTACTAATTTCGCCAATTATGCAAATATCATTTATGACACAAATAAAGAGCAAAGTCACAACTTCTTTGTTTGTAAACTGAATTTTAAAAACACTCAGCCTGTGACATGATAAAATAGCGAAGTTTTAATTCTAATTTTAAAGTAGATTTATGAAAAAAATTTTTAATTACTCACTTTTAGCGCTTAGTTTGTCATCATGTTCATTTATGTCACCAACTCCTAGCAAAATTACTCAGAATTTAGATCGGGTTAATCCTGGAACAAATGTAGCACTCGTTGCTTTGATACCGATGGAAATTCCAAATCCGACTCAACCTAAAATACTTAATTCTACCGCATTTAGGGTTACTCAGGATGTACGGGGCTACCCAAATACAGCTATACTAATTCCTCAAAATTCAATAATTACTGGCGTTTATAGCAATGATGGTAAAATTTGTCAGGTTTCATGGCAAGCAGTGTATCATGATTATCAAGCATTAGAAAAAGATCAAGGCGCGCTGGGTGTTGCAACTATGGTAAATAACACCAGTTGCGATCCAAAATTAGGGATTCGCGCAGGTCAAATTATGACAATGACGTTTAAATAAATTAAGGATAAGTTAGATGGCAATTAAATCAGATAAATGGATACGTAAAATGGCGGCAGAGCATGGCATGATTGAGCCATTTGAAGCAAGTCAGGTTAAACTAAATGGCGAGCAAAAGATAATTTCCTATGGCACTTCCAGCTATGGTTATGATATCCGCTGTGCTAATGAGTTTAAAATTTTCACCAATATCAACAGCACGATAGTTGATCCTAAAAATTTCGACCCAAAAAACTTTGTTGAAATTAATGCTGATTATTGTATCATCCCACCTAATTCATTTGCCTTGGCACGCACGGTAGAATATTTTCGGATTCCACGCAATGTCTTGACGGTATGCTTGGGTAAATCAACCTATGCGCGCTGTGGAATTATTGTTAACGTGACTCCATTTGAACCTGAGTGGGAGGGTTATGTAACACTTGAATTTAGTAATACAACCCCACTACCAGCCAAAATTTATGCTAATGAAGGTGTTGCCCAAGTTTTATTTTTTGAATCAGATGAAGAGTGTGCAACTTCATATAAAGACCGCAATGGTAAATATATGGGACAAGTTGGCGTTACTCTACCAAAAGCCTAGTTATTCTAAATATATCATAGGCGGGTTACCTTAAAACCTAAATTTTAGGGTAACTCATTATAGAAAGTACGAAGCTTATGCAACTCTGCATCCCACGTGTAATGTCTTAATACTGCGCTACGGCCATTACTACCCATTTTCTCTGCTTCATCTTGATTGTTTAGTAACCAGTGACAAGCTTTAGCAATTGCATCTGGATCACTGGGATCAACCATTAAACCACAGTTATTACCTTCAACAATTGATTGCCATAATGGAAAGTTTGACGCAACAACTGGAATTCCAGCTAACATATACTCAAACAATTTAATCGGCAATGACTCAACATAGCTCGGGGTTGGCAATAGTGTAACCATACCAACCTTAACCTGAGCTAAAAGCTCACCGATTTGTTGACGATTAATCACACCATGATAGTTAACTGATTTTGCCCCAGCACTATTTTTTATTTGTTGTGCGATTATGTCATCACTATAACTACCGGCAAGTTCTAAGCGAATACCGCTGAGCGCCAGTGAATCGACCAGAGGAATAATTCCCCTAGTTGCTGAAATACTTCCAATATAACAAATACTATCTTGGCGTTGATTCCATTCCACATCCTGTTGCATTAATTCTGCTAATATTGGGAAATTATGAATCGCAATGGTATTTGTATTGTAGTTTTTAAAGCGTGCAGCTATAATCTCAGTTGCACAAATTACACCACTAAGTTTAGCCGCAGAATTACGTTCTTTAAATTCCACTAATTTAGAAATCAACGGACGTATCATACGAGGAATCCAGCGTTTATTCATAACTTGTTTGGGAACATCTTCATGCACGTCATAGATAACTTTATAACCAAGCTTGGCTAATTTAACCCCGATGCCTAATAGTTCCGGATCATGAAAATGAACAACTTGGGGCTTGATCTCAAGAACTTTATTAAATACACGTTGCGCGCCAACTCTCATCCGCGAGATTCGCCCGCCAGTTACGCGTCCAACATCATATATCTGAACACCATCTTTTAACTCATCACCCAGTGAATCCGCAACAATGAGACTAACTTGATGATCAGAGGTTAACGCTTGACACTCTTTAATAAAGATACGAATATCGTAGCGTGGATGGACTGAGGTAATATGACAAACACGCATTATTTAGCTCACAATTTGGGTTAAAAAATTTTGCAACTGTACCAAGCGCCCATGAAAAAAATGTCCAGTTTTAACAAAGACACTAACTGGAACATCATGCGGTTCGCACCATTCATACACTGCAGCCAGAGGAATTACTTCATCATCATGTCCATGAATAACTAAAGTTTTATTTTTATCCGGAACTACTACACTATAGCGCGTCACTGCTGGACCGATTAAGACCAATTTATGATGCTCAACTTGAGCAGCTAATCCTGATGCGACTGCGCAACCAAAAGAAAACCCAGCGATAAATAAGGGTAGATCAGGATAGCTTTGACGAACATACTCATACAATGCTCTGGCGTCCTCTATTTCACCGACACCGAAATCATGTTCACCCTCACTCATCCCTACGCCACGTAAATTAGGACAGTAGCAGATGTAACCTTTGGCATTCATTACTTTGGCAATACTTTGCACAATTTTATTGGTATAAGTACCACCACCTTTAGGATCAGGATGAACTATAATCGCCACGCCACAAGGAGAAATTTTAGGCATTAGTTCTAAAACATCCAGTTTACCACATGGAGCATCAATAAATAATTGCCGTGCATTCTTTGGTATGATTATCGGATTAGTTGTCACTAGCTAACTCCTCTCGCAATTTCACAATATTGTCAGCAATAACCTCTTTACGAGCTTGATTCATCAAAAATATTTTAGCAAAAATAATACTTACCACAAACACTAAGTAATTATCCTCTGGAAATCCAATGACTTCATGATGATGAAAATATGAAATTGCATATAACGCTAAAATATAAGCAAGTAAGAACCAGGTTTTAACAAAGGTTAGTAATGCATTTTTGCGAGCAAAAATTAACCAGTAACAAACACAGACTAATAAAATCAACCATACCAAGTAGTATAAATTGTCCATACCAGACCAATAAACAAAGAAACTACAGCTGGCAAAACCTAGGTAACCTAAAAGTTTTGGAAATGGTACTCTAAACTTGCGCTCTAGCTCAGGAAATTTATCGCGTAAAATCATTAATGCTAACGGACCAGATAAACAGCTGAGTAAAACTAATGAAGATAAAAAGTTAACTAATTGGGTCCAGGTTGGGAATGGTAATAAAAAGCATACACCAATTATCATATTAATCCATAGTGCAATGACTGGTGCAGAAAATTTATTTACTTTAACCAGTACTGACTTAGGGAAAAACTCACGACCCAACCCAAATAAAATTTTACCCGTTACCGTAGTAAATACATTAGCCGTTCCTAAAGGTGCAATAATTGCATCCACAAATAAAATCACATAGATATAATGTAAACCAAATAGGCTCAATAATCCAAGTAACGGCGCAACACCTGTAATCATTGAAAATTTTTCACTTGGCAGACAAAACATAAACATTAATGATAATGCGCTGTACATTACCCAGCCAATTATCACTGGTGCTATGATTGATAGTGGAATTGCACGGCGTGGATTTTCTGCACTATTGGCAATAATCAAACCATTTTGAAAGCCAGAGAATGCAAATGCCAAACCCGAGCTGGTTATCGCCAATAGAATTGGTTCAAAGGCAAGTTTGGGTAAGTTATGGTTATTGACGATATGTGATGGATTACCAAAAACGATAATCATGCCAATCGCAATTGATAAAGGAATAATTATTTTCCAAATACTAACAATTGAATTGGCTTTTGCGACTCTAGTGAGGTGTTGCGTATTGAACCAAGTCAAAAAAAGCATAACTGCAAAAGCAGCAACCAGTCCCATCATTGAGAGCGAGACACCTTTATCAGTTTGCTGTACTAAAGCTGGCACCCAAAACCCTAGGTATTGAATCGCTGACTGAGCCTCCAATGGTAAATAAACTACATAACTAACCCAACCTAAAACTACAAAGAGGAAGCCTAGAGCTCGTGAATGAGTTACACCAATAAAACGCATTACCCCACCGACAATTGGTAATATACTGGCAACTTCCGCAAATGCCAAACCAATAATCAAACTTAGTAGTGCTGTTAAAAACCACGAGACCAGAACTCCAACTCCAGCAGTTTGAAAACCGTAATAAGGTGAAAAGAGCCACCCACTACCAATCATGCCACCAGTAGACAGCAAAATTAATTGCCAGGTTGAGATTTTTTTCATGCGTCTAAATCCTTTTAATCAAGTTTAGGAAGAGGTTTACGTTTTTTCCCATAGACCAATTTATATAAATTGTCACGATAATCTTTCTCACTCAGACTAAAAGTAGTCTGATGTTGCACTCGCTCTTCGGCGACTTTACCATGTAAAGTGGCTAAATTTAGATCACTAAACTGCGTATTAGTTGCCAAATTCATAATGTCGATATCGGCGAACTCATCACAATTAGCTTCTAAATAACTAATTAAATTAAACAATTCGAGAACATCTGGCTCTAAGCGCTGCAAAACTTCCATCTCTGGAACAGGAAACTCACGCGCTAACTTAGGATTAGCTAGCAAGGATTTAATCAAGCCTGTCAGCGGATTTACTTTTAATGGCGAGCGTTTTAAATCATTGTCATACGCACTGCCAATTTGCTTTAATTTACGATTAAAGAAAGCGAAGCGGCTTCGATTATTTAAAATACTCTCAACAACCGAGGGTTCAAGATCAACTACCGCCGCCAGTTGTTTTTTCAAGATAACCTGCAGCGCAATTGCCTTAATCTGATCGATATAGGGTTTAACAAGGCTAATTAAGCGAGCTTTACCTTCATCGGTATTAATTTGTACCTCGGCAACTAATTGATTGAGTAAAAAAGCTACCAAACCAACTGAACCATCACTAATTTTCTGCCGAAATCCGTCTACCCCATGTTGACGAATAAAACTATCCGGATCATGCTCACTGGGTAAAAACAAAAAATTTACGGCTTTGGCATCGGTAACTAAACCCATTGAACGCTCCAATGCGCGCCAAGCAGCTTTTTTACCTGCACTATCACCATCAAATGAGTAGCAAATATTATCACATAATCGAAATAAAATTTTAATATGCTCTTCGGTAACCGCCGTCCCCATGGTTGCCACAACATTAGTCACTCCATATTGGTGCAATGCAATAACATCCATATAGCCTTCAACCACAATTACCTGATTAAGATCACGGATTGATTTTTTGGCTTCAAATAAACCATATAATTCTTTGGATTTATTAAATAATTCGGTTTCTGGGGAATTGAGATATTTAGGTTCACCCTGCCCGATTATTCGCCCACCAAAGCCGATAATTTCGCCTTTGACATTTTTAATCGGGAACATGATCCGTTCACGAAAACGATCATAGCGTTTGCCATTTTCATTCTCAATTACCAGACCACCATCAAGCAAAAGTTTATTTTTGGCATAGTCATTGAAATTAGCCGCGAGATTCTGAAAATTATTTAATGCAAATCCAAGGTCAAATTGATTAATGATTGCCGTAGTTAATCCACGGTGCTGTAGATAATGCAAAGCATAGCTTGAGCCAGCCAAAGTTTTGCGATAAAAGTTCATCGCACTAATCATGGTTTGATTAATGTCTAATTTATGCTGTTTGTGTTGTTGAATCTGCTCTTTGCTAAATGTTTCCTGATTGGCTTCAGGAATATGTACGCCATACTGATCCGCGAGTGATTTTACTGCAGAGACAAAATCTAAACCAAGATACTTCATGACAAAGCTAATTGAATTTCCTGATTCGCCGCAACCAAAGCAATGATACATCTGTTTAAGTGGGCTAATTGAAAACGAAGCGGATTTTTCATTATGGAAAGGACAGCAGGCGAAATAATTTTGCCCTGAGCGCTTGAGTTTGAGATGTTTACCGAGCACATCAACTATATCAGCACGCTCAACTACTTCATCAATAATATTTTGCGGAATTTGCATCGTTACTGTGCCATAATCTGTTTAATTTCACCAGGTGTCAGATCGCGCCACGCACCGCTATCCAGACCATAATCATTGACACAGTGAATCCGAATCCGCTTCAAATCAATCACCCGATAATCACAAACTTCTGCCATTCGTCGCAGCTGACGATTAACACCTTCGGTTAGAGTTATTTTATAGACACTATCACCAATTTGTTTCACTTTAGCAGGACGCAGTTGTTTATCATCCAGGATAATACTCCCATTTGCTTGACGCGCAAGATATTCCTTGGTAACTGGCTTATTTACTCGCACAATGTATTCTTTTTCTTTGGCAAATTCTGCGCCAAATACTTTATAGACAAATTTACCGTCATTGGATAAAATCACTAAACCATGACTTTCTTTATCCAAGCGACCAGCATAAGTCAAGTCTTTAATTTGTGGCAAGAGCTCAAAAATTGGTTTGCCATCAACGCGGCTTTTACTACAAACATAACCTTTAGGTTTATTGAGCAAAATATAGCGAAACTGAGCCTTTTCTTCTGCAACACCTGATAATACTTCTACTTTATCAGTTGCTGGATTTAATTTAAAACCAAGCTCAGTTACTACTTGTCCATTGACTTTAATATAGCCTTTGGCGATAAATTCATCAGCCTTGCGCCGTGAACAGATATTTAAATCTTTGAGGTGTTTATTTAATCGTACTAATTCCATAATTTTATTTCCCGCGCATAAACATGCCATCTAAATCATGCATGGTTAATTTAAACCAAGTTGGACGCCCATGATTGCAGTAATTGGAGCGCTCAGTTTGCTCCATTTCACGTAGCAAAGCATCCATTTCCGCAATCGACAATTGATGATTTGCACGAACTGCGCAATGACATGCCATTGTTGATAAGATTTCTTCCTGATGCTGCAATATCACATTACTGCTACCAAAATTAGCCAAATCCTGCAAGACATCACGCACCAATTGTTCAGTTTGTTCACCATCAAGTAACAACGGTATTGCGCGGATCGCTAATTGTTGTTCACCAATTACATCCAATTCAAAACCAAGTAAACTAAGCTCATCACGATGTTTATGCAACGCTTCAATCAAAATCGGATTAACACTCAATGCCAACGGCATCAAAAGTTGCTGAGCAGCAATTGCATTAGTTCCTAATTGTCGTTTTAGTTTCTCCAAGATAATTCGTTCGTGAGCAGCATGCATATCGACTACGATCATTCCATCGCGGGTTTGCGACAGGATATAAATCCCTTGTAATTGAGCAATCGCATGTCCTAGCGGTGGAAAAGTTGCATTACTGCTAACACTATCCAACTCATCACCATCATAGGCAAATAAATCACTGCCAGAAGTTCTATTCATTCCGCCAAGTGAACTACCGAGCCACTCCCGGACTAAGTCAGAGTTATTTTCTGGTGAACGTTGATAGGCTTGTGAAGATTTATAATTTTGCGCCGAAGATTGGTAATCATTTCCCTGCCAGTTGCTTTGCTTATCATAAGTAGAGCCACTACCCGCAGAATAAGGCGTTTCAGTATAGTTATCAGAATCATGATTGCGACCAGTAAAACTATCTTCCGCAAGCGTTGAACTTAGCGTTAATGCCAGTGCTTTTTTTAAGGAACGACTAATAAAACTATGAATAGCACCAGAATCCTTAAAGCGCACCTCACTTTTACTTGGGTGAACATTAACGTCAATATCAGCAGGATTAATGGTTAAAAACAACACATAGTTAGGATTATGCTCATGATGTAAAACACCACTAAACCCCTGCTTAATTGCACTTTGAATAACTTTATCCCGGACATAACGTCCATTGACAAAGAATATTTGGAGATTTTTGTTTTGTTCTAAATAAGCAGGATGATAAACATAACCAGATAAAGTTAAATCTTCACCCGCTATTTCAGCAATCGTGAAATATTTTTGTGCATAACTATTGCCATAAAGATCAACCGTACGCCCAAGTAAATCACTGTTACCTAAATTATAAATTTCTTTATCATTATGACTTAGCTTAAATCCAATCTCTGGATGAGAGAGACTTAAACGTTCAAAAACGGTTTTACAATGTTGATACTCTGTGGTTTCGCTTTTGAGAAATTTTTTACGCGCTGGAATATTGTGATATAAATCTTTAACTTCAACTACGGTACCATGATTTAAAGCTGCAGGTTTAACCGCTTGCACATCACCAAAAATATTGCTAATTTGATAACCAGTGCTACCCGCTTCACGACTGGAGAGATTAAACCATGAAACAGAAGCAATTGAAGCTAATCCTTCGCCACGAAAGCCTAGCGTTTGAATCGCGTATAAATCATCTTCACTATTTAATTTGCTGGTAGCATGACGTTCAATAGCCAAAGTTAAATCATCAGCAGCAATGCCACTGCCATTATCTGTTACTTTGATTAACTTAATTCCACCCTGTTCCAGCTCGACGCTAATCGAAGTTGCCTCAGCATCAATACTATTTTCCAAAATCTCTTTTAGCGCTGAAGCGGGGCGTTCAACCACTTCTCCAGCACATATTCGATTGACTAAATTGTCCTCAAGCTTATGAATCCGTTGCACCATTATCTATTTACCTGTTTTAAATTTTGCATCCCAAATCATTTTTAGCGCTGGCAACACTGAAACAACCATAACTGCCATAATAATCAATGACATGTGTTGTTTGATTACTGGTATATTACCAAATAAATAGCCACCACATAAGAATATAACCACCCACAGTAACGATGCAATTAAACTATAACTTACAAACTTACGGTAGGTCATATGCCCCAAGCCTGCCACAAATGGTGCAAAGGTACGCACCAGTGGAATAAAGCGAGCAATAATAATCGCTTTAGAACCATGACGCTCATAAAATTCATGCGTTTTAGCTAGGATATCACGCCGAAATATTTTCGAGTTTGGATTAGAAAATAGTTTATCACCAACAAATTTACCAAAAATAAAATTAGTGATATCGCCCAAAAAAGCTGCTAAAATCAAGATTACGATTAAAACTCCGATATGCAATTGCCCTGCTCCAGCAAATGCACCAGCAACAAACAGTAATGAATCACCTGGTAAAAATGGCGTAACAACTAAACCAGTCTCACAAAAAATTACCAGAAAAAATAAAATATAGAAGTAGCTATGGTAATTTTCTAAAACTACGCCAATATACTTATCCAAATGAAGAATAATATTAATTATATCCATCATAATTAAATGCCTTTATCCTAAAATTTTAGGGCGTAAAAACGCCCTGCCACAATCAACGCTATAACACGTGTTTGACTACAATAACTTAGTAATTATAACATGTCTTAGCAGAACTAAAAATCACCGTTACATAAATTTAGCAGTAATATCCGTCGATGACTCAGAGCCAATTTTATCAAAATGATTCGCTAAAAATTCTGTTGCTAACTGTTTCCCGCTATCAAATAAGTACTTCAAATACTCAGGATCAGTATTGAGCTTACTCGACACACCAAGCTCTTGTACGATACGTTCTGCCTCGATAGTATGGACAAAAACTCGCTTGTGTTTTTGTTTGTCTAATTCACCATTATCAATCAAATCAGTAACAAATTTAACTGCACGTAATTCACGCATAAGGCTTGAATTAAATGACAAGGTATTGATTCGATCCAAAATTTCTCGGGCATTTTTTGGCATATGATCAATATTAACTGGATTGATCTGGACAATCAAAATATCCGGAGATTTAGTTTCATTGATCAATGGAAAAAGTGGAGGATTTCCAATGTAACCACCATCCCAATAATGCTCTCCTTCTATTTCTACGGCTTGAAATAAGAAAGGAAGACACGCAGAAGCTAAAACTGCATCAATAGAAACGTCCTTATTTGAAAAAACACGCAATCTACCATTGCCAACGTTAGTAGCAGCTATAAATAGCTTGCATGCAAGTGATTCGTGCAATTTATCAAAATCAATCGTTTGTGCCAATACATCACGTAATGGATTAATATTCATCGGATTTAGTTCATACGGAGAAAATATTTTGGAAATGAAATCATAAAATAGATAATTAGGAGAAAAGTCCATATTTCCAATACTTAACATCTTATCCAAAGCACTTGGTTTTAACATCCCTTTTTGGCCTGCTTCAGAAACCTTGCTCCAAAACTCGCTTAATTTTTCACGTGCGCACTCTTTACCACCAATTGATAAACCATAAGCAGTTACCACAGCATTCATAGCTCCAGCACTAGTGCCAGATATTCCCTCAATTTCAATACGCTCATCGGCAAGTAAAGTATCCAAGACACCCCAAGTAAATGCGCCATGAGATCCACCGCCTTGCAATGCCAAGTTTATTTTTTTCTTCTCATTAACTGAGTTTGTTTTTGATTTCAATTTATTCACCTTATCTAAAATTCATTAATTTTCAAGTTTCGTCAATAGTATAAACATTAATTGGTTCTGCTTTGCCTCGAATGGCTTGCGCACCCATGCTTTTAATTTTAATCTTGTCCTTAAGAGCTTGTGCTGTAGACTCACTAAACAGGATTGGAGTTTTAAGCTCTTTGGTCAACTGTTCAATTCTTGAAGCTGAGTTTACCGTATCACCAATAGCAGTATATTCAAAACGTTTCTCTGAACCAATATTACCAATTACCGCCATTCCAGTATGGATACCAACTCCGATTTCAATATTTGGAACATTTTTAGCCTCACGCTTCCATTTGACACATAAATCTTTAACTGCTTGTATCATTTCTACTGCAGTTTTTACTGCATTTAGCTCCTGATCATTATCTTCGAGTGGGACACCAAATTCAACCATGATACCATCACCGATAAATTTATCGAGCACCCCATTATTCTTAAAGATAATTTCAACCATTGCAGAAAAATATTCGTTTAAATACTTAACCACTTTTTCAGGTGGGTATTTCTCTGACATTTTGGTAAAATTACGAATATCAGAAAATAGTAATGTAATCTTGCGGCGTTCCCCCGTCAAAGACAGCTGGTTACCGCTTTGTAAAATTGAATCCATAACATGTTTGGATACATAACGGGCAAAATTAAGCTGCAGTCTTTCGCGTTGCTGTAAACCTTCTGCCATGGTATTAATTTCAGTAGCAAGCTCAGCAAATTCATCTTTGGTATTCAGGCTAATGCGTTGGGCAAGATCACCACCACCTATAGCTTTAACTCCCGCATGTAGCCCCTCCAAAGAAGCAGCCTGACGCTTGGATAAAAACCATCCCCAAAAGAGCATCAGAATCAAAGTTAAACTAAAAGCACCAACGCCATATACCAATAACTTGTGAACTTTAGCAATTACACGATCAGCATAGAGATTCACCCCAACCGAAGCAATATACTTTCCATCTTTATCGTAAATTGGGGCATACGCTGTCATCCATGTTCCCCATTGATCAGTAATGAACTCATCTGGTGCATAAATATGGCGATAATTAATCCCTAATTTAGCAGAATCAGCCTCATCTGCAGACTCTCCAATCGGAGAATAATCTCTACTTTTGCTATCTTCTGCATCGACTAAGTATTCGTATTCGCCCGAAGCATTTTCTCGTGGTGCAATAATATAGACATACTTAACAAAAATGTCATCTCGCCGATTATCATTTCGAACAGTGCGTAATTGTTGCTGAACTCGGAGATAGGCATCTGTTTTATCTTTACGGGTCTGTTGAATTAAATTTAAATCGTTTTTATTGATTAATGATGCAGTATCTGCAGCAATTGACATTACATTAGTACGCAATTCATTAGTGATTATTTGACGAGTCTGAAAATAACTAATTCCCAAACAAAGTAAGGTACTAATAACTGCGGTTACGATTATTGCTAAATAGAGCTTGGTTCTATACTTCATAATACCTTTTTTTAAAAGTCAAATGTTTGACCACGAGTTACAAAGCCTCTGAAGCCATCAGAAATAGCATCAGGTAGGGATACATCATTATAATCATAAAGCCACATCTTCTGTTTTATATGGAAAGGGAGTGTCACCAGCTGAGTATAATGAGCATGCTGGTTACTAAAATGGCGCGAGGTTTCACAATCTTGGAAAATTATGTCCGCTCGTTCATAGGCCTCATTTAAGGCTTCCGGTGCAAATCTAGTATCGGTTGTAATAAATATGTCCAATTCACTACCGGATATAAATAAACCATAGCTCGGTAATAGCTTATGATTACTATAGCTATGTGGTACTTTAATTAATCTAAACTTTCCACTACTCCAGATAAAGTTATTATCATCTGTAGACTCTAATTTAAAAAACGTTTCAAGAGTAGAATCTGACTCTTCGAGGGTAGACATTCCTCCAGATAAGACATGATCCCATAAAGTTTTTCTTTGATCAGAACTGATGTATAATGATAATTGACGCTGTTCGCCAAAAAATTTAGAAAAAGCCAGCCACTCAAGTCCACCTACATGATCAGCATGCAGGTGGCTGATATACACTGCATCAATATCTGCAGCGTTGTAACCAAGCTCATATAAAGAATGTCTCACATCTCCACCACAATCAACCAGCAATTTTGGGCTAGAGCTATCATCTTCAATCAACATATTTGAATGAAAATTTTTGTATCCCACAGACAATGCAGAAGATACACCTAGAAATGTGAGTTTCATAAAGAACCTATAATATTATTAAACGACAGCTTCTTCCTTACGTTTAGGTTGTTTTACTAAATTTTCACGCGAAACACCGAGCCACATCACAATTGGTGAAGCAACCAATACTGATGAATATATTCCGAATAAAATCCCAATAGTTAATGCCAACGCGAAGTAATGCAAGCTTGGACCACCGAAGAACAACATTGACAACACCATCATTTCGGTAC
>CAYIZV010000039.1:0-27795 GCA_964367915.1 uncultured Neisseria sp.
GGGCATAATGACTATGAAAATTAAGCAAATTATACTGGTTGTAGCCAGTGGTATTTTAACTGGTTGTGGTTTACTTGGACCAGACTATGTTCAGCCGCAGATTAACTCTCCGCAAAAATGGAGTGCTGCAGATAAAAATATCCATATTGAAAGCACTAATTTGGCAGAGGTGGCATGGTGGAAAAAATTTAATGATCCACAGCTGAATCAGCTAATTGAAAGTGCATTGCAAAATAATAATAACTTGCAAATGGCGATGGGCAATATTATGCAGGCGCAGGCATCGCTCAAAAAAATTCAGATGGGGTGGTTGCCAACGGTTAGCATGGGTGGAGTTGGTTTTACCGGGCAATCCTTTAATCCCGGCTTTCAAAATACCAGCTCTTATCCGATGCTTAACAATATTAGTCAGAATAATCCACAAAATTTTGATGGTTATGCGGCTGGGTTTATGCCAAGCTACACATTGAATGTATTTGAGTTAGTTAAACAAAATCAAATTGCTAAATTAAGCCTTGAGATGCAGAAACAATCTGCTAATGCGGTGGCGCTTGGTGTGATCGGACAGGTTGCGGGTAGTTATTTTAGTTTATTGGGTTTACATAAGCAATTGCAACTTCAGCAGGAATTACTTGCAGATGCTAAAGAAATGCGGAAATATAATGTGATTCAGTACCAAAATGGTAGTATTTCAGATTTGAATCTTGAAGGTATTGATCAGTATATTGCTGGATTAGAAGGTAATATACCCAAAATTGAAAATGATATAACTCAAACTGAAAATGCTTTGCAAGTGTTAACTAACAATAATCCGGGTAAAATCAAGACCAGTCGTGATTTTGATCAAGTTATGACTACTGGAATAGTACCAGTTAATCTGCCATCAAGTGTTTTAAAATCGCGTCCGGATATTGTAGCGGCAGAGTATCAATTACAAATTGCCAATGCTAATATTGGTGCAGTTACTTCAATGTTTTTCCCTTCGATTAGTCTAACTGGGATGCTTGGGCAAGGTTCGATGCAGCTAAGTAACTTATTTAATGCAGGTGCTGATTTTTGGATGGGACAATTAGGTGCCGCAATGCCACTATTTAATATGGGATTATACGCTGAAGCGGATAAAGCTCGTGGTAGCTACTACACTGCATATTATAATTATATTCAGACAGTTAGAACGGCTTTTTCTCAGGTTGATAACGGTTTGGCTAATCATGATAGCTTGGATAAGGTAGCTAGTCAGCAAAATATTGCCTTACAGAAAGCTCAGAATTTGCAACAAATTGCGAATAAGCAGTATGCGCAGGGTTCAGTAGGCTTTTCTGATACTTTAGGCTTTAAACTCAATGTTGATTATGCAAAAGCTAGTTTAAATCAAATTAAAATTCAACAGCTAAATAGCATTGTTAATCTTTATCAGGTTTTAGGCGGTGGCTATTTAGCCGAAAGCCAATTAACTAAAAGCAAAAAATTTGGCGATAGCCACGATATTTAACGTATAGTAGGTTTATTTATGTCACAGATTACAATTCAAAATCAAAATTTGCAGGTTACGATTGCGCTACTTGGTGCTGAGGTTCGTGGTGTCAAAAATATTGTAAGTAATCATGAATATATGTGGAGTGGTAACTCCGAGATTTGGGCAGGCGTTTCTCCTGTCTTATTTCCAGTAGTCGGCAAAACAACCGGAAATCAGGTTAAATTTGCTGGTGAAAGTTATAGCCTTGGTAATCATGGTTTTGCACGTCATTCGCTATTTAGCATTGTAGAGCAAAAGAATGATGAAGTTACATTGTTGCTAAATACTCAAGCTGGTGATGTAAAGCGCTATCCATTCAATCTTGATTTTTTTGTCAATTATAAATTGATTGACAAAACGTTGCATACTACCTACACAGTTCAGAACCTTGATCAGCAAACTGCATATTTTAGTGTTGGTGCACATCCTGCCTTTGCTTGTCCTTTTGATGATAAACATCAGATTAGTGATTATGAAATTCACTTTGAACAGCCAGAAAATTTGCTGCGCCATGAGATAACTTCCGAAGCTTTCTATACAGGCAGCACAACTGAGTACAAATTAGCTGCATTTAATCTGGATGAGCATACCTTTGATGACGATGCCTTGGTTTTTACAGGCTATAATAGTGATAGTGTGAGTCTGGTTGAGCGTGACAGTGGTCGTGCGATCAGAGTTTCTCTAGCTGGCTTTCCTTGGCTGGGTATCTGGTCAAAACCAGGTGCAGACTATATTTGTCTGGAACCTTGGTGCGGGCGTAGTGATGATCTAGGCTTTAATGCTGATTTAAACAATAAAGCCGCGATAGAAACTATTCAATCAAATGCCAAATGGAATCGAACTTATACAATCGAGTTTGCTTATTGAGCCTTAAGAATTTTAACAATAAGTTAAGTTTAACCATACTGATTTGTTAATTCAAATTGTTCAATTGACAGACTCGTAATTTATTAAACTCTACGGGCTATTTTAGCATAAAGAAAACTTGTATTTTACTATTGTTATTTAAGGTTGCTTTGGTTATAGTCGGAGCCCAATAACTAGTTGAGCTGGTGCAATTACTACCAATATCAATGCCATCTACTACTACATCAATGCAATATGCTGTTTTAGGATCCCATTGTCCAGGATTACCACCCGCGCTAATATCAAATTCATAACTAGTACCCGAAGAGTTGGTCCAAGATAATGAACCTGCTGCAAGGTATGGAATATTTGGTGAGGAGAAGGCATTCAATGAAAGGGTAGTATTTTGCACACCTTGGGCAACGTTAGCAATAGTAAAACTGCTGCCATTCGGTAAATTTGTCCAACTATTGGCATCTATTCCAGAAATAGCAGCCCCCTTTCCCTGAATTGGATATTTAAAATTACTATCCTGGAAAAATTGAATTGTTGCTGCATTTGCAAGAGTGAAACAAGAAGCACCGAGAATAACCATTAGTAATTTTTTCATTTAATATTTCCCTTTTAATTTAAAAATTCAACTTATTTTGTTGATAGCAGAATTATAGAACTAGTTTTGAAACTTAACAATAGTCAATTTTGACTATTGGATTGGGCGATCTGGAAAATATGAAATGTTGCAAAACATATGACAGAAAATAAGGACGTTAACACTAATTGCTCTAGATTAATAAAATAGATTCATAACAGCATAATAATTATCAAATTTAGCTCTGAGCGAGATGTAGTAGATTTCTGGTAGTTGATAGAAATTAACGCAATAGTGATAAATTATGAGCAAGATTAAGTTATTATAACTAATTGAGTGAGATTAGAGATTAGGCAAGGGAGTAATTTATCATGTCGGAAGTAATAAAAACGCGTGGAGCAGAAGAGTATAAAAAATCATTAGCTCAATATATTGAGTTGTACTTTAAGCCATTAATTGATCGGGAAATATGTGCATTACTGATTAATCGTGACTTTCAGATTGAAATAGCTACTAACCAAAGTAAAAAAATACTCGGAATTGAAGATTGGCAACAATTTAAGCAAATTTCATCAGAATATTTCTGTGCTAAAGAGTATATGGAGCTACTGTTTAAAGATCAATATAAACCAGAAAATCATGAGGAATTTGTTTTCTATTGCGAGAAAATACGTTATCTACAACAACTGGTTTTTTCCCGCGGTAAAGTAATACAATTCATAGATATGCTCCCTTATAATGGCAAATTTGTGATACATCTCACTAATTATGTCCCAATAGTTGATCGAACTGGGGAAGTAATAGCAATTAACTCAACTTCAGTTGAAAGCTATGTTTTGCGTTTTCAAGGACATTTAAGAAAACCAAATATAAAAGTTGAAGATAAAGAGTTTAAAAAACAATTTTCCTCTCGTGAACTGGAAATACTATTTTTGTTGACTAACGGTGCAACGCAGGAGCAAGTTGCACAAATTTTGAATCTGGCACGAACTACTATAGCAACAACGATTGCCAATCAAATATGTCCCAAATTCTCAATTATCGGGGCTAATACTAAAATGTTAGTGGAGGTTGCAATCGACGCAGGTTTTTATTTGGATATGCCAAAATCACTGTGGAAACCATGCATTATAATTTTGAATGAAGATTTACTCGAGGATCCACATCTCAAAGAAATTGCAGATCACAACTAGTTAATCTTTATATCACCTCTCTATCAGCGCATTAGTTTAACTACGGAATAATTTCTAGCAGGTAAATCAAAATATGCCTTCATTGTTCAAGGCAAATTAAGCCAGAGTTGGTGCTGTATTGGTAGTATAATATCTCCTATAATCTATAAAATTACATTTTATACTAGGCGGATATTTGAATGTTTAAATTACTGGCGTTGACTCTGATCTTATCGACCATAGGTGCAATTGCTGCTGAAATGTATATCCCCGCACTTCCTTTTATTGGTGCTAGCTTCCACGCTAGCGACACGCTGATTCAATACTCATTTACTGCTTTTATTTTTGGATCTTTGGCTCCAGCACTGTTTTTTGGTTCTTTAGCAGATTGTTACGGGCGACGCAAGGTTATTATGATTGCCTTGGTTGTTGGATTACTTGGAACTCTCGGTTGTCTTTATACTGATAGTGTATACGCTTTTATATTTTATCGGTTTGTCCAAGGTTTTGGTTTTAGTAGTACCAATGGGATTGGGCGTGCATTATTGCGAGATCATTTTGAAGGTAAAGAGTTTGCTAAATATTCTTCATATTTGAGTATGGCTTTTGCGCTAAGTGTTGATATTACGCCTTTTTTAGGCGGAGTAATTCAACATCACTTTAATTGGCGGGCTATTTTTGTCTTTTTATTCCTATTCAATCTTGCCTCCCTTGCTGTTGCGTGGAAATTTCCTTTTAAACCTGTTGTGCGGGTACGAAAATTTAATCTTAAAAACATGTTTCATGATTACAAAATAATTTGTATCAACCGTGAATACATGCATTACAACCTGATTGCTACATTAATGTATTCTGTGTTTATGGCTTATCTAGCTGTTGCCGCATTTATTTGGGAAACTCGTTTGGGACTTACGCCTGATGACTTTGGCTTGTTAGCCTTATTTTTATCTGGGTTTTATGTTGCTGGTTGTTATATTAACTCCCATTTAGTGCGTTATGGCTTGGAAAAAGTTTTACAGCTTGGTGTATTTTTAGTTCTATGCAGTGGGTTTATATTATTAAGTTTTGCACTTAATGACTCACTCAGTAGAGTACAGTTTTTCTTGGTTTTAGGCTTGATTTTTTTTGCCAGCGGTTTAGTTTTTGCAAATGCTTCTGCTTTAGCTATGTCTTCAATTAGTGATAATTTTGCCAGTGCTTCGGCACTATTCAGTTTTAGTAGTATAGCAGGATCTGCTGTAATCACGGCGATAATTAATCTCTTTAATCCAACAAGTATAATGCCATTAGCATTAACCATAATTATTCTTGCCATTACGGCACATATCATATTATTTACTCTAAAAAATTTTTCACAGGTGAATTATGCTGAACAAAGTAGTTGAACAAGTAACCCAAAGAATTATTGAGCGCAGTGCTAAAACGCGTGCTGCTTACTTGGCTCGAATGAAGGAACAATATGGTAAACGCGTTAAACGTGACCAACTGGCATGTACCAATTTAGCCCATGTGGCAGCAGCCGAAGATAACAAGGTAAAAATTCGTCTTAAAAATATCGAAAGTCCTAATATTGGAATTGTAACTGCCTACAATGATATGCTCTCTGCTCACCAACCATATTATCGCTATCCTGAAATATTAAAAGATGCAATTATTGAACAAAATGCAACTGCACAGGTTGCTGGTGGCGTGCCAGCGATGTGCGATGGCGTTACGCAAGGGCAAGTCGGGATGGAACTATCTTTGCTATCTCGTGATATTATTGCAATGAGTACCGCAATTTCATTATCACACAATGTTTTTGATGGTGTAATTTGCCTCGGTATCTGTGATAAGATTGTACCAGGACTTTTGATTGGTGCTTTAACTTATGGTTATTTGCCAACAATCTTTATTCCAAGTGGACCGATGCCTAGTGGGATTTCCAATAAAGATAAAGCGGAAACGCGTAAATTATTTGCTGAAGGTAAAGTAGGTAAGGAAGCCTTGCTAGAGTCAGAGTTTAAATCTTACCACGCTGCTGGAACTTGTACGTTTTTTGGTACGGCAAATACCAATCAAATGCTAATGGAAGCAATGGGGTTACATATTCCTGGTGCTGCTTTTGTAACGCCGAATACGCCACTACGCCGAAAGTTAACTGACTATGCAGCAGCCCAGATTGTAAAAAATACTGCACAACGTGATAATTTCACTCCATTATGTGAAATCGTAACTGAAAAAAGCATTGTTAACGGTATTATAGGGCTACTGGCAACTGGTGGTTCAACTAATCATACCTTACATATTCCGGCAATTGCTAAAGCCGCAGGAATTTCACTGACTTGGGATGATTTTAATGACTTATCTAAAGCTGTGCCTTTGTTGGCTAAAGTTTATCCTAATGGTTCCAAAGATGTAAATCAATTCCATGAAGCTGGGGGTATGACCTATATTATGGAACAGTTACTGGCTGGTGGTTATTTGCATGATGATGTAAAAACAGTAGTTGGTAATGGTTTAACTGCCTACACTAAAACGCCGCGTCTAAATGCGGAGCAACTTGAATGGACAGATGCCTTTAATTTGGATGATACTATTTTACGCTCAAAAGACGAACCATTTAGTCATGAAGGTGGTTTACGTTTACTTAGTGGTAATCTGGGGCGTAGCGTGAGTAAGATTTCAGCTATTGCGCCAGAATATCGTTATGTTAAAGCTCCAGCAAGTGTTTTTCATAGTCAAGATGAAGTACTAGCTGCATACAAAGAAGGTAAATTAAACCACGATGTGGTGGTAGTATTAAAATACCAAGGGCCAAAAGCCAATGGTATGCCAGAATTACACGGATTAACGCCAGCATTGGCATCACTTCAAGATCAAGGTTATAAAGTGGCTTTAGTAACTGATGGACGTATGTCAGGTGCATCAGGAAAAGTGCCAAATGCAATTCACATGACACCAGAAGCGTTAAGCGGTGGTAATTTTGCTAAAGTACATGAAGGTGATATTGTTGAGCTGGATTTAGAAAATGGAACTTTACAATTGCACGTTTCTGATGACGAATTGGCAAAACGTATTGAAAATACTCCTGATTTAAGCGCTAATCAAATTAATTTTGGACGTGAGTTATTTAATAAAATGCGTCCTAATTTGAGTAATTCTGAAGATGGTGCTACTTTATTCTAAGAAAGGATTGATTAGATGAAAACAATTGAACAAATTTTTGGGCTAAAGAAGATAGTTCCAACGGTCAGCCTTGAATGTAAAGAGATAATTGAGCCTATTTGCAATGCTTTACTTGATGGTGGAATTAACGTTATTGCGGTTAGGCTATTGTCTGTTAATTCATTGTCCGCGGTTGAGTATATCAACGAAAAATTACCTGATATTACAGTCGGAGTAGCCGGAATTATGGATGCTGCTGGATTTTTGAATGCCAGTATTGCTGGAGCTAAATTTATTTCGTCACCTGGGATTACGCCAGAGCTGTTCACTGCGGCACGAACTCGTTATAATGATGCACATTTCTTGCCGGGCATGATAGTTCCATCACATATTATGGATGCGTTATCGCGTGGCTTTGAGGTAATGAATTTATTCCCTGCTGAAGTCCTGAATGGTTATGAGCTGCTTAGAACGTATCAACATACCTTTCCCAAAGCTAAATTTGCTGTGAATGGTGGGATTAATTTTGAAAATATGGAAAAATATTTGGCATTAGATAATGTTGTTGCTGTTGGTTTATCTTCAATCGCAGATTCCACCTTAATAGCAACTAAAAATTATTCTGAAATGACTGAACGTGCGAAAAAAGCCGTCAGACTATCAGAAGTTGTTATTCAAAATAAATTACAAAAAGGAAGTTAGTAATGAAGACAATGGAACAAGTTTTTGCAAGCAATAAAATAGTACCTGTAGTGGTAATTAATGATATAGCAGCAGCAATTCCTTTAGCTGAAACATTGTTATCTGCGGGCATTAATAATATGGAAATTACTTTACGTACATCTAATGCGCTCGAGATTATTGCCAAGATTGCCAAAGAATTACCTGAGATGGTGGTTGGGGCTGGAACTATCCTGACTCGTGAAAATTTTCTGCAAGCTTATGAAGCTGGTTCGCAGTATATTATTTCTCCCGGTGTAACGGAAGAGCTATTTACAGTGGGTAAAGAGTTTGCAGATAAAGTGCGTTTTATTCCTGGTATTTGCACACCATCACAGGCAATGGACGCGCTTAATAACGGAATTAATCACGTTAAATTTTTCCCAGCTGAACCGTATAATGCCTACAATGTCATTAAAGCATTAGCTTCTCCGCTACCACAACTTAAATTTTGTCCAACTGGTGGCGTAACTGTTGAAAATATGCAGAAGTATCTGGAGTTACCAAATATTTTTGCGGTGGGACTATCTTCTATTGTAGAAGCTAAATTAACCGCTGCACACGATTTTGCTGAAATTAAACGCCGTTGCGATGAAGCAGTGGCAATCGTAAATACAACTATCAATAAATAACTGGAGCATCTTAATATGGCATATAACCAACAAACTTTAGCGATGATTCGTGATTCAATTCGTGATATTCCCAATTGGCCTGAGCCAGGAGTTATGTTTCGCGATATTTCTACTTTACTCAAAGATCCAGAAGCTTTTCGTGCTGTGGTAGATATTTTGGTTGAGCGTTATCGTGGTAAAGGTATTACTACTGTAGCTGGTTTAGATGCTCGTGGTTTTATCTTTGGACCTATTGTTGCTTATGAATTAGGGATTGGATTTGTGCCAATTCGTAAAAAAGGTAAACTGCCATATACTACAGTTTCTAAAAGCTATACTTTAGAGTATGGTGATATTAATACTGTTGAAATGCATATTGACGCGGTTCACCGTGGTGATAAAGTTCTGGTGATTGATGATTTGATTGCAACAGGCGGTACGATGCTTGCTGCATGTACTTTGATTACCGAGTTAGGTGCTGAAGTAGCAGAATGTGCTGTGGTTAGTGATTTGCTATATCTGAATGGTAGCCAATTAATTAAAGAGCAGGGCTATCCAGTTTTTGCTATTTTAGAATATAATGATTAGAGTACAAAGTTAATGAATATTTCTTATCCATCTACCCGTATGCGCCGTAATCGTCAAGCGCCATTTATCCGTAATTTAACTCAAGAAAATTGGGTTACTGCCAATGATTTAATTTATCCAGTTTTTGTTCTCGAAGGGCAAAAGCGTGAAGAGGAAATTAGTTCAATGCCAGGGCAGTTCAGGGTTAGTATTGATCGATTGTTGGTTATTGCTGAACGTGCAGTTATGCTTGGGATACAGGGGATTGCGTTATTCCCAGTTATTGAATCAGGTAAAGATAACCTGGCTAGTGAAAGCTACAATCCAGACGGTTTGGTGCAACGTGCGGTACGCGCACTTAAAGCTGAGTTTCCGCGTTTGGGAGTATTTACTGATGTAGCACTTGATCCTTATACAATCCATGGTCAGGATGGTATTATCAACGAAGCTGGCTATGTTTTAAATGACATAACTAATGAAGTGCTTTTAAAGCAAGCTTTATCGCACGCAGCAGCGGGTGCTGATTTTGTCTGTCCTTCGGATATGATGGATGGTCGCATTGGTGTTATCCGTCATGAGCTGGAACGGCTAGGTTTGCATAATACTGGTATTATGGCGTATTCGGCGAAATATGCTTCTAAATTCTACGGACCTTTTCGTGATGCAGTGGGCTCAGGTAGTAATCTGGGTAAGTCAGATAAGTTTAATTATCAGATGCATCCAGCTAATGGCAATGAGTCACTGCGTGAAGTTGCGCTGGATATTAGCGAAGGTGCTGACATTGTAATGGTTAAACCGGGAATGCCTTATTTGGATATTCTCTATCGGGTTAAGCAGGAATTTAAATTATCAACTGCAGTATATCATGTCAGTGGTGAATATGCTATGCTTAAAGCTGCAGCGGAGAAAGGTTGGCTGGACTATAACGCTACATTACTTGAAAGTATGTTGTGCTTTAAGCGTGCTGGTGCTGATATTATCTGGACATATGCTGCTTTTGATGTGGTAAATTTGTTGCGTACATTATGATGAGTGGTACTATAGTTAATCTTGGCAATAATAAGAATGAGTTTGATGCCAAAGCTGCGACTTGGGATACTCCAGAAAAGATTGAGCGTGCCCAAATTATGGCTGATGCAATACTCGCTGATTCTGCTGAACTTGAGCTTGATAGCGCGCTTGAATACGGTTGTGGAACTGGCTTGGTAAGTTTGGCATTACGCGATAAAATTAAAAAGATCGTGCTTGCTGACATTTCTGATGGAATGCTTGCCGTTATCAAGCAGAAAATACAAAGCTTACAGTTAGACAATTTACTTCCCGTTAAATTAGATTTAACTATCGAAACTCCACCAGCAGATAGATTTAATCTGATTTATAGCCTACAAACACTGCATCATATACCCAATACGCAACAAATTATTGAAGTGTTTTATCTAATGTTAAAGGATGGTGGGCGCCTATTTCTTGCTGATTTGGATCTTGAGGATGGTTCTTTTCACGGTGAAGGATTTGATGGGCATAATGGGTTTGTCCGCGAAGAGCTAAGGAGTCTTGCAATATCTGTTGGGTTTCGTGATGTTAAATTTCAGAATATTTATAGCATCATCAAAACTACTGCAAATGGAGAGAGCAGGGTTTACCCGTTATTTTTAATGATAGCAATCAAGTAATTTTTTAGTTTAGTGCTCATATTGTTAAGGTGCTCAGTCATAACTTTTTTGTTTGGCATACCCAAATGAGATATTCGTTTTGTGTTTGGGGGTTAAGCTAATTTGCTATCCGGCGATTCTCTTGTTAAGATAAAATACTAGCAGTTGTTTAATTATCTAATTTCAGATATCATATATGGTTAAAACAAAAAAGTAGTTATTAGAAAATTAGAAGGATTTTATTAATGAGAGTTATAGATTTTGAAGCGCATTTCTTTACTAATGATTCAGTTGATTATCTAAAAAAACGTGATTTATTCCCTCTTCTTGAAGCTACAGATAGAGCTGGATCTTATCAATTAAAATTTAGCGAATCAGTATCTTTACCACACCCTAAGCCGTTAATGGACAGATTGCTAGACCTTGGTCAAGGAAGAATTAACCAGATGGATCAAGGTGGGGTTGATATAGAAATCTTGAGCATGACGGTACCTTCAGGAATAGAGTGTCTAGATAATCCTGATGCTACTTTTTTAGCGAGAGATGCTAACGATGAATTATTCTCTGCAATTAGAGCTAATCCTAGCCGCCTTAAAGGTTTTGCCGCAATTAACCCCCATGACGCTTTATCCGGAGTTAAAGAATTAGAGCGTGCGATTAAGCAATTAGGCTTTGTGGGCTGGCTAACGCATTCTAATTTTGGCAAAAATGAATATTTAGACGAGCAGAAATTTTGGCCATTATTGGAGGCTGCCGAGAGTCTAAATGTTCCTATATATCTACATCCGTCAGTACCGGTCATCCCAGAATATACAAAATACGGTTTTGCTAGCGCGGGAGCAGGATTTGGTTTTCAATTTGATACGGCATTATGTTTGATGCGAATGATTTTAGCTGGGGTTTTTGATAAATTTCCAAAGCTAACCATAATTTTAGGACATTTAGGTGAAACTATGCCTTTTTTGATGGAACGTTTGGATTTTACTTATCGTCGGCAAGATATGCCTTATGGCAAAGATAAACCTAGATTGGATAGACTACCATCTCAAGTATTGAAAGAGAATGTGTATGTAACAACAAGTGGTCGTTTTTACCAACCAGCATTAGAGTATGTGATTAAAGCAATGGGTGAAGAAAAAATTTTATTTGCAACAGATTATCCAATGGAGGAAATGAGTGGTGCAGTTAGCTTTGTTAGAGATTCCACTCTGCCAACGACAATAATCACTAAGATATGTGAAACTAACGCTAGAGTGTTTGATTTATGAGAGCTTAGTTGCTTAGCTAGGAGTTAAGTAAAGTACTAAATTAATACGGCAAATTTTCTCTTCGATACCATCCGCTGGTGGTTACTGTTTTAACGCGGCAAGCCGCGGGGAATTAAACACGAAGAGGTTAATGATTGCGAGTAAATAGCGTTATTATTATGCATAAGGATCTTATTCATTGTTCTAGCTGGTGATTATGGTTTAGAATGTCCAGTTCATGATAAAGCGTGGCTGAATAAAATCACCACCAGCATTTTCTGCTTGCTGTACATAGACGACTCGCCCCCACAAATTCAGATGGGTGTGCGGCACCGAATACTGAAGTGCCGCGTCATATTCAGTTTGCATCCCAGTTTGCGTTGCATAAACTTGATTAATAAAAAATTGTGAGAAAGCTAAACTAGCTTTTAAACTTGAATTTAAAAAATGCATGGTATCTTTTATTAAGTAGGCACTTCCTGAACCTAATTCGGCAAGTGACGAGAGTGCTGGTGTTGTATATAAGGGATCAGTTTCTAACCCATAGGTATAAGGTGTTATCATCGCGCCGTTCATATATGAATTGGAATTACCAAAGACGTTGTTATAAGCAACCAAGAGAGTATTGTCTCCAGTATTAATTGCCCATTCTGCACCGACTGCGTTACTTTGAACTGCTTGCGTTTGCACTGTCTGTCCCTGTAGATTTGTATAAGTTGATGACGTAAAAACATCGCCGCTACTGCTTTGATTTAAATATTGAATTCCAAAATCCATACTTACATTTTTTGTTATCGCGGTATGTAAATGATTATCAAAGTAATACATATCGGCTTGACCAATGAAATTATAATACCATAGATTAAAATTGTAATTATTAGTTGGATTCCAAGTTGCCCCAACTCCGGTTGCGCCAGATGTCTGCGCTAGTCCATCTAAAAATCCTGCATTGGAATTATACAAAGTTTGGTAGTTAAACCAATTATTGGGATATTGTTGGTAAGTAAATGCCCTAAATCCAGTCAGTAATAAACTATCATTTACTTGGACATTGGCTTGTACTGCCTGAAACGGATTGTTGCTGTTGGCATAAGTTGCTCCAGGGTAGCTGCTGATTGAGTTTACCCACGGATTGGTTAAAATGACATTACCTGCAGTAAGCTCAAAAACATCCTTATATTCCCAATCTGCATATGCCTGACTTGGTATGATTAATCCAGTTGTACCAAAAGTATTAGGCTGTCCCGTTTGAACAGGCGATACTGACCCAGTTAATCCACCACCTAGTGCAAATCCGCCCCAGCGTTGAGTTTGTCCCCATACCTCTGCTGTTTCAGAAAATACACCTTTATTTTGCCCTGCAAGATTTATATTTGCCGAATTGATTGAGCTGATTCCTCCATGATAAGTGCCGTCTGGCCCTGCAACAGATGTTGTTCCCATATTATATGCAATCGGGTCTTGGCTGTAATTATATGGCGAGATATATTCGCCTTTAAGCTTATCTATCTCCAATTGTTCTGCTTCAACCGCCGCAGAGTTATCTGGTGCAATAGCTGCTGGGGATGCAGGATATTTACCTCCTTGTAACGCATTAATACTTTGATATTGGTTGCTAGGGCTGCCTAAAATATCAATTTTATTCATCGATCCTGTATTAACACTTTCTGGAGTATTTTCCGGTGATTGAGATTCGGATGAATCTACAGCATAGCTTCGTGTGGTTATTAGGCTAAATAGGATTAAAACTTTGGATAATGAAGTGAAAGAAATTTGCTTAAATTTGGAGTGCTCAACGTGCATTTTAAAATTCTCTAAGTTCAATAATTTTTGTTACAAATATGAGGTTTAAACGCCCCTAAAATATAATGACTATTTCTGTATTTTGTACTTCATTGTATACCAAAGAAAATTCTTCATGCACTTTTTATGTAATAGTTTGTTAAATTGGTACTGTTGTAGATAATTTTCCGAGAATAAGTATTATGGACTTATTTAGGACAGAAATGGTAAAGTGGCACATTATACAGAAAATCTAAATCTTCAGCAAAAAATAAGATTCATCGCGTCGGTATTTACGCGAATAATGACTAAATTTTGCGAAAATAATGCTAAAGTATTTGCTGTAATTTGACCTGTAAATGGTGGGTTGGTTAAGTCTTGCTTTTTATGCTATTGCGCTGCAGCACATTATCTGTTTTATACATAGTCTGAATAACATATAATACCTACATTAAAAATTTAGTACAAATAATTATAATTAAATAATTAAGTTCCTGATATTCACAGTTTATATAGTGAATAAATTTATATCAAGGGGTTATGTCAATAATTGTGACTGTGCATGTTGATCTGTCTGGTGTGCAGTTCAGTATTTTGTAAACTTTAGAAGGAAACACAATGAGTAAATTATTAGAGCAATTAAAGCAAAATTTAAGTCCTGAAGCATATAATAAATTTGCTTTAGCTTTATCGGCTGAGTACTTAGATCGCTATTCGCTCGAAGAAGTTACGGAAGATTGTAAATTAATGTCAAGCTTGAGTCATAATAATGAGTATGCAATTGCAATTACGGATGGTGAATCTGGTGCGGATAACTTATGGCAAATCAAATTAATCCGTTTTAACGATACGGTGAGCTTGTCACGTGGATTACCGATTATTGAAAATTTTGGTTTTAAGCTGCTGGATGAGAAACCATATAAAATAAAAATTGCTCAAAATGAGCAGATTTATATCTGTGATTTTGGTGTTGAAGTACCTGATGGATTAGTTGGTAAAATTAAAGACCAACAATTGATTTCTAAACTAAAATCAGCAATTGTTGCTGCATTCACTCGCCAAGTTGAAAGCGATACGTTAAATAAATTAGTACTTTACTCTGGCTTAACAGCGCGTCAGGTTTCGTTAATTCGTGCAGTAGTTAAATATATGGCGCAAACCAGCTTGCCTTTTTCTGCTGGTTATATGAGCGAGTGTTTGAAAAATCATGCTGCAGTAAGTAAACACTTATTTGATTTATTTGAAGCTAAATTTTGTCCAGAGCACCATTCTGCGGCTAAAGCTGGTGAAATTCAACAGCTGATTAACGCAGAGTTAAACAAAGTAGAGAACTTGGCAGAAGATCAAATTTTAAAAGCGGCATTCTCCGTAGTTAATGCAATGCTTCGAACTAACTATTATCAAACTTTAGACGATGGTGCACACAAGCCTTATATTTCATTTAAGCTTGAGTCTGCTAAGGTTTTAAATTTACCTAAACCATATCCGTTATATGAAATTTTTGTATATTCAATTCGTTTTGAAGCGGTACATTTACGCGGTGGTAAAGTAGCGCGTGGTGGTTTACGCTGGTCAGATCGTAAAGAAGATTTCCGTACTGAGGTATTGGGCTTGGTAAAAGCACAAATGGTTAAAAATTCAGTGATTGTACCAACCGGTTCCAAAGGTGGATTTGTTTGTAAAAAATTACCAGATGCTAAAGATCGTGAAGCATATATGGCTGAAGGTATTAGCTGTTATAAACAATTTATTTCTGGATTATTGGATATCACCGATAATTTAGTTAACGGGCAAGTTGTTCATCCTAAGCAAGTAATTCGCCACGATGGTGAAGATCCATATCTGGTAGTTGCTGCTGATAAAGGTACTGCAACATTTTCAGATTTTGCCAATGAAATGTCACAAAATTACTCATTCTGGCTAGGTGATGCATTTGCATCAGGTGGTTCGGTTGGCTACGATCATAAAAAAATGGGGATTACAGCTAAAGGTGCATGGGAAGCGGTTAAACGTCATTTCCGCCATTTAGGTATTGATACTCAGACACAGGATTTTACTGTGATCGGTATTGGTGATTTGATGGGTGATGTATTTGGTAATGGAATGTTGTTATCTGAGCATATTAAACTAATCGCAGCATTTAATCATCAACATATTTTCCTTGATCCTAATCCAAGTATAAAGACCAGTTATCAGGAACGGCTACGGATGTTTAATTTGCCGCGTTCAAGCTGGGAAGATTATGATAAATCGACAATATCTCAAGGCGGCGGAATTTACTTGCGATCAAGTAAAACTATTCCATTGACTCCGGAAGTGAAAGCATGGCTAGAAATTGAAGATGATGAATTAGCTCCCAATGATTTGATTCACCTGATTTTAAAAGCCAAAGCTGATTTACTTTACAATGGTGGTATTGGTACGTATATTAAAGCTGAGAGCCAGTCAAATGAAGAAGTCAAGGACAAAGCCAACGATGCATTGCGAGTTAATGGGAATCAGTTACGTGTGCGTGTAGTTGGTGAGGGTGGTAACTTGGGTGCTACTCAGCTAGGACGAATTGAATTTGCACAAGCTGGTGGTAACATTTGTACTGATGCGATTGATAATTCTGCTGGTGTTGATTGTTCAGATCATGAGGTAAATATCAAGATTCTTTTTGCGGCAATTATGCAGGCAACCGGAATGGATGTTGCAACACGTAACAAGATACTTGAATCAATGACTGATGATGTTGGACATTTAGTACTGCGTGATAATTACTTACAGACATTGGTGTTACGTACTGCGGGTTATCGTGCACGCTATACGCTACCTAATCATCAGATTTTCATGCGTAAATTGGAAAAATCAGGTGAATTAGATCGTAAGATTGAATTTTTACCAACTGATGCTGAGATCAATGAGCGGATGCAGGAAGATAAGGGCTTAACTTCACCTGAGATGTCTGTGTTGTTGGCATATTCTAAAATGTCGTTAGATCGTGAGATTTTAAAAAGTACATTAGTTACTGATGCGGATTTTAATGATTTACTAATTAGTTATTTCCCTAAATATCTGCAGGAAAACTATAAAGATTTTATTCTTAACCATTATTTACGTAAAGAAATTATTGCCAATCAATTAGCTAATTTGGTGGTAAATCGTGCTGGTATGACATTCGTATCGCGCTTTACCGATGAATTTAGTTCTCCATTATCGGATATTCTTAAAGCATGGTGGATTGCATATAATCTACTTGGTGCTCCACGTTTGTATGATGAAATTGAAGGTTTGGATAATAAGGTTGGCGCAGATGTTCAATTAAAACTGTATGTTGGAGTTGAAAAAGCTGTTGAACGTTTATGTCGTTGGATCTTGCGTTATGTTAAAGACTTAAGTAGTGCGAGTTCAATTATTAGTAAATATACGACACATGTTGCAACTTTAGAATCCCACATTGATAATTTAATCAAGAGCGAAGATTATCCTGAAGTTCGAGATGAAGAGAACTTGTATATATCTGCTAATGTGCCTGCAGTATTGGCTAAATTGGTATCACGTTTAGGTTATTTACCACAGGTGATGGATATTGTATTACTGGCAATGGAAAATAATTTAGCTTATGATGTGGTAGCCGATAATTACTTTGCTGCTGGTCGTTTATTGCAAATTGACTGGTTACGTAAGAATGTACTATTATTATCGCGTGGTAACAAATGGCAAGCTTTGGCTCGTTCTGCTTTGCTTGCTGATGTATTTAAGTTATATCGTGGTGCAATGCAATTAGCGATTGCAGATACAAAGGCTGATACACGCGCTTGGATCGCTGCTAATCAGGATCGTATGGATAAAATTACTGCAATTTTAGAAGAGTTGCAAAGCTATAAGGTTCTCGATTTGGCAATGTTGTCTGCTGCAATTCGTGAATTTGCTCATATTTTAGAGTAGTTTTTCCTTTTTAAAATTAATAGCCGAGATAACCCCTCGGCTATTTTTTACATCTTGACAAAGAAGTGTGGCTATGTTAGAATCGCGACATATAGGAAATGGAGTTTTCCTAAACCGTCTCAAATAGACTAATGACTCCTACCAAGTTTCTGTTTAGTTAAAATAGAAATAGGTTGGGTCTACAGTTTGCTCTCATCACTCATTAAACCAAATCTTTTCTATTTTAGCTTGATGGAATGTTTTTAGTTAGACTTCTTGTAACTATTCGATAGTTTAAAAGTATAGTTTCTTATGAATGTTACCAATTGGATTTTTTACTGGTGCAGATGTTGCATTTTAAAGCACTTAACCAGCCATATATAATTTTATTAAGCAGTTTTGAACTTTTAGGCTGGAGTTGCACAGGGTATATTTAATACTTGTGTTAAAATCTGCCTATGTAATTTATTAGCGGTTGTAACTTTAGAACGAGACAGATAACTATTTTATTTTGCCACGAGTAATAATATGCCAAAAATTTTAAAACTCATGAAAAATGAGCTTCATTTACCAATCATCGTCGTGATTCTTGCGATTATAGTGGGTATTTACCATATTTTTTCTTATTTGATTCCGTTTACTGATAATGCTTTTGTTGTGACCAATGTTTCGCCAGTGGCGGCTGACGTTTCTGGTTTTATAACCGATATTCATGTTAAAAATGGTCAGGCTGTCAAAAAAAATGATCCAATTTTTACGGTTTATCAATTACCATATCAACTAGCATATCAGCAAGCAAGTGCTGATTATCAAGAGGGACTGAAAAAAATTATTGTATTGCAAAGGCAGATTGATCGTAGCAATGCATTAATTAAATCGACCGAAGCAGAATTAAATAAAAGTAAATATGAATTAGGACTTAAACAAGACCACGATGTGGTTGAAGCAGTATCCAAGCTTGAAGTAAAAAAACTTTCCTATGATGTAGAGACTCTAGCTAATAAACTATCCTCATTGCATCAGGAAGTTGAAGTTTTAAAGGCAGAGATTGAGCAACAGAAACAAACTGTAGCAAGCCTTAAAGCCAAGATGGCACAGGCTAAAGTGAATCTGGATTTGACGATAGTTCGAGCACCCAGTGATGGTGTAGTTGATAATCTGTATGTAGCGCTTAATACACCGGTGAAAATCCATGAGCCGCTATTTTCTTTTATTGATACGTCCAACTACTATATTCAGGCAAATTTTAATGAAACTGATTTAAGAAATGTGCGGGTAGGGGATAAAGTTACAATTATGTTAAGAATGTATTATTTTGATCGAATTTTCCACGGTGAAATTGTTAATACGCTTTGGGCTGCAGATCGGCAAACTACCGCACCGAAGAGTCAGCTGCAAAAAGTAGTTAATGAAAATGAGTGGCTATTACTACCACAACGCTTTCCATTGCAAATAAAAATTTTAGATCCAGATCCTAATTATCCACTAAATCCAGGCTCAAGTGCATATGTTTATATCTCGACTAAAAAATAGTCTGGCGAATTACGATCGCTTTGCCGAACATCGGGTTAATGGACTTAAAGCGGTATTTGTACTAGAGCTACTCTTTGGCTTTAATTATGTCTTTGGTGTGCCAAATCCGTATTTCTATTATTTTTATATTCCGTTAACTGCCTTTGCTGCTGAACTGGTTGGTAATACCCTTCAAGAAAAATATCTCTTCTATTTTTTTACGGTGATGGGGAGTATTCTAGCTGTATTTTGTTTTGGCGTGTTTTCTAGTTATAAAATATTCTTTGTTTTTTTTGTCTTTTTTTATTCAATCTGGCTCTATTTTACGGCGTTGTACTTTCTCAAAAGCATGCTGGTTCCGGTACCGCTAATTTTAAGTCTTGCGGCTTATTCGATGACTTATGGTGATACTAATAGTAATTTCTATATCGCGCTAAATCATGGCTTACAAACTTTTGTTGCTATGACAGTAGTATTCGCAGGTTTATTTTTATTTCCCAAAACATATTACCTGTCAATCTGGCGTCGTGGTTTTTATAATGCGCTATCAAGCATGGAAGCAGTAACATTTGCGATCAGCCATAATCGTGATGTTGACGTGCCGATCATTCCGGGTACAGTAATTATGGAGCGCTACGCCAGAATGCTTTCACGGCGTGACAAGTATTTTAGTGTTCTGAAAATTACTTTACTAAGCCTTGATTTGGTTATGGCAATGTCATATTTAGTATCATTTCGGAAACAATTAAGAACGCCATATATTATTGTATTGCACAAATATCTTGTATTACTAAAAGAACACTGTTTTGAGCGTAAGGTCGTTTTTATTGCGGAGCATGAACGCAATGTATTTCAGGAGACTTATGAGCTAAGAACGCTATATCAGTTAATCAATAGTTGGAATTATCTATGTTCTCAAAGCTAAGCTCTCCAAATTTGAGCTATCGGACACTTAGAGCTCTGCATATATGTATTGTCTTTACCTTTACCATTTGGTTTCAAGAGATATTACGTTTCCCGCGCGCTGGGTGGACTGGCTTTGCGGTAATGATGATTTATGCTGGCTTTGATAGTGGTACAACTTTATTCCGCGCTTACCATCGCTTTTGGGGGATGCTGTTGGGACTATTTAGTGGCTATCTGCTATGGTTTATGGGACATTTGGATTACCGAACGCTTATTTTGATTATTCCACTGACCGTATTTTTTGCCTATTTTTTAGTTGGACATGCGTATAGTGTACCAACTGCATTTACGGTTAATACTGCAGTTATTGGAACTGGATATTTTTATGCGCATAATTCATTTTCAATTACGTTTTTCTTAGTTGATTATGCGATTTGTACTATATTCGCGTTTGTGATTATTTTGCTTTTTGAGTATTTTTGGTTTCGTCGGCACCATATGATGCAGCGGTTTATTCGGGATACTCAAAATGAGGTATTGCAGCACCTCTCTGAACTAGTTAATTTATTGAACCAAGATAAAATCCGACGCACTAAATGGTATCATGGTTGTGTGGCACTTAACCGGAGTTTGAATGAAGTTAATAATTTAGTTCGTAATGCCCAGTTTTTACATAGCTCTGAACAGGCGGTTGGCGATGAGTTTAATTATTTTGTGGCGCTAAGTAATCGGATTTTTGTTGCTTTAAAAGCGCTCTATTCTGCATACTATACCAAACGCTATCATAAACATGATTATTTTGATCTCTATAATCAGGTTCAAGCTGATCTAGCTCAATTAGCATCTTTGCTTGAACATAAAATTAGTATTAATTCTGGAGTTATTCATGAAGCACATAATTAAGCCATTGGTATTTTTACCATTTATTTTATTGGGTTGCGCTTATAATAGTACTTATCAGAAGCCAGATGTTCCAGTTAAAAATCAATGGTCAGTTCCAGATCGTAATATTGAATCAGGTAACGAGAGTAATTTACCTTATATTGCATGGTGGCAGGGATTTAATGATCCGCTTTTAAATCAGCTGATTGAAAGTGGCTTGGCTAATAATAACTCACTTAATATGTCACGAGGGCATATTGAAGCCGCCGAAGGTGAACTTAAGAAAGTTCAGTTTCAATGGATTCCAGATGTTAGTGTATTGCTGGGTTATTCCAATAACCCAGCCACTGGTTTTCCAGGGCTTTTGGCTTTAATTGCGCCTAATTATACAATGAATGTTTTTAGCCAGATTAAGCAACAGAAAAAAGCCAAGTATGAGCTAGCTGAGGCTAAGGCTGAAGACGATGCGGTTAAACTTACGGTGATTAGTCAAATTACGGCGAGTTATTTTACTTATTTGGCAGAAATTGAAAGAAGAGCATTGCTTCAGCAGCTAGCGGATGATATTACTCATCAAGCGGATATTGCCAGTAAAGTTTATCGGGGCGGTTTAAGTGCGGATATCAATGTTGAAGAACTACGTTCGCAGGTAAATTTAATCCACGGTGAACAGCAAGTAATTGAACAAAATATAGTTGTCAGTCGCAATGCTCTGCAATATTTGATTAATCATAATCCTGGTAGTTTAAAAACCACTAAACAGTTTGCTGATTTTAATAATAAGAAATTAATTCCCGGAGCATTGCCGCTGACTGTGCTGGAAAATCGTCCTGATATGCAAATGGCAGAAAATCGTCTGCGTGCATCTAATGAAGGAATTGGTTTAGCTGCTAGCGAATTATTGCCTACTGTGCAATTAGATTTTATTGGCGGTCCAGTGGCAGGAAACAATAACTATTATTTTCCAACACCAATAACGACTAACGTGGTTGATTTTAACGATCAATTATTGAAGATTCCAGTATTTAAAATGTCAGCTTTTGGTGAAATAGCCAAAGCGCGAGGTTTGGATAAAGTATCTTATTTTAATTATGTTGATACTTTGCAAAAAGCGTTGCGCGATACGACTAATGCTCTTTCAGCGAATCAGCGCTTAACTGAGAAACTTACGCAGACTGAATCAGCGACTGCTCATTTAGCCAAAGCCTATAATCTAAACCAGCGTTTATATCAAAAAGGAATTCAAAGCTATCTATCAACTTTAAATAGTAAGATTGCTTGGGATAGAATCCAGATTAATTTAAATCAGGATAAATTGCAGCAACTTTTGACGATAGTTAATCTCTATCAGGAGGTTGCTGGAGGCTATAAATCAGGTGAAAAAGCAGAGTCAAGTAATAATAGCCAATAGAAATGTTAATCAGTTTATTGTAGTACGAATAAAATTAGCCGGCATAAAAACCGGCTATTGCGACAATTAAAGTTATTAACCTAATAAGTGTTTAATTGCTGCACGTTCTTCACATAATTCATTATAGGTTGCGTCAATATATTTACGACTGAAGTCGCTGATTGCAAAACCTTGAACTACAGTATATTCACCATCTTTACAAGTACATGGATATCCAAACATCACGCCCTCAGGAATCCCGTAGCTGCCATCAGATGGAACACCCATAGTAACGATTTCACCATCAGCAGTACCAAGTACCCAGCTACGGATATGATCAATAGCCGCATTAGCAGCAGACGCTGCAGATGACAATCCACGAGCTTCAATAATTGCAGCTCCGCGTTTTTGCACAGTTGGAATAAAGTCAGTTACCAACCAGTTTTCATCAACTAGTTCACTCGCTTTTTTACCTTTAGCCGTAGCATTGAAAATATCTGGATATTGAGTTGAAGAATGATTACCCCAAGCAACAACATGGCTTACATCGGTAGTATGACAACCAACTTTAGCAGCCAGTTGACTCATTGCGCGATTGTGATCTAAGCGCATCATTGCTGTGATATTACGTGGATTTAAACCTGCTGCATTTTTAGATAGAATCAATGCATTGGTGTTGGCTGGGTTTCCAACAACTAAAACTTTAACATTTTTGTTTGCAACTGCAGCAAGAGCTTTACCTTGGACAGTAAAGATTGCGCCATTGGCTTCCAGTAAATCCTTACGTTCCATTCCTTTTGAACGTGGGCGCGCACCTACTAGTAATGCAATATCGGCATCTTTGAATGCTACCATTGGATCACTACTAGCCACAATTCCATGCACTAAAGGAAAAGCACAATCATCTAATTCCATAATCACACCTTTTAGGGCATTCATGGCAGGTTCAATTTCCAGCAATTGCAAGATAACAGGCTGGTCTTTACCTAGCATGTCACCGCTGGCAATACGGAATAATAAGCTATAACTGATTTGACCGGCAGCTCCGGTTACCGCAACACGTACAGGTGCTTTCATAAATGAACTCCATATAATAAAGATTATTTAACAGGAGCATATTGTAGCAAAAAAGCCAACGATAGGTTAGAATAACTGGTTTATTGAGTAAATAAATTTCTATGTACAGAATTTAATCTAATTATAAGGCTTGTTTATGTTAATGTATCCGCATATTGACCCAGTGGCACTAAGCTTTGGTCCTATTAAACTACACTGGTATGGTGTGATGTATCTTTTAGGTTTTTTGTTTTTTCTTTACGGTGGTAAATGGCGAATTGGTAAATTTGGTCATCCAGTATTAACCCAGAAAATGATTGACGATTTTCTTTTTTATGGTGCCCTTGGTGTTATTTTAGGCGGGCGCTTGGGGTATTGCTTATTTTATCGTCCGGATTATTATTTATCTCACCCATTGGAAATTATTAAAACTTGGGATGGTGGAATGTCATTTCATGGTGGCATGCTTGGAGTTTTCGTCGCAGTGTATTTGTTTGCACGTAAAATTAATAGTAACTTCTTTGTTATTTCAGATTTTATTGCGCCATTTATACCTGTATGTTTAATGTTCGGTCGCTTAGGTAATTTCATCAATGGTGAATTGTGGGGGCGTTTCTCAAGCCCTGATTTACCGTGGGGAATGGTTTTCCCTGCATCTGGTTCAATGTTACCACGGCATCCATCACAGCTTTACGAAGCTTTCGCAGAGGGTGTGGTTTTGTTTCTTATTCTATTAATCTTCACTAGTAAACCACGCAAATTAGGGCAAACCTCCGGAGTATTTATGATTGGCTATGGCTTGGCTAGATTTATTTTAGAGTTTTTCCGTGAACCAGATGCCTTTGCTACTGGAATCGTGGCATCTACTGGATTATCGCTTGGACAGTTTTACTCATTTCCAATGATAATTGCAGGCCTTATAATATTTTGGTGGGGTTCACGCAGTAAGACCTCAATTACGCATTGATTTTTAATAATTATGAAAGAATGAAATTGCTTGATTTAAAAAAGTTTAAGTATCTAATCCCAAGTTTTTTCACATTATGTGCCATGTTGGCTGCATTCTATTCAGTACTTCAATCTGCATCTGGCAGCTTTCATGCTGCCGCATATGGTGTGATTATAGCAATGATATTTGATGGGTTAGACGGTAGAAGTGCAAGGCTGACAAACACTTGTACGCCATTTGGTGCTTCTTTTGATAGTATTACTGATATGATGGCGTACGGGGTGGCTCCGTCGATTATGCTTTATTGTTGGGGCTTATCTTCTTTAGGTAAATTGGGCTATATAGTTTGCTTCATTTTTTGTGCTTGTGCTGGTTTACGTTTAGCTAGATTTAACGTTATGCTGGCACAGGTAGATAAACGTTATTTTCAAGGTCTATCTTCAACCATTGCTGGTGGATTTTTAGTCTCGTTTATTTTGCTATGTGTGCAAAATCAGTGGGATACACCACAAATGATAGTATTGGGAAGTATCATTACTACAGTTTCAGCGTTATTGATGGTTAGTAATGTCAAATTTTACAGTTTTAAAGAAATTAATGTTTCGAGTAAACTTAAATTATTTATGATTATAAGTATTATAATTGCTCTACTAATTTCAGTATATTTGTTTAAAGCTGCAGCAATATTTTCTGTTATTATGTTCTATATTCTTTACTCGATTAGTATTCACTTATATATATATTTTGTTTTCCAAGCTGGAAATAATTAAATAGATTTTTCTTTGATTTGAAGCTCTTGTGGTTTAGACTGTGAAAATGTCATTATATCGCTTTAAATCTACAGTAACTATATGCTGTATGTGGTAGAATTAACATTGCTTAAATGTTAATTCTTACTTGATTATTAATGGTAATGCGCTACTGGTTTCAGTCATTTGATATTAAAACCCTTTATTAATCAGGGCTTTCATATTGTCATCAGTATAATGTTCTTAAGAACGCGCTTTAGATGTCGTTGAAAGTTTTATTAATATTAGAGATTGTTTATATAGTCTAATTTTCTTTTTTAGGGTGTATTATGAGAAAGTTTTTTGCCGTTTTGCAACAGGTTGGTCAATCGCTAATGTTACCAGTTGCGCTTTTACCTGCTGCAGGTATTTTATTGGCATTAGGTAACGCCTTTCAAAATCCTGCCTTGGTACAGTATTTACCATTTTTAGATGCGCATTGGTTCCAATCTTTAGCGCATTATATGGAGCAAGCAGGTGGAATTGTCTTTGCCAATTTACCGATCCTATTCTGTGTCGGTGTAGCAGTAGGCTTGTCTGGCGGCGAAGGTGTGGCAGCACTTGCCGCATTGGTTGGTTTTCTAATCATGAATGTGGTAGTTGGTCTAGCTAGTGGTGTTCCAGATGTTATCACTCAGTTGCAACATCCTAATCCTAAGCTTGCAGTGGTACTGGGGATTCCAACATTGCAGATGGGGGTTTTTGGCGGAATCATTATGGGGATTCTTGCAGCCAAAATTTATAAAAAATACTATGATATCGAATTACCTCCATATTTGGCTTTCTTTGCAGGTAAACGCTTTGTACCAATTATGACTGCGGTTGTGGCAATCATTTTAGGTCTGGTGTTATGCATCGTTTGGCCTCCGATTGGTAATTTCTTACAATGGTTCTCTGATTCAATGATTAATGCCAATCTAACCTTATCAGCATTTGTCTTTGGAGTGATTGAACGTTCATTAATTCCATTTGGTTTACATCATATTTTCTATAATCCGTTCTGGTATCAGTTTGGTGATTATATGTCTAAATCAGGTCAGCTAGTTCATGGTGATCAAGCAATCTTCTTCGCTCAGTTAAAAGATGGTGTGCCATTTACAGCTGGTACATTTATGACAGGTAAATTCCCTTTCATGATGTTTGGTTTACCTGCAGCGGCTTATGCAATGTATAAAGAAGCCGCTCCCGAGAAGAAAAAAGTTGTTGGTGCATTGATGTTTTCTGCTGCGCTAACTGCTTTTTTAACAGGAATCACTGAGCCAATTGAGTTCTCATTCTTATTTGTTGCGCCTGTTTTATTTGCGGTTCATGCAATTTTTGCTGGATTGTCATTTATGGTGATGCACCTATTAGGTGTCCATATTGGTATGACGTTCTCTGGTGGTCTGATTGATTTCTTGCTATTTGGGGTTATGCCAGGGCGTACACCTTGGTGGTGGGTAATTGTAATTGGTTTAGTATTCTTTACGCCATTATATTATTTTGGATTCCGCTTTATTATTCGTAAATTTGATTTGGCAACGCCAGGTCGTGAAAAAGGTGATCCAGAAGAAATGGAAGAGCGTGTTGATGATGTTGATGGTTACCAACATGCAGCTCAAGTTTTAGCGGCATTTGGTGGTATTGAAAATATTTCTACATTGAATGCATGTATGTCTCGTTTGAGAATCGAAGTTCGAGACAAAACTAAAGTCAATAAAGGACAACTAAAAGCACTAGGCGCTGCAGGTGTGTTGGAAGTTGGCAATAGCGTACAAGCCGTATATGGTACTCGTGCCGAGATTATTAAAACCAAAATGGCGGAAATTCGTGATGGTAAGGTTCAGGTTAAAGTTCCCGCAGCCAAGGCCCCTGTCGTTCATCAAGAACCAGCCAAGCCTCAAGAACATATACCTACTCCAATCATGCCTGTTGCTCCAGTTGAAATTTCTATTCCTGAAGAAACTGTAAGTAATTTTGTTATGCCTTTAGCTGGTGAATTAATCAAATTGGAAGCTGTACCAGATCAAGTGTTTTCTACCAAAGTAATGGGTGATGGATTTGCGGTTAAGCCAAGCTCTAATGTACTGGTGTCACCTGTTGATGGTAAAGTTACTATGCTGTTTAAAACTAAACATGCGTGTGTGATTACTATGGCAGATGGTCTGGAAGTACTGATGCATATCGGTATGGATACAGTTAATCTTGGTGGTGAAGGCTTTGAAGCTTTAGTTTCGGTTAATGACGAAGTTAAAAAAGGTACTCCATTAATTCGCTTTGATTTAGAAGGAATTGCTCTGCAAGTTCCGTCGATGATTACGCCAATTGTCTTTACTAATTTAGCTGATTTAAATAAAACATTGTCTGTTCACGGATATCATGATGAATACAATGCGGGTGTTGATATTAAAGTAGAATTTAACTAAAATTACGAACACATATGTTAAAAGCAGGCATTATTGCCTGCTTTTAACATTATAGAGGTTGAACGAAGATTTTTGTTATAGTTAACCTATAAACAATTGAGCTATAGATTGTTCGATCGCTAAACTTAAATTATCTTGGCGATTATCAT
>CAYIZV010000040.1:0-27507 GCA_964367915.1 uncultured Neisseria sp.
ACCTGTGACCTTCAGTTTCGGAAACTGACACTCTATCCAACTGAGCTACGGATGCAAAAGATAAGGGCGTTAGTGTAACATATCTATTGTAAATATGGAATACAGGGCATAAAAAAACCCAGCGAAAATTCTGGGTATAGTCTAATTTTATTCACCGCGTGGCGCGCGAGCTTTCTCTTCTTTCCACTTAACGACAATCTGGCGTTTCTTTTGTACGCTTGCATTCAAGTTTTCCAAACAAGCCAAAGCTTCTTCATGAGTTGACATTTCAACAAAACCAAACCCGCGGCTGCGTTGGTTTTCATCTGTAACCACTTTAGCATATATAACGGTGCCAAATTGTTCAAAAATAGTTTTTAATTCTTCAGTATTGATTGCCCAATCTAAGCCAGCAATAAATAATTTTTTATTCATTAATTAAATCCATAGATAAATAAAGGTTAAACATAATGATAATTCATCCATAAGTTACAGTGAACAACCTATAAGGAGCTTACTCATTATGCGATAAATTATACCGTCAAATTATAGCATACCTAATTGGAAATACATAAAATTTAGCGCACAATAACATGATAAAATATATACTTTATTGTTAAAATGCAACACACTATTGACAACAGAATATAACAAGGAATTTAATTTAATGCAAAGAACTAATTATTGTGGACTAATCACCGATGATTATCTTAACCAGCAAGTTACGGTTAAAGGCTGGGTACATCGCCGTCGTGACTTGGGTGGTTTAATCTTTTTTGATCTTCGCGACCGCGAGGGATTATTACAAGTTGTGGCAGAGCCTGATAGTAGCTGTTTTAATGATGCCAATGAGTTAAAACACGAATATGTTATAGAAGTAACGGGAACAGTCCGTTCACGCCCTAATCCCAATAAAGACCTAAAAACGGGCAATATCGAAGTACTGGCAAGCAGCATTACAATTTTAAATACCGCAATTCCTACTCCAATTTTAGTTGACGATGAGAACGTTAGCGAGATGAATCGCATGGCGCATCGGATTATTGATCTGCGTGGGCAGAAGATGCGTAATAACATTATGCTCCGTACCAAACTTAGCCATGAAATCCGCTGTTTCTTAAATGATGAAGGCTTTTTGGATATTGAAACCCCATTTTTGACTCGTTCAACACCAGAGGGTGCACGGGATTTCTTAGTACCATCACGAGTACACAAGGGTGAATTTTATGCTCTTCCTCAATCACCACAATTATTTAAGCAATTACTGATGGTTGCTGGTTTTGATAAATACTATCAAATCGTGCGTTGTTTCCGTGATGAAGATTTGCGTGCGGATCGTCAGCCAGAATTCACTCAAGTCGATATTGAGACTTCATTTCTAAGCGAGCTGGAAATTCGCGAGATGGCAGAACGATTGATTCGTCAAGCATTTAAAAAAGTCTTGGATGTTGAATTACCTGAATTTCCGGTAATGACTTATGCAGATGCGATGTATTATTATGGCTCGGATAAACCTGATTTGCGTTTAGAAGATTTAAAATTTGTAGATTTAACTGCTCAACTTAAAAACTGTGGTTTCAAAGTCTTCAATGATGCTGCCAATCGCACTGATGGTCGGATTGTAGCTTTAAAACTACCAAGCTCAGTTACTTTATCGCGTAAAGAAATTGATGAACTAACCAAATTTGTTGGCATTTATGGTGCAAAAGGTTTAGCTTATATCAAGGTTAATGATGTTAGCAAACTAAATGAAGAAGGTTTACAATCTCCGGTAGTTAAATTCTTGTCAGCTGAGGATTTGAGTATTATCGTTAATGCTACGAATGCCCAAAATGGCGAAATAATTCTCTTCGGTGCGGATCGTGCTAAAGTTGTCAATGAAGCAATGGGTGCACTACGTCTCAAAGTGGGTCATGAAAAAGGCTTGGCTGTCGGTGAATGGAAACCGTTGTGGGTAATTGATTTCCCGATGTTTGAATATGATGACGAAGCTGATCGCTATGTTGCTTGTCACCATCCGTTCACTTCACCCAAGGATGAGCACATTGATAAACTAACCACCAATCCTGCCGAATGTCTGGCTAAGGCATATGATATTGTCCTAAATGGCTGGGAGCTTGGTGGCGGTTCAATCCGAATTTATCGTTCAGATATCCAATCTAAAGTATTTGATGCGCTAAAAATCAGTAAAGAAGAAGCTCAGAATAAATTTGGTTTCTTATTGGATAATTTACAGTTTGGCGCGCCTCCACATGGTGGAATTGCATTTGGTTTAGATCGAATTGCCTCGATGATGTGTAAAGCTGAATCAATCCGCGATGTGATTGCATTCCCTAAAACAACCAAAGGACAGTGTCTACTTACTAGTGCGCCCAATTCTGTTGATGACAAACAATTAACTGATTTGGGAATCGCCAGATTGCCACAGAACTAGAAAAAGCTCAGGGTTATCCCCCTGAGTTTTTTTATAACATAATTGTTCAATTATATTTGCATATTTGTGCAACTATGTTATAATCACGCAGTGATAATAACCGTATATACTTAAACAGATTGAGTATAGTAATTATAAAAAGATGTTAACCCATGGAAAAAATTTTTAAGGCTCTAGGAGAGCGAACCAGATTAGAAATATTATTATTGATTTCATTAAATCCTGATATTTGTCTGTGTCATATTGAAGAATATTTTCATTTATCCAATTCAAATCTATCTCGCCACCTCAAAGAGCTGGAAAACAGTGGGTTAGTTGTGACTTTTAAGATAAGCAAATGGAAGCACTACCAAGTAAGCTCTCTTGGTAAGCAAATGGTAGAATTGATAAAAATTATTGATAATGAAAATCTTTATCAACAAGTAAGCAACCTTAATCTATTATTAAACAAGGAGTCACCATGTTAAATATATTATTCCTATGTACCGGAAATTCTTGCCGGAGTCAAATGGCAGAGGCTATTGCATGTGATTTATACCCTCAGCATAATTTTTATTCCGCGGGCATTGAAACCCATGGCATGAATCCATACGCTATTCAAGTATGCAATGAGCTTGGCTTGGATATGTCTAGCCATAGTAGTAAACATATCGATACATTGAAAGATATCAAATTTGATATAGTCTTAACTGTCTGCGATCACGCCAATGAATCATGTCCGCTAATTACTGGATTAGCTCAAAAATTACATCATTCATTCCAAGACCCACCAAAGTTGGCGGCTAACTTAACCTCAGAAGAAGAAAAATTAGTTATCTATCGTAAAGTACGTGATGAAATCAAAGTTTATTTACAAACTGATTTTCCTCAACTTGTGAGAGGATGGGAATGAAAAAACTAGCTTTTGTTGAACGCTACCTAACTTTGTGGATATTCCTAGCTATGTTTATTGGCTTAATGTTAGGAAAATTTATACCTGCATTACCGACATTAATTAATGATTACAGTGTCGGCACTACCAATATTCCAATCGCTATAGGTTTGATATTAATGATGTATCCGCCATTGGCTAAGGTTAACTATGCTGAAATGCCGTTGGTTTTTAAAAACACTAAAATACTCTGGGTCTCATTATTGCTAAATTGGATTGTTGGTCCAATATTAATGTTTAGCCTTGCTTTAATTTTTTTACATGACCAGCCAAACTATATGATTGGTGTAATCTTAATCGGTTTGGCTCGATGTATTGCAATGGTAATTGTCTGGAATGACTTAGCAGGTGGAAACCGTGAGTATTGCGCTGGGCTAGTAGCTTTCAATAGTGTTTTTCAGGTATTCCTATTTAGTCTGTATGCTTGGATCTTTATTTATTGGCTGCCACCATTTTTTGGCTTGCATTCATATCATGTAGATATTGGCATTGGTCAAATAGCAGAGAGCGTTTTTATTTATTTAGGGATACCATTTCTTGCTGGGTTTATCACTCGTTGGGGATTAACCAAAGTCAAAGGACAGCTCTGGTACGAACAAAATTTTTGCAGTCGTATTGGATACTTAACTCTCATTGCCTTGCTATTTACTATCGTTGTGATGTTTAGCTTAAAAGGTGCCATGATATTATCAATTCCATTAGACGTTGTAAAAATTGCTATTCCATTGGTTATTTATTTTGGCATAATGTTTTTACTAGGATTATTTATCAGTAAAAAACTTGGCGCGGATTATTCAAGGTCAGTAACACTTGCATTTACTGCTGCGGGGAATAATTTTGAGTTGGCAATTGCTGTTGCTATTGCTACATTTGGATTAAATTCACCTGAAGCATTTACAGGCGTAGTTGGTCCATTAGTAGAGGTTCCTGCATTAATCATATTAGTAAATGTGGCATTAAAATTGAGGAAATTATTTCAATAGTAATTTATTTCTCAGGGAGTAATTGAAATAGAGAACGGTAACACTTATATTTATCAAATGAAGGGCTTTCATACATAATTTAGTACTCACATATATGCCCGAAATATAATTTTTCAACTTAACTTGACCACACCCTCTAACTATATTTACCCCCTAGAAATCCTCAATTGTCCTACAATAAAACAGATTAAATAAAGTTAATTTAAATATGCAAAAAAAGCAACCATATAAATGGTTGCTTTAGTAAAAATTAGATTTATTTAATCAAAGTCCATGCATCAGACCAAATAGAGCCAGTTCCTGGTGCATAAGCAGAGATATTACACCAGCCACTATACGGCCAAGGCTTACATTGATATACTTTACCATCAGAACCAGTAACCTTGCTACCTGCAGAATACTGCGCACTTGAAGAATATGCAGGATAACTACTTGATGGCGTTGGAGTAGGCGTTGGCTTCGGAGTCGGTGCCGGAGTTGGAGTCGGTGCCGGAGTCGGTGCCGGAGTTGGAGTCGGTGCCGGAGTCGGTGCCGGAGTTGGAGTAGGCGTTGGAGTAGGCGTTGGCGTCGGCTTCGGAGTTGGTGCCGGAGTTGGAGTAGGCGTTGGCGTAGAAGCACATTTAGAAACTTGCTTCCATACCCCCCATTGTCCACTACTTGCTGGATTATCACCTTGTGTCCACCATTTAGCTTCATAAATTATGCCACTATATGCTACTTGTGCCCCTCCCGTATATACATTATTCGCACTCCACTCTTCAGTCGTACAAGTATTTCCACTTGCGCCACTAGAACCAGTATTTTGAGTGTTAGTACCTAACTTAGTAGTTGCTGCAATATAGAGTGAGCTATCTTTATCTGCAGCTTTATAAGTATCATTATGAATATCCCAAAACCATACACCACCAAGCTTATATGGCACTACAATTTTATCAATCTTTTGACCAAGTGTACTTGGTGTATCATAGCTAAATACTGAATATCCATTGTATTTTGCATTTATATCAACGATAGCATTTGCTATGGCAGCAGGAGATTTGACCACATTATAACTCTGATCAAATGCCCAAGCATGACCAACACCAAGATCACTCTCATTTCCAGAAATCTCAGTTATTTGTAAATCAGATGGAAGTGGCTGACCAAAAAGACCTCTATTATCTGTTATACTTGCAGCTGAATCAGGAGCCGGACAATAATCTGAAGACAATTTACCCAGTTTATATTGAATACAGTTATAACTATAAACTCCTGTATTATCTACCATTCCCCCTGCTGGATAATAGTTTTCAGCATTTGGCGCATCAGTAAATAGCATTGGATTATAAATTGCAAGTCCAATTTTTGAAGGATCCATATTACCAAGATAGCCATAACTATTTAAAGCAGATGGTTTATCCACAACAAGCATCTGGCGGGTATAATCTGGAGAGCCAAGAACAATTCGCCGAGAATCAACTCCGGAACTAGTTAAGAAATTAATTGCCTTAAGCAATTCACCAGCTGGAGCCTGATCCATTGCTTTCATCAAACTAGAATCCGCAGCATCAAATTGCCCATGGGCATCAAAAGCCATCAAATCAATCCAGTCAAAGGTATCTTTAAGATCAGACCAGTTGATTGAGTCTTTACCAGTCATTTTTGCTGGTACAATAGGTAAGGCCACAGTCAGGACTTTAGTTGTTCCAGTATCAGCTTTAACTAGATCAACACGTTTACGTAATTCTAAAACCAGTGCTTTAAAAAACTCCGGTTCTTTTGCTCTTGAAGATGGGATACTACCATCATGTCCATACCCAGGATACTCCCAATCAATATTTATACCATCAAATTGTGGATAAGTTGCACCACCAGAAAGACTTAGTGTACCTCTTAGTAGTTTTTCAGAAGAATCAAGAAATGCTTTAGCAGTAGTTGAATTTACGTCATAATTAGCATCTTTTGCAAACTGACTAAATCTAGCTGTGTAAGACCAGCCACCAACAGAAGCAATTAATAAAGTACCTGAATTAGCTTTCTTGAATTTGCTTAATTCAGTATAATTATTTTGGGCAATATTTGCTTCATAAGCATTATCCAAATCACCTATGGTACCGTTTGCCTGACTAGACCAACCAGAACCAATTGCTCCGCCGCCATAACCCTGAGTACTAGCGCTATCTGAACTTACTTTAGGAGCAAAGAAAGCATAGCTAATATAACTAGGAGCTTTAATATCAAAAATATCAAGATGTTTTACTTTTCCAGCACCTTCATTGCTAACTTTTGAATCACGCCACTGATGCCAATTTGTAAAAAAAGCACCAGTCCAAGTTCCATCAGGAGTTACTAATGTTTGACTTACTGCTGCTGTCGTGCTTTTGCTGGACGTAGTGCTGATATTACTACCATTTGGATTACCTCCACCATTATTACAAGCAGTTAACATTAGAGCTGAGCTAATTGCTGTTACCAATAAGCGCTTTTTCATTATAAAGTTCCCTTTAAATATTGACAAAATAATACTTCCAATCAATATTGTAGCCACCCATATAAGTTTCAACAATCGCCAATTTTGGCGATTGACAATCTGCGTCACGCATATTATACTGTTATGATTTATTATTTCAATCGATTAGCTAAAATGCAACAGTGAAATACAATAGTAAAATACAACAAATCGCGCCAAGTGTTATTTTATACAACAATAATATATCGTAGTTACCTGATAATTTACAATTAAGCAGGCAACAGTAATAAATAAGCTAAAATTTCAGAAGTAGTGAGTAACTTTTTATTTGAAGCATTGCAGAATCAAGCATGGAATGAGGACAGAGTTTAAATATATGAACAGCTGGAACAAATCACCGAAGCAAAGGTATATTTTGCCAACCCATACAGTTCATGGAAACACGGATTTAACGAGTGCAAATGGACTAATCAGAAATTTCTATCCAAAGAAAACTGATTTCAGAGAACTCAGCGACAAAAAAGTCGCCGACATAGAAAATAATTTAGACAATCAACCAAGAAAAGCTTTTAGAAATAAAATGCTAATGCGGATTTTGCATACTACCATTTAGCTTAGAATGAATTAAAAGACTGTGTACATCAATATCATTCTCAATTTTACGAATAATATCCGTACTACCATAGTCATAGCTGCGATGTAAGTCACGTAATAACTTATGTTGAAATGCAATAAGCTCTTCAATTGCGTGCAGTCTTTGCTCAATGTATTCTTTAGTAATTGATTCTTCGATTACGTGATAGTTAAGTTCATCGACAATTTTTTGTTTAATATCATCAATGATCGTTGATGGATAAGAATTAATCAGCTCATTATCCAAATATTCAAGACTCTCGATTAAAAGTTGCTGGCGAAATTTTCGTTCAAGCTCAGCACGTTCATCATAATCCGGAATTAACTTTAGTTTTTTAATAATCAGTGGCAAACTTAATCCATGCAAAAGCAAGGTAACACTTATAACAATAAAAGCTAATAAAACAATCTCATTACGCTCTGGAAGTAAAGTACCATCAAACAAAGTTAGCGGTAGTGCCATTGCAATTGCTAGTGAAACCATCCCACGCATTCCAGACCAGGCAATTATAAACAAATATTTATTTAAATCCCGACTAACTACAATCTTTGTCTTACTATATTTATTATGCAAAGCAATATTAATATGTGCCATAGGAAAAACCCATATTATTCGTGCAAAAATCACCACTAGACTAATAATTAAACCATAAATAATTAAATGCCATAATTGTTCTGGTGCAAATTGTTTAGTCAGCTCTGGTAATTGTAGCCCAAGTAAAATAAAAATGATACCATTAAGTACAAAAATCAATACATCCCAAAACTCTTTTAACTTAAAACGTATTTGAAATGAAGTTATTTCCGAAACATACCATGACAAATGCAAGCCACAGCTAACAACAGCCAAAACGCCCGAAATATGCAGTTTCTCGGCAGTAATATAAACGATTAATGGCAGCAATAAAGAAATAACGGTAACAATAGTCGCTTCCGATAATTTCTTAAGCAAGTATATAAAAATCAATGATGCACACAAACCAAGCAGTACACCTCCACCAGCCATAACAATGAAATTTAACGGAAGATTAATCCAGTTTAGTTTACCACTAGTAATCGCCAAAAGAGCAAATTGATATAAAATCAACGACGATGCGTCGTTAACCAAACTCTCCCCTTCTAAAATTACACTTATATGTTTTGGTACTGGAAGACTCTTTGTAACGCTAGTCGCCGCAATCGCATCAGGTGGTGCCACAATTGCTCCTAATAGCAACCCGGTTAACAAAGAGAACTCAGGTATAAGAAAATGAATTGTGAGTGCTACACATAGTGCCGTAAAAATAACCAAACCAATAGCCAGAAAAAATATTGGGCTTCGGAATGCTTTAAACTCGTGCCAAGAGACAATGAACGCAGCTTCAAATAACAACGGAGGTAAAAAAATTAGAAATACCATTTCTGGGCTAACACTAACCAGAGCCTCATTTGAGCAAAATCCGATAAATAATCCGGTTATCATCAGCAAAATAGGCAGAGCGACTTTAACTTTATTTGCTATAAAACTAACTACGACAATCACACCGATTAACAAAAAATAGACTTCTAGGTCATGCATAAACAAAATCCAACATAGTAAATAAATTCAAAATAATAACCACGCTAAAAACCAAAACCATACAAATATTTTTGCCCGAATTGTAACATACAATAATAAAATGCTCTGATATTTACAGCTCAGTGAAAACTAAAAACTTCTAATAATCTGATGTTATATTATTGACAGATTTTATTTGCCTTTGGTATAATAGCTGGGTAGTTTAATCCAAACTAATCGTAAGCGTTACCGTTATTCAACGCACTTTTATAATGCCGTATGGTATTGTATTGTGCGGCTCTATTTATATAGAAAGAACGGTAATGACCAAAAAAATCCCAGCAAAATATGTCAATCTAGTAATGCCCCTGATTTTGTCTTTATTTATGACATTCATTGTATCAGGCATCGCTACATTCAAAAATTTAGGCATTAGCTATAACTCATTATATCCATGGCTTAGTGCATGGATTACGTCTTTTCCAATTGCTTTCCCGGTTCTGCTAATCGTGCTACCATTTGTAAAAAAAATTGTTACATTCATCGTAGAAACGCCTAACAATCGTTAGTTTTTAGAAAGTTAATTATCATGTTCTATAACAAACATATTTTCTTTTGTACAAATTTTAAAAAGAATAGTAATGGTTGTGGCGACATCGCTAGCGATGAGGCCTTTAATTTTGCTCGAGTCAGTCTCCGCTTACTTGATATCAACAATCAAAACAAAATCGGCATTAGTAAGGCAGGATGTCTTGGACGTTGTACTAATGCTCCCGTGTGCGTAATATATCCAGAGGGAATCTGGTATACCTATGTCGATCAGCAAGATATTGAAGAGATCGTTAAATCTCATCTATTAGAAAATAAAACTGTTGAAAGATTAAAAATAGAATAAAATCTGCATTCTCTTTTATTTGCTATGCAGTCACTACCAACTGCATAGCAAAACTACACTTTCATTAACCAATTTGACCAGTAATAAAAGCTTGTGACCAATCAGCAAACGAACCAACCGTAATTACAATTAATGTAATAAATAGGATAACCTCAAATTTATTATCAAATAATGGTTTCGCTTGCTCTCTCCGGGCAATAAAATAAAATATTGCTCCCACCAAATAAAGTAAACTCGACAAGGCTAAAAACATCATTCCACCAGAATAAACGAGCCAGATTCCATACAATACTGCCAAGACACCTTTGATAAATGATAGGCGATCAATTTTACCTTCTGCGATAACTAATTTGAGCGCAAACATAGCAGATAGTAAGTATGGTAATAGAACCAGGCTGGTAGCTAACTGGATCATTGCCAAATAAACCGCATTGGTGAAGAATGCCACTATGATGAAAGCTTGTGCGGCAACACTACTGATAATTAGTGCATTAACTGGAACATTGTTTGCATTAAGCTTCATAAATGATTTAGGCATGGTTTTATCTTCAGATGCCAAATAAAACATATTGCTCGCAAGCAACGTCCATGCAAGTAAAGCCCCCAGAACGCTTATAACTACAGCCGCCCGAATTAAATTACCACTATTCTCACCATAAAGTTGTGCTAGTATCCCTGCCGTAGATGGTGTAGGAAGTTCCCTGATTTCCTGTGCAGACAAAATACCAAATGGCAACACAGAAATCAAGGAAGTAATTAAACACACTACAACCGCAGCCAGCATGGTCGCTCTAATCACATCTTTCATGCGTTTAGCGCGTAGTGCAAAGATACAAGCCGCTTCAATCCCAGTAAAATCCCATACTGTTACCAACATCGTGCTTTTGACTTGATCAAACCAATTACCAAGGTGTGGTTCAAGATGTAGATTTGTTTTAAATTTTGCCCAATTAAAGGCTAAAACAAAAACAATAATAATGCTTGCCAAAACCAATACTTTGATGATCGTTAAAATTACATTTACAATTGAAGCTTCTTTGATTCCATTTCTGACCAGAAAAAATACGCCCCAAATCATCACAGATTCTGCCACCAGCGAACTAATTGTATTCCCATTGCCAAAAAATTTGAACAAAGCAAAATTTCCCAGAGTTGCACAGATGTAGATCAAGTAACTGGCATTTGCCAATAACGCGTTCAATGCATATCCCCATGCAGAGTTAAAGCCAACATAATCACCAAAACCATGTTTGGCATAACCATAAATTCCGCTTTGAATATCCGGACGTTGATTAGAGATGTAAGCAAATGCCCAACTTAAAGCTAAAACCCCAACTGCGGTAATAATCCAACCAATACTGATTGGAATAACACCTGCACGATGCGCTACATTCTGTGGAACGTCAAAAACACCACTCCCCATCATTGAACCAACAATTAAAGAAAACAAAGCTACAAAAGATAAATCTCTAACATTCATCTTTTCACTAGTTGATGGAGTCGACATAGTTGTTCCTTAAAAACTACTTAAATTATAAATTACTTGATGATATGATAAGTCTATCACATCCTAAATCTACTATACGCTAATATGTCAAATTATTTACGGTAAAAAAACTCAGCTACGTCCTAACACCTTATCCAGCTGCTGTGCAAACAGTTTTACTGCCGTAGGATTCATCGGTGGTGGGCCACCTGAAATTTGCTGATTGTCACGAAGTTCAGAGAGTAGATCGCGAGTAGCCAAAGCTTGTTTGATATTATTGGCATCATAAAATTTTCCACGCAGATTAATTACCCGCGCCTGTTTTTGAATTGCCAGATCAGCCAAAGGAATATCATTGCTTATAACTAAATCTCCTGTTACGACAGCTTCAACAATCCATTTATCTGCTTCATCAAACCCAGCGGGAACTTGCACCATCGTAACGAATTGAGAATTGGGCAACTGAAAAAAATGATTTGCTACCATCAACACCGCGGTTTTAGTCCGTTCACCAGCACGATAGATAATTTCACGAATAGCCTTGGGACAAGCATCTGCATCAACATAAATTTTCATAATATATACTTAAACATAATTCTTAACCATAATTCCATTGTCTGCAATTTGATTCGCCAAATTTGTTAAAAATTCAGGCGAAACTTGAGAAATATTATGTCCCTCTGGCAGTGCTGGATTTCTAGCGGTTGAGTAAAGCAACACTCCAGCAATATAAGGTTTTAATTGCACCATTAAAGCGACAAATTCCGCAACTAATTCTGCTGCAGGCTCAATTTGATCCACACGAAACCAACAACTCTGCACATAAGTTTTGCACAATGAGCTAGCTAACTGCAAGCGTTTTATCACGCCATTGATATCAATGCTGACCTGATTTACTTGATTAATTGCATCAGGATTAGCCCGATCAATCTTAAACCATAATTCACCATTGTGAGCTGCAATAATTTTAAGACCTTGCTGAACGTTTTCTTTCAGAATTTCGCTACCATTACTAATCAATACTGTTTTCACTTCGGTACCAATCTTATATTTTTCACGCAATTCAGCAATTATTTCACAAACAGCAACAAAATCTTCAGACAAGGTTGATTCACCATTACCTGATAAACAAATATCATTAAAGCGCTGCAAACCAACTGGTGCATATTCCTGAATAAACTGACCATTGACAATCCAGTCCAGCATCATATCCAGCTCAAATTTTAAGCGAGGCAAATCAATTCGCTCCGGCTTACCACGCACTAAACCCTCAACCTGACAGTATACACAACGCCAATTGCAGGCATTATTGATGTTTAAATTAATCCCAAGCGATACACCTTGCGAACGGCGTGAAACCACTGGATAAATATAGATACAATCTTTAAAATGCCGTGAGTGATCACTAAAAGTTAAAACACTTTTTTTCATAATACATACACACTTAAAATAAAAGATGGGTAGCCTCAGCCACCCACTCATACAAACTATTATTGTAGATTATCAGCTTTGTTTATGTTTGGTGATAAGTAAAATAGGAATTTGTGTCTCATGCGCCAGATCTTCGGCAATTCCACCTGTAATAAAGTGGGAAAAAGATCCCAAATGATGCGAACCTAAAATAAACAGATCAGCGCCAAATTCTTTAGCGTCTTCAGCAATCAAACTACCAATATCAGAGCCATAATTTTCAATTAATTTAACTTCTGCGGGCACACCCTCTTTAGCAATTCGATCTTTCACTTGATCAATTAAAGTTTTACCGATATTTAGCAACGCATCTTTTAGTTCAGCTACGCCAACCATCTCAATTCCAAAGGTAATCTGTTCAAGATTAACTACATGGCTAATTCTTAATTCAGCTTTAGTCGCTTTAACTAAATCAATTGCCTCTTGCAATACTTTATCAGAAATATCTGAATTATCGATTGGAACATAAACTTTTTGAAACATCACAAACCCCTCTTTCGGATACAGTTTAATACAACGTAATTATAACAGAGCTGCCCTAGTTATGTTGTCCCAGATGAAGATATTTTATTCTGTAGTTAACTATGCTCATAGTATTTAATTCTCAAATGCGAAGGATTGATAAAAAAAGACAACACAGTGTAACTGGAACTACAGAAGAAGTCTTTTTTGGGATTTCACAAAGTTCAAAATTCAAGAACAAGGAATATGCACTCAAACAGATTGGAAATACTGGTAGACAATTTGCAACGAAGCCTACTAGCTGTTACAAGTTAGGAGTAGATTAACAACCCAGTATAATGAATCTGATTGAGTATAATTTAAAGTGCTATAATTGCGGGATACTATTTTAGTATCCAAAGGAAATGTGTACAGATGTGGATTGATATAAGTTATCCAATTTCTAATCAATTGGCACTCTACCCTGGTGACCCGGCATTTAGCAGCTCACAGCAAGTGTATAATACACCAAATGCTACAATTACAACTAGCGAAATCAGCTCTTGCCTACACTTTGGTACGCATACCGATGCACCACTACATTTTATTGCCAGTGGGAAAAGTATTGATCAGGTTAGTTTAGAAAACTATATTGGTTTATGCCAGATAATTCGTGTTGATCTTAGTCAATCTAAAGACAAAATTATATATCCCGAGAATTTGCCTGCCATCAAAGCACCGCGAATACTGTTTGCAACCGATACCTTTGATTATTATCAACCATTTAATGAACAATTTGCCGTTTTAAGTGCCGATGCTATCGAAATACTAATTGCACATAGTTGTTGTCTACTTGGTGTTGACACTCCAAGCGTTGACCCATTTCATGACTCAAGTAGCAATAACCATCTTCAATTACTGAGCAATAATATTGCTATTATCGAAGGACTTAAGTTACAAAAGATTTCTGCTGGACTCTATCAAATGCTGGCAATTCCATTAGCGTACCAGAATTTGGAAGCTAGTCCATTACGTGTATTAATTAAACCTCAAGGAGACTCACATGCATGATTTTACATACTATAACCCGGTTAAGGTTCTATTTGGTAAAGGACAAATCAAACAACTTACACAATTAATCAGTCCTAACAAAAAAATCTTACTCACTTACGGCGGTGGTTCAATCAAAGCCAACGGCGTCTATCAGCAAGTTGAACAAGCCCTGCAAGGCTATAAAGTGATTGAATTTAGCGGTATTGAAGCAAACCCTGACTATGACACATTAATGAAAGCAGTAGAAATTTGCCGGAGTGAAAAAATTGACCTGGTCTTAGCCGTTGGTGGCGGTTCAATTATTGATGGCAGTAAATTTATTGCTCTGGCAGCTAAATATGATGGTGATGCTTGGGATATTTTAACCAAAGCTGATGCGGTATTTACTGATGCTATTGATTTAGGCGCAATTCTAACATTACCAGCCACTGGTTCAGAAATGAATTCGGGTGCGGTTGTTTCACGTCGCAGCATCGGTGCCAAACAAGCATTCATGAACCCACTGGTTTTCCCTAAATTCGCAATCCTAGATCCAGAAACCACTTATAGCTTACCTAAGCGTCAGCTACAAAATGGTATTGTTGATCCATTTATCCATGTAACTGAGCAATACTTAACCACTGATATTAATTCATCGATTCAGGATGGTTTTGCCGAAGCAGTGCTTAAAACTCTGATTAATGTTGGTCAGGATATCGTCAATGGTACTCAGGATTACGATATTCGTGCCAACTGGATGTGGGCAGCCACCAATGCGCTCAATGGAATCATCGGAATTGGTGTTGATCATGATTGGGCAACCCATATGATTGGACACGAATTAACTGCAGCATATGGCTTGGATCATGGACAAACGCTGGCAATTGTTGCACCACAACTATGGCGTCAACAAAGTAGCAATAAAAGTGCAAAATTACTTAAATTTGCACATAATGTTTGGGGACTGGAAAATAACCACGCAGATGTTGCAATCAAACAAGCAATCATTAAAACTGAAGAGTTTTTTCATTCTTTGGGTGTAAAAACTAAGTTTGCTGATTATGACATAACGGTAGATGCAGATAAAATTGTTGCTAATCTATTTAAATATAGTAGTGGAAATTTAGGTGAACACCAGAACATTGATGCTGTTGCAGTTAAAGAAATTTTGACAATGGCGCAATAAATCTCACCATTATACAAAAAAATACCCATGATTATAAAAATCATGGGTATTTTTTTGAGGCAACTTTATAATGCCATGCGACGTAAATCTGACAAAATTTGTGACAAATAGGTCGTAAATTTCGCAGCCAACGCACCATCGATGATCCGATGATCAAATGATAACGATAACGGCAACATCAACCGCGGCGCAAATTCTTTACCATTCCAAACTGGCGCAATTGAGGATTTTGAAACCCCTAAAATTGCCACTTCTGGAGCATTGATAATTGGAGTAAATGCAGTTGAACCTAAACCACCAAGGCTAGATACAGTAAAAGTACCACCTTGCATATCAGTTGGTTTTAGTTTACCATCACGTGCAGCTTTAGCCAGAGCAGAAGTTTCCTGAGCTATCACTACCAAGCCTTTTTTATCTGCATCTTTGATTACTGGAACAGTTAATCCATTTGGCGTATCTGCGGCAAACCCAATATTGTAATAATTTTTGTAAACAATACTATCGCCATCAATTGATGCATTAAATTCTGGGAATTTTTTCAGCGCAAATACCGCAGCTTTAATTAAAAATGCCAGTGGCGTAACTTTAATCTCTGCTCGTTTATACTCTTCATTGAGTTGTTTGCGGAATTCTTCCATATCAGTAATATCTGCATTTTCAAACACGGTTACATGCGGAATCATTACCCAGTTGCGCGCCATGTTTCCACCGGAAATTTTCTTAATCCGACTCATTTCTTTACGCTCAACATCACCAAATTTGGCAAAATCAACCTTAGGCCATGGTAATAAATCCAGACCAACACCAGAACCATTCGTAGGAGCAGCACCAGTTGCAATCTGACCAGACATTACACCTTTAACAAAAGTCTTAACATCTTGTTCAGTAATCCGACCTTTGTTACCACTACCTTTAACTTTACCTAAATCAACGCCCAATTCACGAGCTAATTTACGAATTGCAGGTGAAGCAAATGCTTTGGCAAATGCAGTTTCGTCAACTTTAGCTGGCGCAGACTGAGCTGATGCGACAGGTGCTGCAACAACTGGAGCTGCCGCCGCTGCAGGAGGCGGGGTTTGTGCAACGGGCGCAGCTGCCACGGGTGCCGCAACAGCCGCTGCAGAAGTAGTTTCAACCATCAGAATTAAATCACCCTGACTTACTCGCCCACCCAGCTGAACTTTAATTTCTTTGACAACACCACCAACAGTCGCCGGAACTTCCATGGTTGCTTTATCTGTTTCTAGAGTAATTAAAGAATCTTCTTCGGCAATCGTATCGCCAACTTTTACACTAACTTCGATAATCTCTACATTATCATGCCCACTCAAATCAGGAACAATAATCGGTACAATTTGTGAACTAACCGCTGCTGCGGCTGGTGCAGCTGCCACTACAGGCTGTTCAACAACTGGAGCTGCTACAGCTGCAGCCGGAGCTGCCGCAACAGCGCCTGCAGCTTCAACCTTGACAAATACATCACCTTCATTGATTTTAGATCCAACCTGAACCAAAACCTCAGTTACAACACCAGCTTTTTCTGCTGGAACTTCCATAGTTGCTTTATCTGTTTCCAGCATTAGCAGATTATCATCAATATTAATTGTATCGCCAACCTTAACGTAAACTTCGGCAACATTAACATCACTATGACCACCAATGTCAGGAATTCTTAATTCAATAACGCTCATTCTTTAACCTTTTTTAATTAGAATAGTTACCGCGGGTACATACACCGCTTTCATTACACGCACAGCCTGTAGTTTTATATGCATCACAAGAAGGATTGTCTCCCTGAGTACAGGCTGCCGACAAATTTTGGCATAAGTTATTTACCGCCCCCTGATTACGTCCCGGATCGGCATAACACACCACCGCACTAAACACAGCAACACAGAAAAATAACTTACGCATAATTTGTATCCTTATTAAACTTCCCAAGGATTAGCTTTATTTGCATTAATACCATATTTGGCAATTGCATCAGCAACCACTTGAGCACTAATTAAACCAGCATCTGCCAGACCTTTTAATGCCGCTACCGCTACATAATAACGGTTAACCTCAAAGAACTCACGTAATGCTACGCGATAATCAGAACGACCAAAACCATCTGTACCTAAAGTAACATATTTACCTGGAACAAATTCACGGATTTTATCTGCAAAACTACGGATGTAATCAGTTGAAGCAACTGTAACTTGCGCACCAGTTTTTTCTAACTGTTTAGTTACAAATGCCTTAGCTTGCGGCGCAGTTGGATTCAACATATTATGACGACTAACCGCCATACCATCGCGGTGTAATTTATTGAATGATGGAGTAGAGAACACATTTACTTTCAAACCAAAGTCCTGTGCTAATAAATCAGCAGCAGCAATGACTTCGCGGAAGATAGTACCACTACCCATTAAGTTAACTGAAACATTGGCATCACCAACGGTTTTAAATAAATAACAACCATTAATGATATCTTGCTCAACACCTTCAGGCATAGCTGGATGAGTATAATTTTCATTCATTACAGTTACATAATAGAATTTATCTTTGTTTTCTACATACATTTCTTTCATACCATGATTCATGATCACCGCTAATTCATAAGCAAAAGTAGGATCATAAGATTCACAAATAGGAATCAGATCTGCCTGAATATGGCTATGACCATCTTCATGTTGTAGACCTTCACCATTCAAAGTTGTACGACCAGCAGTTCCACCAATAATGAAACCACGAGCACGCATATCACCAGCCGCCCAAGCCAAATCGCCAGTACGTTGGAAACCGAACATTGAATAATAGATGTAGAATGGAATCATCGGCACGCCATGATTAGCATAGCTGGTTGCTGAGGCAATCCAAGTACACATAGCACCAGGTTCATTGATACCTTCCTGAAAAATCTGACCAGTTACTGACTCTTTATAATACATCAGCTGACTAGCATCTTCCGGCGTGTAATTTTGTCCCACATGTGACCAAATACCTAATTGACGGAACATTCCTTCCATACCAAAAGTACGTGATTCATCTGGCACGATCGGCACAATATGCTTACCTAAAGCTTTATCTTTAACCAACACATTCAGCATACGAACAAATGCCATAGTTGTTGACATTTCACGTTCACCAGTATCTTTAAGCATTGCCTCAAATGCACTTAGCTCAGGAATTGGCAATGTGGTAGCCGCAGGCTTACGCACTGGATAGTAACCGCCTAATTTCTCACGTTGTGCGTGTAGATAATTGTACTCTGCAGTACCCTCTTCCAGTTTTAAGAATGGCAATTCTTCAATATGCTCATCAGTTAGTGGAATATTGAATTTATTACGAATATGTTTTAAAGTATCAACTGACATTTTTTTCTGTGAATGAGCTGTGTTTTGTGATTCGCCCTCACCTTTCATACCAAAACCTTTAACAGTTTTAGCCAAAATAACCACAGGTTTACCTTCAGCATTATGTACTGCTTCGTAATATGCAGCATAAATTTTATCTAAGTCATGACCACCACGAGTCAATGCCCAGATATCATCATCTGTCATGTCGCTAACTAAAGCTAAAGTCTCAGGATATTTACCAAAGAATTTAGAACGTACGTAAGCACCATCTTTCGATTTTACATCCTGATAAGTACCATCAACAGTTTCCATCATCAATTGTTTAAGTTTACCAGCTGTGTCTTTTTCCAGTAAACGATCCCAGCCTTTACCCCAAATAACTTTGATTACTTTCCAGCCAGCACCAGTAAATACCGCTTCCATTTCTTGGATAATCTTACCATTACCATTAACAGGTCCATCCAGACGTTGTAAATTACAGCTCATTACAAAGATAAGATTGTCTAATCCTTCACGTGAAGCAATGTTCAAATTACCTAAAGTTTCTGGCTCAGAAGTTTCACCGTCACCAATAAAACACCATACTTTACGACCTTTGGTGTTTGCAATTCCACGGTCATCCAAATAATGCATAAAACGCGCTTGGTAAATCGCCATCAAAGGACCAAGTCCCATTGATACTGTAGGGAACTGCCAGTAATCAGGCATCAACCACGGGTGAGGATATGAAGACAAGCCAACTCTAGCTGACTCTTGACGATAATTACTAATCCGATCTTCACTAAAACGTCCTTCAACAAAGCTACGAGCGTAAATACCAGGTGAAGAATGTCCTTGGAAGAACACCATATCTCCATGTTGTTCACCGTGTGGAGCTTTCCAGAAATGGTTAAACCCAACTTCATACAAATATGCTGATCCAGCATAAGATGCAATATGTCCACCTAATTCACTGCTTACTTTATTGGCACGCATTACAATTGCTGCAGCATTCCAGCGAATATACGCTGAAATTCTTTTTTCAATGTCTTTATTTCCCGGGTAAATTGCTTCTTTATTAGTTGGAATAGTATTTACATACTCCGTATTCATATTTTGGTGTAATTGAATCCCTGTTTTATCGCTCAGATGCTTTGTTACTGCTTTTACTATATATGCAGCCCGTTCCGGCGAATCATATTCAATTACGTTATCAACTGAGTCTAACCACTCTTTGGTTTGCAATTGATCTAAATCATTACTCATTTACAACTCCCGCCGCACCAGCGACAAAACAATGTTATTGAAATTCTCCCGTAAGTATAGCATAAGATTTTTAGATTACTCCCTAGATTAATTATTGCGCTGCACTAAAAAAAATCCTCTCAGACCTCAATGCTGTCGGTATAATAGATATTTGAAAAACATACTCTAAAACAAGGATATTTATAATGACAAGTAAAATTGCAGCAATTAAGCAACACGGACAAAAAATTTGGCTAGATAATATTTCACGTGAGTTCCTGGCTTCTGGAAACTTACAAAAGATGATGCAAGAGGATGGTATAGCTGGAGTAACATCTAACCCAGCAATTTTTTATAAAGCTATTTCAAGTGATTCTCGTTACCAAGAACAGCTAAATGAATTAAAAAAGACAAATCTTACACCACTTCAACGCTATGAGAAAATGGCAGTTGAGGATATCAAGCAAGCCTGCGCGATTATGCAACCATTGTACCAGTCTTCAAATGCAGAAGATGGCTATGTAAGCTTGGAAGTATCCCCTGATTTATGCCATGACACTGATGGTACGGTAAAAAGTGCATTGGAATTGTGGAATGCCGTTAATGCACCAAATTTAATGATCAAAGTTCCGGCAACACAAGCTGGGGTGGCAGCATTTGAGCAACTGGTAATATTAGGATTAAATGTAAATATTACCCTACTATTTTCATTGCCACAAGTTAACGCAATCTGGGACGCTTATATTAGTGCTTTAGAAAAACGTGCTGAACAAGGTTTACCAATTGATAAAATCAAAACTGTAGCCAGCTTTTTCTTATCGCGTATTGACAGTGCAGTTGATCCTAAACTACCGGAAAGCCTGCAGGGTAAAACAGCAATTAATCTGGCACGTAAAGCTTATCTGACCTATCAAGAAATTTTTAACTCATCACGCTTCAATAAGCTAAAAGATTTGGGTGCTAAAGGTCAATATTTACTATGGGCAAGCACAGGTACTAAAAATAAAAACTATTCTGATGTATTGTATATCGAAGAGCTAATCGGTGATGAAACAATTAATACTGTTCCTGATGCAACGCTAGATGCCTATCGCGATCATGGTAATGCTGCTAGTCGTCTGACTAATGGAATACAAAATGCTGCTACTATTCTGGCACAAGTAGAGCAGAATGGAATTAACCTGATTGAGTTAGGCGATAAGCTACAGCAAGAGGGTTTACAGTCGTTTATTGAAGCCTTTGATAAATTAATTGATTTAGTAAAATAGACTGTGTATTATCAATTCCACAGCGTCCTGTCTCCTGCCAAGCTTAATTTAGGGCTCAAAGTAATAGGTAAGCGTCCTGATGGTTATCATTTGCTCAAAAGCGTGTTTTGCCTGATTGATTTATATGACAAAATCGACATCCAGATCACGCTTAATGGCAAAGTGTCACTAATTGAGCATCAGCAAGCATGGTTCTATCAAAAAGACTTGGCATACAAAGCCGCTATACTGTTACAGGAATATAGTGGCTGCACCAAGGGCGCTAATATCAAGATTAAAAAGGTAATCCCATCCGGTGCTGGAATGGGCGGCGGTAGCTCTAATGCAGCGACAGTACTAATCATACTCAATCATTTGTGGGAAACTGGTTTAACTACTCCTGAGCTCCTTAAACTTGGAGCCAAGCTTGGTGCAGATGTACCCTTTTTTGTTCGCGGGCAAAATGCACTTGTTGAGGGAATTGGTGAGATAATCACGCCAATAGAAATTCCAGAACTCTATTTTGTGATTGTTAAGCCTAATTTTCATGCACCAACCAAGGATATTTTTGCTGCATTAGATCTTAATTTTAACCTGCGCAAAGCTGAAAACATCTCAACGGCACAATTAATCACAGAAAAAGAGAACGATTTAGAAGCCGCGGTGCGTAAAATCTACCCACAGATAAATACGATTTTTTCCGAATTAGATCAATATGGAAAAGCAGTTATGACAGGTTCAGGAAGTTCTATCTACCTAAGCTTTACTGATAAAAATTTAGCAAAAGATGTTGCAAATATCTTAAGTCCAAGATATAATACCTTCCTCGCAGCAAGTTTAGCGGTTTCACCGGTTGCTTGTGATTGAACAGAATTTTTTTATTGGGGTGTCGCCAAGTGGTAAGGCATCGGATTTTGATTCCGACATTCGTAGGTTCGATCCCTACCACCCCAGCCATTATATAAAAAGAGCGTATATCATCCTGATTCGATGATGTGCGCTTTTTTTTTGCCTATCTTTAACCAATGGCAACCCATACTCGAAGTACTTGATTTTGGACGCGAGGGATTGATAAAAAAGACGATGCAATGTATTATAAACTACATAAGGAGTTTTTTGAAATCCGACAAAGTACCAAGATTCAAAAACAAAGAGTATAGTTGCTCACAACCAATTGAGGCCTATATGTATATGCGCAAAAACTTAATGATCTTTACCGGTAACGCCAATCGCCCATTCGCAGAACAAGTGGCTAAATGTTTGGACATCAAAGTTGGTAAAGCTAATGTATCTAAATTCAGCGATGGTGAAATTGCCGTAGAAATACTTGAGAATGTCCGTGGTTCTGATGTATTTATATTGCAACCAACCTGCAATCCAACCAATGATAACTTAATGGAAGTACTGGTTCTGATTGATGCTCTAAAACGCTCATCAGCCGCGCGTATTACTGCTGCAATTCCATACTTTGGTTATGCTCGCCAAGATCGTCGCCCGCGCTCCGCTCGTGTGCCGATTTCAGCTAAACTGGTTGCCAACATGTTAACGTCTGCTGGGGTTGACCGTGTTCTAACTATTGATTTGCATGCTGATCAGATTCAGGGCTTCTTTGATATCCCAGTTGATAATATCTATGCCTCGCCAGTTTTACTTAAAGATATCAAATCTAAGCACTATGATGATCTGATGATTGTATCACCTGATATGGGTGGAGTAATGCGTGCGCGTGCCTTTGCTAAAGGTCTTGGTACAGAGATGGCAATCATTGACAAACGCCGTCCGAAGGCCAACGAGGCCGAGGTAATGAATATCATTGGCGATATTAGCGGCAAGAACTGCATTATCATTGATGATATGATCGATACTGCCAAAACATTGTGTAAAGCTGCTGAGGCGCTTAAAAACCGCGGTGCTAAGCAAGTTTGTGCCTACGCTACTCACGCAGTATTTTCTGATGATGCAATGGAACGGATTGAAAACTCAATTTTGGATGAAGTTGTAGTAACCGATACGATATTGCATGCTAAAGTAAGCAATAAAATCCGTATTGCAAGTATCGCTGACTTGGTAGCTGAAACAATTCGTCGGATTAATAACGAAGAGTCAATTAGTTTATTACTTAATGACTGATATTTGAATTACAGATGAAAAAAACGGCATTTAATAAATGCCGTTTTTTCATTTTTATTCTAATTTTTGTAACTATAATTTACCTTCTTGTTCTAGAAAACGAATAAATCCCTCACTAGCACGCAGCGCAATTTCGCCTACTTCGGCAAAGTCTTCTTCACTACCATAATACGGATCAGGAACATCGTAGAATTCCCCAGATGCTTCATCAAAGGTTCTAAATAAATAAACCTTATCATGGTACTCTTCATGTTTAGCATAACTAAGTACTGCATCATAGTTTAAATGATCCATTACCAAAATATAGTCAAACTCTTTAAAATCATCAACTTGAAATTGTCTTGCCAGATGGCGTAATTGGACATTGTATTTTTGCGCAACTGCGAGTGCACGTGCATCTGGAGAATCTCCCACATGGTAGTCAGAAGTACCAGCAGAATCCAAAATAAAGCGTTCGGTCAGGTTTTGCTTTTGTAACTGGGCATAGAACATCCCTTCAGCCAAGGGCGAACGACAAATATTCCCCATGCATACAAAAAGCACTTTTAACTTATAATCGGTTTTAGACATAGCTTACTAATAAAATTAACGAGAGAACTATTTTATCAAACTTACGCATAGTAAAGTTTTATTTAGTAAACTTAGTACCTAATTTTCAGCAAAAATGGAATTTATCAATGTTTGAGTACTTACGCGCATTTTCACGAATCACTCTTCTTCTTGTAACTGCAATGCTTTCTAGCCTACTTTGCCTTACTATTTATTGGATTTTGCCACATTCAATATGGAGTAAGATTGTTCGCATCTGGGCATTTACCATCATAAAAATCAGTGGAATCAACTTGGAGACTGTAGATAAAACCAACAATAATTATTTATTGAGGAATTATATGGTAGTTGCCAATCATATGAGTTGGCTTGATGTTATGCTACTTGATACATTATACTCGATTAGTTTTATAGCTAAAGCAGAGCTGCGCTATTGGCCATTATTAAATATTCTAATTAAAGCTGGTGGTACTATTTTTATTAATCGCAATCGAAAAAGAGATATTGTTCCCACCAATCAAAAAATAAGCAAGATATTAAATAGCGGGCGATGTATCGGATTATTTCCTGAAGGCAAGGTAAATAATGGTAAAGAGATATTCCCATTCAAAGCTCCGTTGTTAGAAGCCGCTCTTCAATCACAGAGTAAGATTATTCCTATAGTATTACTTTATTTCCGTAACGATGGGCAAGCTGCGAATGAAGCGCTCTATTACGGGCATAACTTGTGGCAAACAGTATGCAATACCGTAAAAGCCAAACAATTAACCGTAAAAGCAATCATTTTACCCGAAGTTGATACTCGCAATTTCGACTCCCGACAAATACTGTCTGAGCATTTGCACGCTATGATGAGCAAAGCATTTAATGAAAATCTGCCAAAAAATTAGTACATGTAGAGTTTATTTAGCTTATTTAGTAATTACTCACCCACAAACTGCCACAATATATTGTAAGAAATAGGAACAAGGCGACGCGGCTTATATAAGAAGTACACAGGAGCCTTGTGACGACGTTCACAACATAGGGTGAGCAGTTTTATTTAAAGATTACGTAGACTGCCACAGAACCATAGATTATATTTAGCGCACAGAATAATAGACCGCTCTTAATGCCTTGTCTGAACAGTGCAATACTATACCAAGCACAACAAGCGCCTCCAACAGCATATCCAATTGGATTAAGTGTCGCATAGCCAAAAACAAGCCCAAATAAACCAACAAAACCAATGACGGTCATGAAATTGCGATAATCAGGATTTTGCAAAACCCTAAGTGTAGTGACTGCGAAAGATAGAATTAGTGCCGTCCAAGTAATTTCAGAGCTAACCCCAGCAATTTGGAGAATTGTTCCAAGTAAAACCACAGATTCCAGATAAAAAAAGAATGTATTTTTACCTTGCCAGGCATAAATAATTAGTGCTGAAATTCCTAATACATTGATTATGTTTTGTAAAAGGCTTGGTGGTAAAGGGATTGCTACACACAGTGCAATTAGTCCTAAAACACCTACGATATTTTGCTTGATTAAGTCCATTTTTTCACCCATAAAAAGATTATATACTTATAGTATTTGATTCTTGAACGCGAAAGATTGATAAAGAAGAAGACCCAGTGTAGCTATAACTACAGAAGGAGTCTTTTTTGAAATCTGACAAAGCCCAAGACTCAAGGACGAAGAGTATATTATATGCAGTATGCATTTTAACATATCCATCAGGTGTCTAAACTTTGACGCTGACTACTATGGCTAAAGAAACAACACCGATCTATACTTAAACTGATTCGAACACACGCGTGTGGAAATACTAGTAGGCGATTTATGACGAAGCTTACACGTAGCAGGTGAGGAATAAATCAACGACCTAGGATGATGAATCAGTTTGAGTATAAAATTAACTTCGCTGAAAATTAATAACACTCTGCCCTGCCGGTAACTCAATTTTATTGCGATCTTTCCAACCATGCGCAACAAATACTTCCAAAGTTAATTTAGATTTATTCTTAAATTGGGCGGCTAGCTCGCTAAATTGTTCCCTTATGATATTACGGCGTAAACTTGAATCATTTGCTGCACCGCAGCCCAGCAAGCGAATATCCTGAAGCAATGTCTGCAAATCGTCATAATCTAGCGTAATATACTCAGTATCAACTACTGGATTGCTAAACCCAGCATCTACCAGCATATCCCCAATATCATGCATATCGGGAAAGCGGTAACTACTCAAACCAAGTGCTCGCAATTCTTTTAGCGAATCAACACCCAAACCAGCAAAACAAAATGCTCCACCAAGTGCTAACACGCGACGCATTTCACGAACAAATGCTGGGATATCACTAATATATGGCAATAATAAATTAGAATAAAAAAAATCAATACTTGCAGTAGCCAGAGGCAGATGATAGGCATCACCACACACAAACTGCCAGCTTGGTGCTTTACGCCATAACGACCATTTAGGCTTGGGAGACAATTGAGGGCGCAAGATTTCCAAGGCGCAATCAAGCTCGATTAATAAACTTTCAGGATATTTTTGTACCAATAATTCACGATCAAAGCCCAAGCCACTGCCACAATCAAGTATCCTATTTGGCGTTAACTTGATATAATCCAATCTGGAAATAACCCGAGAGGCTAATTCTTTAAAAATGAATTCCAGAGCCATCAGCTCGCTGGATTTACGATTAAGAACTTTCTGAATTAGCGGAGTAGAAATAGTTATGTTATCTGTCACTAAATTATATCGCCTATTAAATAATTATCTGGATAAATTGATTATTCCAGAGTCACAGTGCGTGTTATGTACTTCGGTTAGTCAGGAAGCAATTTGTCGTGACTGTTATCACGCTTTAGTAAAGCTACCGCTAAAATCTCGTTGCCCGCGTTGTCTGTGGACATTATCGCCCAAAGAAATCGCTTGCAGCAATTGCAAAGAGCATCAATTTCAGTTTGAACGGATTATTGCATCATATAGCTATGCTTTTCCATTAGATAGAGTATTGCAACAGCTAAAATATCATGAGAAAATTGAATTTTCCACCGCATTAAGTCAACTCTTTTGGAGTGCTATTGCGCCACATCTGACTAAATTACCAGATGCAATTATACCAGTACCACTCCATCATAAAAAACATAAAATTCGTGGGTTTAATCAAGTCCACGAACTTTTGCGTGAATTTCACCAGCTAAACCCTCACGTTCCGATCTTGAATATTACTCGCCACAAAGAAACGCAACCACAAGCCACACTTAATCGTTTACAACGCGCGCATAATCTTGCCAACGCCTTTGAAATTACAGCCAATTTACGTGGCAAACATATTGCTCTGGTGGATGACGTTGTGACTACAGGTACGACTGTCAATGAATTAGCCAAATTATGCAAACAACAGGGCGCAGCTCAGGTGGATGTATGGTGTTTGATGCGCGCTCTTGAATGATTATACTCATCGTGCTCACAATTCTAGCGTTGTCGTATTGCTAAAAAAAGCTCCTTATGTAGTTGATCTACACCGCGTCGCCTTTTTTATCAATACTCCTAGCTATAATCGCGATTACTT
>CAYIZV010000041.1:0-26248 GCA_964367915.1 uncultured Neisseria sp.
TATGCAGCGGCCTGCAAAGCCGTGGACGCCGGTTCGATTCCGACCCCCGCCTCCACAAAACCAAAAGATGGTGTCTAACATTGCCGCGGTGGCGGAACAGGTAGACGCAAGGGACTTAAAATCCCTCGGGAAGTGATTCCCGTGCCGGTTCGATTCCGGCCCGCGGCACCATCTATTCTTTTTCCTGTTCCTTTTAGGCTTTTGCATTAATCTTTGTATTTATCATAGGCTTATTTCAAATTGTCAATATTTCAAACTTATCATCCAATCCAGTTATGTTAAAATTCAACCTCATTCGCGATAAAGTATTACCAGGTCATCCTAGCCGTGCGCAGATTGATAAATGGTTGCGCAAGAGTTTGCAGCAACGTTATGCGACAGTTGTTTTGAGTATTTCGCTGGTTAATGAAGCAATGTCTCAGGAATTAAATCAGGAATATCGTGGAATTAATAAATCAACCAACGTGATTTCACTTGAGTATGCAAGTACGCGTGAATCTTTTGGATTATTAAGCGGCGAATTAATTCTTTGTGATGAGGTTATTGTTCGTGAAGCTCAGGAACAATCCAAACCAATTTTGGCACATTACGCGCATATGTTGATCCATGGAGCTTTGCACTTACAGGGCTATAATCATATTGAAGAAGATGACGCTGAAGAGATGGAGTCGATTGAAATTAATGTCTTACGTGGGCTGGGGTTTGAAAATCCATATATTCAATCAGATTTATCATCTTAGGTCGTTGGTTTGCTTCTCACTTATTTAGTATAAGCGTCGTTGCTAATCGCCTACTAGTATTTTCAAATCAGTTTGAATATGTATGGTTATTTAGCTTGTTCTATTTGGAAGATAATGAAATTATTTAATAATAAAGTGTTGCAGCAATTATTTGGCAATCAAGTTAATAATCGTCAGCAATTGGTTGAAATTTTATCTGAATCAGCTAAAGCAGGGATTTTTGATCGGGATAGCTTACCTCTGTTAGAAGCGGTTTTGCAGTTTGGTGATATGCGTGCCAAAGATATTTTATTGCCACGCCACGAAGTTGACGTTATTCAATTAAACAACTCAGTTGATGAAATAATTAAATTAATTATTTCTACTGGGCACTCCCGTTTTCCCGTAGTAGATGATAATATCAATGATGTAGTTGGAATATTTCATAGCAAAGACATTGTCCAGTATATTCTTAATCCAGGTGAGTTTGATCTTCATTCTTTATTACGTCAACCATTATTTGTTCCTGATATTAAACCAATTGATGCTTTGCTTTATGAGATGCGAGTTCGTCATTCGCATTTAGCGATTGTAGTTGATGAGTTTACCAATGTGGCAGGAATTGTTACCTTAGAAATGATTGTTGAACAGATAATTGGTGAGATCGATGATGAACATGATGCTATTGACGGTGAGGAGCATGGCGTGGTTGAGCTTCAAGCAGGTATCTATCGCGTAAAAGGATTTTGCGGTCTGGAGCAGTTTAATAATGTAACTGACTCTAGCTGGATTGATGATAAGGTTGAGAGTATGGGAGGATACGTTTGTAAATATTTAGGTAGGATTCCGCAAAGTGGTGAATCATTCGTAATTAATGAGTATGAAGTTGAAATTATTCAGGCTGATAGTCGCAAAATAAGTTCGCTAATTGTTAAAAAATTTCCTAAATAAATGAATAGTCCATCTTCAAAATTTAATCTACTCTGGTTGTTTCTGGCTGGCATCCTCAGTATGTTTGCCTTTGCTCCGTATCACAAGAGTATCTTTATTATCATTTCACTATTGATATTACTGTGGATTTATGAAGAGTCCTTGTCTAAATCAAGAAAAATGCATCTTTACTTAGGTATTGCTTGTTTTGCGATGGGCTATTTCAGCGCTCAGCTTTACTGGATATTTTACTCATTAAATTACATTATTAAAACTGGCTTTATTGTTGCGGTGATTGCACAATTTGCTTTTTCTGCTGTGATGGCTTTTTTTATTGGTTTAGCCTTTTTTATATTTGGGCATATCCGAACTAAATCTATAGAAATTAATTACCTGTTTCTTTTTCCTAGTTGTTGGGTTTTGGGTGAGTGGTTACGTGGGTGGGTTTTAACAGGATTTCCTTGGTGTGACATTGGTTATACTCAAATTAGCAATCATCTTTTGAGTGGCTATTTTCCTGTATTAGGGATTTATGGTGTTTCTTGGTTGACATTAAGTGTCATAGGTTTTTTATTTATCGTAATCTACAAACGCCAAAATTTATTGGGTAATGCACCGCAAATTACGCGGGGACTGCGTCTCTCTATTGTTTATTTTATGCTGCTTGCAATCATTGGTTATGGACTTAATAATCAGCAATATACCAAGCCATATGGAAAGCAAATTAAGGTTGCTTTGGTTCAGGGGAATATTGACCAAGAGACAAAATGGGATAGTAGTAAATTCCTGCGTAATCTGGATATGTATGCCAAGATTATTGCTCGAACTAAAGCTGATTTAATTATTTTGCCGGAAACGGCTTTTCCAATCTTTGAAAATAATTTACCTCCTTATTACTTGCATGATATAACTGCACTGGCTAAAGCCAATGGTGCGGAGCTTGTGATTGGTATGCCTCAGATCATTAATAGCGCTGGTGACTATGCCAGTGCTGCTGTTGAGGTTAGTAAGCCAGGTCATCCTTATTATGCTAAAACGCATTTGGTTCCCTTTGGTGAATTTACACCATTTCCGCAGCTTTGGGGTGGCTTATATCACCTGTTTGGCCTACCGATGGTTGGATTTAGCGGTGGTGGTTTGAATCAGGCTCCGTTTGTTTTAGCCAATCAGAAAATAGCTTTTAATATTTGTTATGAGAATGGTTTTGCCAATGAGCTAGTGGCTCGTGCTGCTAATGCCACGATTATGGCAAATATTAGCGATATGGTGTGGTTTGGTAATACTCACGCGAAAGACGAACATCTTCAGCTGTCACAAGCACGGGCTTTAGAGAATCAACGTTACTTTATTCAAGGTACCAATACTGGTAGCAGTGCGATTATCAAACCAAATGGTGAAATTCAATCACGTCTTCCTGATTTTGAATCTGGAGTATTGATTGATTACGTTCAGGGAGTAATTGGTACGACGCCTTATCAGCGCTATGCAAACTATCCAGTTATTGGTGGAATATTATTTTTATTGCTTCTGGCTATAATGGTAAAGATTGTTTTATTTTATCGCCACAAATATAAGCACTCCCATCAAGTTTAGTAGCCAATATTACGTCCATCGCCTTTACAAATGTAATTGTATTGCTTATCCACTATAGAGCCACTATTAATGCTGCTCCAATCACTATTAAAATAATAGTTTTTGATTAAGTTTCCATAAACATCGTAAATGCTGCTAGAGTCAATAACATATTGTTTTTGTGCACAATCAATTCGCCACCAGGAGAGGTTATATTTATATTTTGGGGTTAGGTTTTGGTAATTAAATTTAGATTGATCAACAATAGTTTTACGATCCTGAAACTTATTTGTACTACCATTACTAATACTTGATTCATTGATTTCACTACCAACTAATCCATCTTCGCTACTTCCCAAATAACGCCAATTGTCACCAGTCCCACCGGGAACTATTTTGGGTGGTACTTTGGGTACGCTAGATTTTTTACTGGTGCTTTTATGGCTGCGGCTATATGCAGAGCTAGAGTCGGTGGTAGAGCAGGCACTAGTTAGGGCTATGATCGGTAGAATAAGAAGATTTTTAATTTTTAGCATACTTAATCAGATAACAAGATATAAGGAAATAAAAAAAGATGCTGTAATTCACAGCATCTTTTTCATAAATTACGATTATTTTTTCGCTACAGCTTCTTTCAAAGATTTGCCTGGTTTAAACTTAGGCGTTACTGTAGCAGAGATTTTAATCTCTTTACCGGTTTTAGGGTTGCGACCAACACGTGCTGCTCTTTCAGCCGTAGAGAAAGATCCAAAACCAACCAAAGTCACAGTTTCACCTTTTTTTAATGCAGCAGTAACGCTCGTTACAAATGCATCAACTGCTTCACCAGCTTTAACTTTAGAGATATCTGCACTAGTAGCGATAGCTTCAATTAATTCTGCCTTATTCATAAAAAGCTCCAATAAATAGATTAAAATTAGTATATATACAGACGTAGTTATACCAAAGCTTGTTAATGCTGTCAAACCCAATTTTGCAAAAAAAAGATTAAAAGGCATAACCTGCTGAAGTGGTTAATTAAAAAACATGTGCCAAAATCCGACATTTGTATGGAAAATTTGTCTTAAGCATTGATAATAGGTAGTTTCCAATGATATTTAACACTCATCATTCTGAGCGTAACCATAAAAATGACGGCAATAAATCCAGCAAGCTCTTGGAACATAAAACCTGACAAAACGATATATAAAATAGCACCCAAGAAACATACCGTAATATATAGTTCACTGGAGAATACTAATGGTACACGATTTGCGATTACATCAGCGATTACGCCACCTCCAACAGCAGTCCAGATACCTAAAATAATTGCAATATAAAAATTCTGACCCATTATGAATGATTTTTCAACACCAGCTAAACAAAATACGGCTAATCCAATAGCATCAGATAAAAGAACTAATTGTGTTAATCTGCGATTGGCTAATAGCTTCGGATTTAAGTAAAATATTATATAGGTGATTGCCCCAACTCCAAGACTTAGCCAGACATATAGGTGATTATTAATCCAAAAAACTGTAGTTCCCAGAATTAAATCGCGAAATGTTCCTCCCGCGTTTGAAATTACAAAAGCTAGCAATAATGCTCCGGTAATATCCATTTTTGAGTCGATTGCTCTTAGACACCCACTGATTGAACAGGCTATAACACCAACAATCAATAATATATCCAATAATAAGCTTATATGTTCAATGTAAGTATTAGATGCCATAATTTGTCCTAACTTGATTAATGGTCAATAATTGGCGGGCATAAACTGCACGGGCAATGTTTTGGTTTAATGATCTATTGTGTGTTAGATCAGAAAAATCTAACTGAGTTAGTCTCAACGATAACTCCTTCAAAAATTCAAGGTTTAAACGAGATACTTTATTTTGAAAGTAAGGTAATTGAGAAATTAATTGTAGTAAGAACGTAAATTGTTTGCTATCTCGCAATGCATTACTTTTTTTTAGTAAATCAAGAAGTTGTTCTCCAGCTAAGTTATTATTCCGCGTATGGGTCAAAAACTCAAAGATGAGAATGGCATGTTTCATAAGATTAAGTGTTTGTTTGTCGCTGGCAAATTCATTGATTTTCTGCTGTAGATTACGGACAGTAAGTATGTATGCCAATGCTAAATATTTGCTTTTGATATCTTGAAGCTGCTCTAAAGTGGAAATCAGCATTTTTTGCTGGCTCTGCTCCTTTATAGTTTCAGCCAGACTAGGAAAGAATACACTTAGATTTTTAGTTTCAATTAATATATTAAAAAAACGCCAACTATATTTATAATTTAGAGCTTTATCAAGTTCGTTCAAAACTCGTTCACGGCTTAACGTCAACCCATCTTGATTGATACCCATGCTGGTCAATAATTTCATAGTCTCAGCTGCAACATCAAAATTAAAGCGTGCAGCAAAACGGGCTACTCTTAAAATCCGCAATGGGTCTTCGCTAAATGCAGGTGACACGTGGCGGATAACACGGTCTCGTAAGTCTTGTACTCCGTTAAATGGATCAATTATTCTACCTTCTGCATCTTCAGCAATTGCATTTATTGTAATGTCACGTCTGGACAGATCTTGCTCGAGGGTTACTTCCTTACTACTGTTAGTGATAAATCCAGTATGTCCAGGTGCAATTTTTCTTTCCATTCTTGCCAAAGCATATTCTTCTTTACTTTGAGGATGAAGAAACACGGGAAAACTTTTGCCGACTTGAGTATAACCCAGTTCTAGCATCTCATCTGGGGAGCTTCCGGTTACAACATAGTCACAATCATGTGGTTTTATTCCTAATAATTTGTCTCGAACATAGCCACCTACACGGTATATATTCATCGTCTTTGAATCCTGAACTGCGTCATATATTTTATCAATCCTTCGCATCCAAGAATCAAATACTGCGGGTATACCGTCAGTTGATTATTGCGTTTGACCACTTGAGTCGCCTAAATTATTATCATCATCTACAATGAATGTACTATCCTGTTTGTTGATTTGGTTTAAGTACTTTAATATGTCTACTTTAGGACTATTATTCAGTCTAGCATCATACACAACTTTGTTGGTTAGTACTTTTTGGACATAATCACGGGTAATCTTAAACGGAATTAATTCGATCTGTATACGATTGTCCATGTTTTGAAAAGCTTGCTGCCAGCGGTGAGCGCGTCCCGGACCTGCATTGTAACCAGCGCTGGCGTAGATTAAATTATTGCCGAATTTATTATTAAGGTGTCCCAGATACCAAGAACCAAATTTGATGTTACATTCATAATTTTTATAACAATTATCTGAGCCGATTTTTTTGGCAATATACGATGCAGTAGCCGGCATAATTTGCATTAATCCAACTCCGCCATCAAAAGCAAGTGCATTACGGTTGAAACGACTTTCCTGACGCGTAACTGCCATTGAAAAGCTCATGTCAATCCCATTGATTTCACTATATTTTTTATATTGCTGGCTAAACATTAATGGAAAACTTAGGCTAGCATCAGGCTGTGCAAGATTGTTCGCTGCATTGATACTCATTTCCATCCATCCTAAATCCATGGCTTTTTTACTAATTAATGCAATCTCACTATCATTACTGGATGTAATAATGTATTTTAGACTTTGAGTTGCCATACGTACGAAGGTGGTACTATTAATTTGTTTACCAATTTGATATAAGTCAAAAGAAAGTTGAATTTCTTTAGCTTTTTCAGCATCACTGCCCGCACTTTGAGTAACTGAACGTTGTGGATTTAATGGTGTACGTAGCTCAGATTGTGCGAGTAATGAATAATAGCTGTAGTTAGCTGGAATTTTCTGTAATGCTTCCTGTGCTGTTGTTTTTTGCCCCAATTTTCCGGCAGCATACGCTTTCCAATATAACCATGAATTTTTATTTTGCAGTTTTATGGGCATCATATTAATTGTTGCATAAACCTTGCTCCAATTATTCACTGCTAAATAGCTTCGTACCCGCCACTCATATTCATCATCTGAAAGAAAGTCATTATTACCATTTTCAATTGCAGTTAGTGAGTCTTGAAAGTATTGTTTAATGGCTAAATTGGCAGCGACTTGATTGTAGAGATATTCTTTGGTAAATTGATCGACATTTGCTTTTGCTGTTTCATTATAGGCTTGCTGTGGATCTTTTACGGCTAAATTTACAATTCGATAGACGATTTGATATTTGTTTGAAGGATTACTTGTTGAGCTTCCTGATGAAAAATTTACTTTGCCATAATTTAAATTATCTGCCAATTGATTAAATTGAAAGGTTTGATCATTATTTATCAAGCTATACAAAAACGGAGTAAGTAATTTTTTATCCAGACTTCCATTATTTAATTTGGAAGCGATCAACGAAATACACCACAAAGGCATTTTATTCGCTATTAAATAATTAAAGTCGCTCTGGCTGACCTGTTGCTTACCTAAAGCAAAGTTGGCGATATCATAGCCACAAGTTTCATTGGTATTGATTTGACTTGATTCCATTTGTGCGTAGATAGCTAAATAATTATCCCAAGCTTGATTATTGAAATAATAACTAAGTAATTGGTGATCTAAGTCCGTACGGAAAAAGTTTTCTGGATTGTTCTGAACAAATTCAAGCGCGGCTGTAGGATTGGTCCTACTTAAATTGGCTGCTGCATTTAAATAAGTAATAACCTGATCGTTAGGGTATGTCTGACTGAGCCTTGCTAAAGTTGTTAGATTTCCTTGGTTGTAGGCCTGATTGGCACTTGACCAAGCAACTGTGTTGCCTGCATTTGCTAGCGGTAAGTATATGATTAACCATCCCAATGCTTTTATTTTCTTCATCTATTCCTCGTTAGTTATTTACATGCAGCATCTATCGCATAAGCATATACCTAATTATACCGTATTTAGATATAATTAGAATATACTAGTTATTAAAATTTTCAAATTGGATGATTATGTGGGTCCCATCTTATTAATTGAATGAGATATTCAATATTTATAGTTAGTTGTTGCAGGTAACTTTGAGTGCAAAACTTAGATATTAATAGGGTGTTATTATCTGTTATAATATACGCTTTATTCATATCAAGTCACCGAGGTAACACTATATATGGCACTTAAAGATATAAATCTTTCCGCATGGGCGCTAAAGAATCAACCGCTAATTAAATACTTTCTAATCCTGTTATTTATTGCGGGCTTTTATAGTTATACTCACTTAAATCAACGTGAAGATCCTAATTTTACGATTAAATCCATGGTAATTACCGTTCAGTGGCCAGGTGCGACTGAGCAGCAAATGGAAGATCAGGTAGTTGATAAAATTGAGAAAAAGCTTCTTGAACTTTCAACTTTAGATAATACATCTTCACAAATTAGACCGGGTTCAGCAATTATTACTGTTGAATTAGGGGATACTATTCGCGGGCGTGATGTAACCGATTCTTGGTATCAGGTACGTAAAAAAATTAGTGATATTCAGTCAACCCTGCCACCAGGTGTAATTGGACCTGCATTTAATGATGAATTTGGTGATACTTATAGTAATATCTTTGCTTTTCAGGCAACTGGTTACAATTATGAGGAATTACGTCGAGTTATTGAGGGTGTTAAACGGGAGCTGCTTTCTGTTGATGGTGTGAAAAAAATTGATTTAATTGGAACTCAGACTGAACAAATTACGGTTAATATCAATAGTAGTAAGTTATCAACCTTAGGTGTCAGCCTAAATCAGGTGCTAAGCGCAATTCAAAACCAAAATGCGGTTAATTCAGCAGGGAGTTTTAACACCAATGGCGATGAAATTCAAGTGCGGGTAACTGGTAACTTTGAAAACCTCGAGGAAGTCAGGAGCTTGCCAATCGCCGTCAATGGTAAAATTTTTAGGCTTGGTGATATTGCTGATGTTAAGCGCCAGTTTGTTGATCCTCCATCAACTAAGGTTCATTATAACGGACAACCAGTAATTCTTCTGGGTATAGTGTTAAAAGATAATGCTGATGTCATCGGTAGTGGTCAAGATATTGTAGATAAATACAAGAGTATTAAAGATAAAATTCCAGTTGGAATAAACGAGTATGTAGTATCAGATCAGCCGCATGTGGTTGATAAAGCAATTGAGGAGTTTGTTGAGAGTCTGATTGAAGCTGTATTGATTGTATTAGCGGTTAGTTTCGTAAGTTTGGGTTTTAGGACAGGTATTGTTGTTGCGATTACTATTCCATTGGTATTATCGGTTACATTTATTATCATGATGATGTTAAAGATCGATTTACAGCGTATCTCACTTGGTGCATTAATTATTTCATTGGGGCTTTTGGTCGATGATGCAATCATTGCAGTAGAAATGATGGTACAGAAGCTTGAAGAGGGAATGGATAAATTTGAGGCTGCTACCTACGCTTATACTTCAACAGCTTTTCCGATGCTGTCTGGTACTTTAATTACTGTTGCCGGATTTTTGCCAGTTGGGTTAAATAGTTCAACTACTGGAGAGTATGTTTTTTCATTGTTCTCTGTAGTGGCTATTTCATTGATAGTCTCATGGTTTGTTGCGGTGATCTTTACGCCATACCTAGGGTTTCATCTTTTACCTGTTGAGAAATATCGGAAAATGGCAGCTGCTCACGCAGGCAAAGACATGTTTGATACCAAGCTATATAATAAATTTAAAGACTTTTTAGATGTAGTTCTTAAGTTTAAAAGAAGCGTAGTTTTGGGAACAGTTGGTATATTCATACTATCACTAGTTCTTTTCCGCTTATTTGTAGCCCAGCAGTTCTTCCCAGCTTCAGATCGTCCTGAGCTTTTAGTTGATATGTGGTTGCCATACTCATCGTCAATTTACAATACAGAATCGCAGGCAAGTAGCTTTGAAAAGTTGGTATTGAAAGAAAGTGGTGTTGAGGCTGTTACTACCTTTATTGGAGTTGGTGCTCCAAGGTTTGTTTTAACTTTAGATGTTCAACAAGAAAATACAAATTTTGCCCAGCTTTTGATTATGACCAAAGGTGGCAAAGATCGTGAAATAGTTGCAAAACACTTGGATCAGATTTTAGCAACCAAATATCCTGATGTTAGTTATCGAGTTAAGCTAATGGAGCTTGGTCCTCCAGTTGGTTATCCTATCCAGTTCAGGATATCAGGAACTGATAACAAGGAGTTACTGGGTATTTCTGAACAAGTTGAAAGTATTTTAAGGCAAAATCCATACACTAAAAATGTTAATAATAATTGGGGTGATGATTTAAAATCAATTCGACTTGAAGTTAATCAAAATAAAGCTCAGGAAATTGGTCTTTCATCAAGCGAGTTAGAGCAACAGTTGAATACTTTGTTGTCAGGTTCAACGATGACTTATTATTTGGACAGGGATGAGTATATTCCAGTTGTCGCAGAGTTGAATAAGTCTGAAAGAACCCAGCCGAGTGATTTAAGTAATTTAATGATTCAAACTGCAAGTAACGCTTTTGTTCCGGTTGGACAGATTGCTAAAGCGGTCTTTATTACTGAACCAAGTTTAAAATATCGCCGAAGTCGTGTACCTTCAATTACGGTTCGTTCTGATGTTGTTGCTGGTGTGCAGGGTAATGATATTGCGAGCAAAATTTACCCTAAATTGAAAGAGTTGGAGAAAACTCTTCCTCTTGGTTATCATATCGAGATGGGTGGTGGGGTTGAATCATCGCAAAAAGCACAAGCTCCAATTGCTGCGTTATATCCAGTAATGTTCTTAATTGTACTTACCTTACTAATGCTACAGTTAAATAGCTTTAAACGTTCATTATTGGTTTTGGCAACGGCTCCGCTTGGGATGATCGGTGTAACTTTGTCATTGATTATGTTACATGCTCCATTTGGTTTTGTGGCATTGTTAGGCGTAATTGCCTTACTTGGGATTATTATGCGTAATTCGGTAATTTTAATTGATCAGATTGAAGGTGATATCAAAAATGGTGATACTCCATACGACGCTGTAAAACTATCGGTAGTACGCCGCTTTAGACCGATTATGCTAACAGCCGCCGCGGCTATTTTAGGGATGATTCCTTTGATTAGTAGTGCTTTCTGGGGTCCAATGGCAGTAGCGGTAATGGGGGGGTTATTTGTTGCCACACTGTTAACCTTGGTATTTCTTCCCGCTTTGTATGCGTGGGCATTTAAGGTGAGTAAACCCCAAAAAGAGGAAGTTAACGTATGAAAAAACTATTAAGTGTTCTATTGTTTAGTGGTAGTTTAACTCAAGTGTTTGCTTATGATTTGGCTTATGCCTATCAGCAGGCATTGAGCTATAATGCCACATATTTACAGCAAATTGCGAGTAGTGACGCGACTATTGAACAGAAAAACATTGCATTGGGTAAATTGCTGCCGCAAATTAGTGGTTCGGCAAGCCTTTCTGAAAATTATTTCAATCAAGGTGGAATTGAAGCTTATTATCACCAACCAGTTTATTCTGCACAGTTGACGCAGGTGGTTTTTGACTGGAGTAAATTCTCAACTTTTTCTAAAGGGCAATATTCTGCTCAAATTGGTAATTTACAGCTTGAAAATGCTAAGCAACAATTACTTGTAACAGTTGCACAGTCTTATATGGATGTGCTTTATGCACAAGATACTTTGCTCTCCATTACTAAGACTAAAGAAGCGCTTGAAAAGCAGATGAATCAGGCTAAAAAATCATTTGAAGTTGGAACGGTTACGATTGCTGATGTGAATGATGCGCAAGCTGGTTACGATTCTTCCGCAGCACAAGAGATTCAGGCGACTAATGATCTGATTTATAAGAAAAATATTTTTCAAAATATCACAGGCTTGGATCCTGAACAAATTCAACCGGTTGTTGATGATCTTAAATTAGTTACTCCAAATCCGCAAAGTCCGGATAAGTGGTCGCAAATGGGAGAATCGGGTAACTTAAATATCAAGGTGTCACAGAAACAGGTTGAAATGGCAAACCAAGATGTTCATATTGCAATATCAGGGCATTTACCGACTCTGAATGTGAATGGAACATATCAGTATCAAGATACTGGAGGTTTAGATAATACTAATGCAACAGCAGCGCAAGTACAACAGTTAACCAGTGTGCCGGGAACTCCATTATCTAGTTATGCGAATGGTGGAGTAGGTTTGCAATTAAATGTACCGATTTATTCTGGTGGTAGTGTTAATGCTCAGGTTCGTCAAGCACGTGCTACTTATGTTGCCTCTCAGCAGCAGTTGGTGAGCGTTGAACGACAGACTGATCAGAATATTCGTAATAGTTACTGGCAAGTACTCAATGGTGTTGGCTTAGTTAAAGCGCAACAGACAGCACTAAAATCTGCTAAAACCAAGCTTGATTCGGATCAGCTTGGTTATCAGGTAGGAGTGCGTAATAGTGTTGATTTGGTAAATTCACAAAAAAATTATTACCAAACATTCCAGACTTATCAGCAATCGCGTTATCAGTATCTTATGGCACGAATTCAGTTACGTTACTTGGATGGTAGTATTAACGATAAGTTTATTCAAGATATCAATACCAATATTAAACCCAGTAAATAGAGTAACCGCTCACATATTGTGGTAGTTTGCTTTTATATACAGGCTCATAGTGATTGTCAAAATGGTGACACAACGAGTATAGTTGGAATAATTTACAAATAAGAATTTTATGTTACAACCTTTAGTTTTTGGTTTGAATTATCAAACCGCAGATTTTGAATTACGTGATCGCTTGGCTTTTGCAAGTGAAGAAGTTCCGTTGGTTTTAAAACGCTTGGTTAATTCTGGGATTGTCAAAGAAGTCGTATTGCTTTCAACGTGCAACCGAACCGAGCTATATTGCATTGCCAATGATATTAATTTTGTGATTAATGCATTGTGTGACATGCATAATGTTTGTCCGCGGACGATTCGTCAGCATAGCTATGTCTATCAGGGATACGAATGTGCCCATCATTTATTCAGGGTTATTTCTGGGCTGGAGTCGATGGTTTTGGGTGAGACCGAAATTGTTGCACAGGTGAAATCGGCTATGGATATTGCTCATGAACATTCTGCCTTGGGAAGTAATCTGGCAGGTTTGTTTCAGATGGCTCTGGCAGTTGAAAAAGAGGTTCGCAACCATACGGCAATTAATAATGTTGCAATTTCGATGGGGCACGCGGTTGTCAATTATGTATCGGCATATTTGGATAAATTACCTAATCGCAATGTGCTGTTTATTGGTGCTGGGCAAATGATGCAACAGATTGCTCCGCATTTTGTTTACCTTGATTTAGGTGATAAATTAGTAATTAACCGTAGTGTTGCTAATGCTGGTTTAGTTGCGGCAAAAATTGGGGCTTCGGTTGATTCTCTTACTAATCTGGCTGAAATAATCAATGATTATGCTACAGTGGTTATTTGTTGTGCGAGTAATTCACCATTGGTGACCGAAACAATGTTGCAACAGGATATTAGCCAAAATAATGCAAAGCTAATTATTGATTTATCAATGCCTTTGCTGGTTGAGCGCAAATTAAAGCAGCATGCTAACGTCCATCTTTTCACTGTTGATGACATTGCTAAATTGGTTGATGTCGGGCTTGAAAAACGAAAACTGGCGGCGATTGAAGCAGAAGGGATTATTGCGGCTAAATTGGAGGATTACCAGTCATGGTTACGTAAGCGAGGGTTTGCACCGTTGATTCGTAAGTTACGTGAGCAGGCTGAATCTATACGCTTAGAAAGTCTGGCTGCTGCAGAAAAACAATTATTAAATGGTGAGTCGCCAAGTGAGGTGCTGAAGCAATTATCAGTACAGCTGACCAACCGTTTATTACATAATCCAACGGTAAATATATGTGCCAGTAGCGGACATCAGCAAGATGATCTGGTTAATTTACTTGGGCATTTATATGGTTTGGAAGTTTAGAGGTATTTAATGAAACAAAGTGTTATTGATAAATTAACGATACTGGGTGAGCGTCAGAAAGAATTATCTGGCTTATTATCGCAGCCAGAAGTAACAAATGATATGAATGAGTTTACTCGTTTAAATCGTGAGTATGCTGAGCTAACTCCTGTGGTAGAGAAATTTGCTGAGTATACCAAATGTGCTGAAGATTTGGAAACTGCAGAATTATTATTGTCTGATCCAGAGATGAAAGAATTTGCCCAAAGCGAATTGGCAGCAGCAAAAACCAAAATGGAAGAACTTGAGCTTGATTTACAAAAGCTTTTGTTACCTAAAGATGCCAATGATGATAAAAATGTCTATTTGGAAATTCGCGCTGGAACTGGTGGTGATGAGTCTGCTTTATTTTCTGGTGATTTATTTCGCATGTATTCTCGTTATGCAGAACGCATGGGCTGGCAAGTTGAGGTAGTTTCTTCTGCTGAATCTGATGTTGGTGGTTATAAAGAGATAGTGGCTAAAATCATGGGTAGCGGAGTTTATTCACGCTTAAAATTTGAATCTGGTGCGCATCGGGTGCAGCGTGTTCCTGCTACTGAGTCGCAAGGTCGGGTACACACTTCAGCCTGTACAGTTGCAATTATGCCTGAAGCTGATGAGGTTGCTGAGGTTGAAATTAATCCATCTGAACTTAGAATTGATACTTTCCGCGCATCCGGTGCTGGTGGACAACATATTAATAAGACTGATTCAGCAATTCGCGTTACTCATTTACCGACAGGGATTGTGGTTGAGTGCCAAGATGATCGTTCACAACACAAAAATAAAGCACGAGCACTTTCCCTATTGGCAACTAGGATTAAGGATGCACAAATTCGGGAGCAGCAAGCCAAAGAATCAGCTCAGCGTAAGAGTTTGGTTGGTTCGGGCGATCGCTCTGAACGGATTAGAACTTATAATTTCCCACAAGGACGGATGTCAGATCATCGGATTAATTTAACCCTCTATAAACTAGAATATATAATGGATGGCGATTTGGATGAGTTAACCAACGCACTGATTGCCGAGCACCAAGCCGAATTATTGGCAAGTATGGGAGATCGTTAAGATGCAGGAAGGACGACAAATTGTCGCATATTTTGATTTTGATGGGACATTATCCGATCGGGATACGCTGGTTCCATTTTTAATCTATGCTGTCGGAATTTGGCGTTTCCTGTGCTGTGTTCCTAGTTTATTGCCAATAGTGATCCGTTATGGTTTACGTCTTATCAATAATGAGACAGCTAAGCAACTAACTTTACAACGTGTTATTGCAGGAATGAAGAGCTATGTTCTTGAACAAAAAGCCAAGAATTTCGCGCTGACTCGTTTGAATAAATACCTTAAGCCAGTTGTCTACTCAAAATTAGAGTGGCATCGTGAGCACGGTCATACTTTAGTTTTGGTTAGTGCTAATTTAGGTGTCTATCTTCGTTATTGGGCGCGTTTGCATAAATTAGATTATGTAATTGCTACTGAGCTTGATATTAATGAGCGCAATCGCGTAACTGGCTGTTTACAAACGCGCAACTGTTATGGTAAGGAAAAAGTAACCAGAATTAAGCAGTTTCTGGCGGATAATCATTTATCGTTCAGTTATAGTTATGCTTATGGTAATTCTGCCGGTGATTATGCTCTGTTTGCTTATTCCAATGAACCTTTTTATGTCAGTGGCGATAGTGTAGAGCGCTGGAGTCATCGTAATGAACGATAGTCGATTGAGCGAATTATTAGTTGATGGAATTAGTCAGTTAGGATTGAGTGTTACGGAGAAGCAATTAAAACAGTTAGTTGCGTATAAAGATATTTTATTACGTTGGAATAAAGTTTATAGTTTGACAGCGATTACCAATCCTCGCGAGCTAATTATTCAGCATTTGCTTGATGGTTTGAGCTTGGTTGCACATATTCCAGCAAATGCACGGGTGCTTGACGTCGGTAGTGGAATGGGCGTGCCAGGAATTATTTTAGCTGTAATGCTGCCAGAGTCCAACGTGACTGTTTTGGACAGCAATAGCAAGAAAAGTGCTTTTTTACAACAAGTGAAAATTGAATTGAATCTTAATAACTTAAGTGTAGTTTGTAAACGCGTTGAATTATACAAGCCTGATCAATTATTCACAAGCATTACTTCGCGTGCTTTCGCTGATTTAGCATTATTTATTAGGCTTACTGAGCATTTATTGGCGGACAATGGGCTTTATCAGGCAATGAAAGCAGAGCGAGGGCTTAACGAAATGAAAGAAATCGATGGTTTTGCTTGTCGCCAGACTGAATTAAATGTACCATATTTGGACGCAAAACGATTTTTGATAGAGATGAAGCGTAGATGAAAAATGTCATAGTTGTAGTTAATCAAAAGGGTGGGGTCGGTAAAACTACCACAGTTGTTAATTTAGCCACTGCATTAGTCCAAAGTCGTAAGAAAGTTTTGGTGATAGACATAGATCCACAAGCTAATGCCACTACTGGCGCTGGAGTTGACAAAAATAATTTGAAATATAGTGTTTACGATGTTTTAATCAATAATGTTGCCTTGGAAGATGCAGTTGTGAAATCTGAGAGCTGCAAATTTGATTTACTACCATCCAATCGTAATTTGGCGGGCGCTGAGATCGAGTTAGTTGATTTGGCAGAGCGTGAATTTCGTTTGAAACAAGCTCTACAAAATGTCAAAGAAAAATATGATTTAATCTTGATCGATTGTCCACCATCGTTAAGTTTGTTGACTCTAAATGCTTTGAGTAGTGCGGATTATGTTTTAGTTCCGATTCAGTGTGAGTATTATGCATTGGAAGGATTAACAGATCTACTTAATACCGTTAAACTAATGAAAGCAAAATTAAATCCTGAACTTGAGCTGCTTGGGATTTTACGTACCATGTATGATAAACGCAATAATCTGGCGTTGCAAGTATCCGCACAGCTGGTAGAGTATTTTGATGATAAGGTATTTTATGTCTCAATCCCTCGCACCGTGAGATTAGCTGAAGCGCCAAGTTATGGCACATCAGCAGTTGCTTTGGATATTGAAGCAGTTGGTTCACAGGCATATATTCGAATGGCTCGTGAATTAATAAAGCGCTTGCGTGAAATGAATGATTGATGGTGATAATTAGTTACGCGCTTGTATTAGTGTGAGCAATTGGTAAAATGTTTTATTTATGGTGGTTAGAGCAAATGGCAAAGTTAACAGGCTTAGGTAAAGGCTTAGATGCGTTATTATCAGCATCAAAAATTAATTTGGACGTAGAAGATAGTACAGCAAAAGCTTCCAATGACGCAACTGAGTTACTAAATCAACTTAGTGACATCTCACTAAGCAAAATTGAACCTGGCAAATATCAACCGCGGAAAGTATTTGATGAAGTAGAATTGCAAGAATTAGCGGATTCGATTCGTCATAATGGCGTGATTCAACCTGTTGTGCTACGAAAAATCGCACCTGAACGCTATGAATTGATCGCAGGGGAGCGTCGTTTCCGCGCATCCCAAATTGCTGGTCTTGAAAATATTCCCGCGATAATTCGTGAATTTAGTGATGAAGAAGCATTGGCCGTTTCGCTGATTGAGAATATTCAGCGGAAAGATTTGAATATTGTCGAAGAAGCACAAGGTTATCGACGGCTGATTGACGAATTTGGCTTGACTCATGAAGCTTTGGCTCAGGTAACTGGTAAATCGAGAAGCAATATTTCCAATACCTTACGATTATTGAATCTAAGTACTCAAGTACTAGATATGCTGTTGGAACGAAAGCTTGATATGGGGCATGCCCGTGCATTATTGCCACTTTCCGAAGAAAATCAATTATTACTGGCAGAAGAGATTATTGCCAAAAAACTGACTACTGCAGAAGTAGAAAATAAAGTTGCTAAAATTTTGCACGAATTAAAATATGGAGCAGACAATATTAAAGTAGTCCGCAAAGATCCGGATATATCACGTTTGGAAGAAAGTATTGCGGATAAAATAGGTATGATAGTTGGAATTAAACATAATCGTGGTGGGCACGGTAAGATTACGATCAATTATAGCTCAGTCGATGAGTTGGAAGGTTTTTTGGAACGCTTGCGCTAGGGACTTGTTTGGAATAATTTAATTGGAATTGATCGGAGAATTTCATGCAGGTTCTGAGCTAGCCAAGCGGGGTTGTGAATGTAAACTAATTAGGAGTGTGCAAAATGACGCAAGTAGTGAAGAATGTAATTTTTGATATTGGTAATGTGGTTTTAGAGTGGCAACCTGAGCATATTTTACGTAGTGTTTTCAGTGTTTCAAACATGGAAGCAATGATGGCAAAAACTTTTCTTTCGCGTGAATGGCAAGCTTATGATCAGGGATTGCTTTCGACTAAAGAATTAAAAGAACAAATGGCTTTGAATGTTGATTGTTCAATTACGGCAATTGAAGCTTTGTTGCAGAACGTTGCTATTGCTTTACGTCCGATTCCTGAAATGGTTGCTCTGATCGGACAGTTAAAAGAATTGGGATACAATGTTTATGCTTTGAGTAATATGCCAAGTTCAATTTTCCAATCTTTATTTGAAGAGCATAAATTTTGGCATCTTTTTGATGATATCATTATTTCATCACACATCAAATTAGCTAAACCTGATCCTGAAATTTATCAATTTTTATTAGATAAACATTCTTTGGCTGCTACCGATTGCATTTTTCTTGATGATAATAAAATTAATGTTGCGGTGGCTAAATCATTGGGGATTCATGGCATCAAAGTAATTAACTTTCAACAGGCAATTGATGATTTGAGCGATTTTTTAAACTTACCAAAGTCAGATTCTGAAATACAGTAAATGTTTAAAATCAACAGGTGCCAGATACTTAAACAAAGGAATTTGTGATGCAGTTAAACAAACAAACTGACTACGCACTCCGTGTTTTGCTTTATCTGGCATTTGTTGGTGAAACTCGTCTGGTTAATATTGACGAAATTGTCAACAAATTTCATATTCTCCGTAACCATCTTATAAAAATCATTAGCAAATTAGCTAAATTAAAATTAATCTTTACTTATCGCGGTGTTAATGGCGGAATGAAAATTAATCCTGAAACCCTCAATATGACACTGGATCAGATAATTGCTGCTTTTGAACCAACTTTTGAGGTTGTGCAATGCGAGCATTTAGTCTGTCCTTTGACTGGAATGTGCCGTCTAAAATCTGTGCTTGATGAAGCAAGTAATAATTTTGTTGCGACGCTTAGCAAATATAAACTGGCAGATATGCTACCGACAAATGAAGCCTCGTTACAAAAAATAATCTTAATGCTTGATTCACGTTTGGTAAAATAATTTCACTTGGTTTATATATTCGAAGATGATAAATATAAACTGGAACAGATTCGAAATACTGGTAGGCGATAAGCGATGAAGCCTACAGCTAGTAGGTGAATAGCTTAGCAACGACCCAGTGTGATGAATCTGTTCTAGTATAGAAGGGTAACTTTAATAAATGAGTACGATTAAAGCTGTAATAATGGATAAAGATGGTTCAACTATTGTTAGTCCCAATATTTTGCCAGAAGATTTAGGTGCGTTAATTCAACAAAATCAGCATGTTCACTGGGTAATGGCAACAGGTCGCAGCCTGTGTAATGTCTTAAAAAGTCCGATGGTAGAATTATTAAATCCTGAAGCGCCACAAATTATTGAAGGTGGTGCACGGGTTGTAAACCTAAATGGTGATTGTTTACAGGTTAGCCATTTGCAACGTCATGAAATTGAACATTTTTTCAAAGTCGTTGATTTAGATGCATTGCACTATCTATTTTACTCTGTAGATGAGGGTGGCGGTTTTATGTATTCAAATAATATTGAGTACTGGCAAGAACAAATCATGGTTTTAAGAACTACTGATGATTTGGGTGAGTTTATTACATGGTTCGATGAGATTAAGCCAGCAAAACTATCAGTACGGGTTAAGCGGAATATTGATTTACCAGGGGTAAATTGGACGCAAAATGATAGCTATATTGATGTTACAACTGCTGGGGTACATAAAGGCTCGGCAGTGTTAGATGTTTTAGCTACGCTTGGAGTGTCTGCCGCTGAAACTGCTTTTGTTTTTAATGACTTCAATGATTTATCCGTGCTTGAACATCCAGAATTAAGCCAGATAGTCAAGATTAAGGTTGGTAATCTGCTGCCTGATATAGCTGCGGACTATGAGCTTGAAAGTCCTTATGATGTGGCGCGGGTATTGAAAGATTTACTTGTCTGTGAGACTCGCTAATTTTATGCTTACAGTTAAGTATCATGACTCTAAAAGAAGGTTACGACAATGAGTACAGTTAATAATGTTCGTGTGGCAACAATTGCGGACACAGAGCAGCTTGCCCAGCTATTTGATTTATATCGATGTTTTTATGGCAGAGAAAGTAATTTGAACGAGTCTGCAGATTTTATTTCTGAGCGGCTTAAAAATAATGACTCAGTGATTTTTACTGTTGAAACTGATAACAGAACTCTAGCAGGATTTACACAACTATACCCAATATTTTCCTCGATTTCTGCCAAGAAAGCTTGGATTTTAAATGATCTTTTTGTTTGTGATGAATTTAGGTCTCAAGGAATTGCAAGCAGTCTTATTCGGCAAAGTCTTGTATTTTGTCAAAACACTGGTGCTGAGTGGGTTAGCTTGCAAACTGCAACGGATAACTTTGCTGCACAACGGTTATATCATAAGCTCGGGTTTGTTCAGGATACTCAGTTTTTAAATTATAACTATAGTTTAACTGTGTGATTTGCTTAATGAGGAGCGACGATGAGTGAGTGTTTTTTCTGCGAAAATAGTGGGGGTGAAGTATTGTATAACTGTGATGCATATCGAGTTATTTTGGTTGCGGATAGCGATTATCCTGGATATTTACGGGTAGTATTAAATCGTCATCTGAAAGAACTTACTGATTTAAGCTTCGATGAGAATATGAATTTATATCAGGCAGTGATCCAATGCGAGCAAATTCTGCGCCAAACTCTGAATCCAGAGAAAATTAATATCGCCAGCTTTGGTAATGTTACTCCGCATATTCATTGGCATGTGATTCCGCGCTTTAGTGATGATAAACATTTTCCTAATCCTATTTGGGGTGAAATTATCCACCCAGACTATCAACCATCTTCTGAATTAATCAGCGCGGCGGCGAATTTACGCGATAATTTTAAGACCTTATTTTTGGCGTTGTAAACTAATATGCATGATTTTGTTCATTTACGGGTTCACAGTGAATTTTCAGTTACTGAAGGTATTCTGAGAATTAAAAATTTAATTAAACTGGCTGATGCCAATCAGATGCCCGCACTGGCGTTAACTGATCATCACAATATGTTTGGGCTAGTAAAATTTTATAAGCTCTGCCGCGAAAAAGGTATTAAGCCGATTATTGGTAGTGAGGTTAATGTACAAGGTAAAGATTTTAATTATCAATTGATCTTGCTAGCAAAGAATTTAGCGGGTTATCGGCAAATCTGTGACTGGATAAGCCGTTCTTATGTGCAAAATAAAATTCTGGATGTGCCACATATCAAAGAAGAGTGGTTGCAGGAATCGCCAAATAAAGATGTTGTCCTGCTTTCTGGTGGTGTTTTTGGTGATTTAGCCGAATTTATCAAACAGCGTAATTATGCTGCTGCCAAAGCACAGGTTTTGCGCTGGAAAGAATCATTCGGTGACGATTACTTTATTGAGTTGCAACGAACTGAGAAACACTATGATGATGATTTTTTTAATGCCTGTTTGCAATTAGCTAACGAATGCTCTGTTGCAGTGGTAGCAACACATCCGGTACAGTTTGCCACGTCTGATGATTATCTTGCTCATGAGGTTCGTGTATGTGTTGCTGATGGCGCGATGCTTGATGATGGCAACCGTCAGTCAAAGTATAGCCCAGATCAATACCTTAAATCCATGCAGGAAATGAGTGAGTTATTCAGTGATCTACCGACTGCGCTGCATAATAGCATGGAAATTGCCAAAAAATGTAATTTAGAAATTACTTTGGGTAAATATTTCCTTCCTGATTTTGCAACGCCAGAGAACCAACCACTTGAAGAATATCTTTCTTTGTTGTCTAACCAAGGACTTGAACAACGAATGAAGGAATTGTTTCCTGACGAAGTAGTTCGCAACGAAAATTTGCCAACTTATCAGGCACGTTTAGAGCTGGAAATTGAAACGATTATTCAAATGGGATTTGCAGGTTATTTTCTGATTGTCTCTGATTTCATCATCTGGGCGAAACAAAATGGCGTTCCAGTTGGACCGGGGCGTGGCTCTGGTGCTGGTTCGCTGGTTGCATTTTCGCTGGGGATTACTGATATTGACCCATTACGTTATAGTTTACTCTTTGAGCGCTTCTTAAATCCTGAACGGGTCTCGATGCCCGATTTTGATATTGATTTTTGTCAGGAAAAACGCGAAAAAGTTATTCATTATGTGCAGGATAAATATGGTGCGGACGCAGTTGCACAGATTGCTACCTTTGGTACCATGTCTTCCAAAGCGGTGATTAAAGATGTTGGACGGGTTTTAGGTTTACCTTATGGATTATGTGATTCAATTTCTAAATTGATTGAGAATACACCGGCTAAAAGCTATGGTTTAATTGATGCATTGACTCAATTTCCTGAGTTGAAACAACGAATAGATAATGCTGATGATGAAGTGCGCCGTTTGTGGGAAATGTCTTTACAGCTGGAGGATTTAACGCGCAATGTTGGTAAACACGCCGCTGGAGTACTGATTGCGCCAAGTAAGTTATCCGATTTCTGTCCGCTTTACTTAGCTGATGGAATGCAAACCTCACAATTAGATAAAGACGATGTTGAGGCAATCGGTTTAGTTAAGTTTGACTTTTTGGGTCTGCGCAATTTAACCATTATTCAAGAAGCGGTAGAAAATATTGCTAAATTACATCAGATTGATTTACATTTATCCAATTCTGAGTTTAATGACCCTAAAGTTTATGAGCTGCTGCAACAAGGAAATACTACAGCGGTGTTTCAGCTAGAGTCGCAGGGTATGAAACGATTGCTGGTTAAACTGGAGCCTAGCCGTTTTGAAGATATTATTGCGGTACTAGCACTTTATCGTCCGGGACCGCTTGGCTCTGGGATGGTGGATGACTTTGTGAAGCGTAAAAAAGGCGAAGCTGAAATTGATTATTTTCATCCCGATTTGCGTGAAAGTTTGGACCCAACCTATGGGGTAATTGTTTACCAAGAGCAGGTAATGCAGATTTCGCAGATCATTGGTGGTTACACTCTTGGTGGTGCTGATTTATTACGTCGTGCAATGGGTAAAAAGAAAAAAGAAGAGATGGATGAGCATCGTGCGATCTTCACCTCAGGTGCGGCTAAAAAAGGTTACGATACAGCATTGGCGGAAAAACTTTTTGATTTAATGGCAATGTTTGCCGAGTATGGTTTCAACAAATCACACACCGCAGCCTATGCGGTAGTTTCCTATCATACTGCACTACTTAAAGCTTATTATCCTGCTTGTTTTATGGCGGCAACATTGTCCTCAGAGTTGGATAAAACCGACAAACTGTATGAATTTTACCAAGATTGCAAAGATAATGATTTACAGGTTCTGCCACCAGATATTAATCAGTCTTTCTATCGTTTTACTCCTGTTGCTATCCAAGATAACGGTGTTACTACTTACGCAATTCGCTATGCCTTGGGTGCAGTTAAAGGCTTGGGACAAAATGTAGTTGACATTATCGTCGCCGAGCGTGAGCAAAATGGTCATTTTCAAAGCATTATTGATTTTTGCCGCCGGGTCGATAAAAAAGTTATTAATAAACGAACGTTGGAAAATTTAATTAAAGCTGGCTGTTTTGATTCATTGGAAGCCAATCGTGCCAAATTATTTAACAATTTAGGTAAGATTGTTGATTTCATTGATCAAGAGCGGATGAATGAAAATCAAGGGTCTTTGTTTGACATTTTTGTTGGTGAAGAAGATCAGCAAGCACTTCACGAGGTTGAACTTGATGATTATCCTGCCTTTACGCTCAAAGAACAGTTAACGCTAGAGAAGCAGGCAATTGGCTATTATCTGACTGGTAGTTTATTTGATGAATATCAGGATATAGTAAAGAAATTGGAAGTCTATCCCTTAGCTAAATTTAATACTGAAGATGAAGATATCCAGGAAATTATCAATGCCAAATATGCCAAACTCAAGCCTAAAGTATTAATTGGTGGAATCATTAATTATATGGGGTCACGTCCAACTAAAAAAGGTGGCAAAATTGCTTTTATTCGAATTGAAGATGCTAGTGGTGAGCTCGAATTTGTTGTGTTCAACGATGATTACGAGCGCTATAAACATTTGTTCAAGATTGACGAGCTAATTTTTGTTGAAGGTGAAGTTATTTATGACTCATTTAGAAATGAAGTTAAGGTTAATGCCAATAAAATTTTACTTCTTGATGACGTTTTGAATGAGAAAATTAGCCAGATTGAACTAGATTTGAAATCTGAAGCGGATTGGGGTAAGTTAAAACCGGTTTTAAACTTAAATGATGATGGCGGTGCTTCAATAAGAATTAACTATTCCAATTTACAGGCACGTTGCGTTTTGCGACTAGGCGAGAGCGCAAAATATCGTCCAAGCTTTGATGGTCTCGAACAATTATCTACGATAGTTGGAAAAACCCACTGGAGGTTGGGGCTAAATAAGGTATAATAACAACTTATTCTGCTCTTGATATTTTGAGTGCGTTATTTTTTATTGATTTAGGTTATTGAATGCAGCAAACAATTAATGTAGTTATTTTAGCAGCTGGCGCGGGTAAAAGAATGAATTCCAGCTTGCCAAAAGTTCTCCAGCCAATTAGTGGCAAACCAATGTTACATCATGTAATTGACAGTGCACAAAAATTAAATCCGAATAAATTAGTTGTGGTTTATGGTCACGGTGGTGATCAGGTACGTTCTGCGGTTGAACAAAGTTATCCAGATAGCGAAATTATTTGGGCTTTGCAAGCTGAACAGTTAGGTACTGGGCATGCTTTAAAGTGTGCGTTGCCGCATTTAGATCATGATGGATTGACCTTGGTGTTATACGGTGATGTGCCGTTAATCGAGTTGTCAACCTTAGAAAAAATGGTTGCCAAATATCAGGATAATGTGGTGATGCTTACTGACGAAGTTGAGAACCCTGCTGGTTATGGACGTGTGGTACGTGACCCTGAGTTTAGGATTACCAATATTGTTGAAGAAAAAGATGCAAGCCAAAGTGAACGTGCTATTCGCGAAATCAATACTGGGTTTTATGTTCTGCCAAATCAATATCTTGCTAGCTGGTTGAGTAAATTATCCAACAACAATAATCAGGGCGAATATTATTTGACAGATGTGATTGCTTTAGCGCATAACCAGGAAGTTGAAATTGACTATATATTGGCACCACATCATTATGAGGTAATGGGTGTTAATGATAAGCTTCAATTAGAGCAATTAGAACGAATTTATCAGCTTAATCAAGCTAACGAACTACTTAAGTCAGGGGTGACTTTAGTTGACAAACATCGTATTGACCTTCGTGGAACATTGAGTGCTGGCAAAGATTGTGCTATCGATGTTAATTGTGTCTTTGAAGGTAGGGTTAGTTTGGGCAATAATGTCAAAATCGGTGCGGGCTGCTTACTTAAAGATGTAACTATCGCAGATAATGTTACAATTAAGCCTTATTCTATTTTGGAAGACGCTATAGTTGCCAATGGTGCGCAAGTAGGTCCGTATGCCAGACTTCGTCCAGGTACAGTATTGGCAGAAGATACCCATATTGGTAATTTTGTCGAAATTAAAAAAAGTACAGTCGGTGTTGGTTCAAAAGTAAATCACCTAACATATATTGGGGACGCTGAGATTGGCAGCAAAGTAAATATCGGTGCAGGAAGTGTTACCTGTAATTATGATGGTATAAATAAATTTAAAACTGTAATTGGTAATAATGTTTTTGTTGGTTCTGGCACAATGATGGTCGCGCCAGTGCATATTAACGACGGTAGTTTGATCGGGGCTGGATCAGTAATAACGCAAGATACACCAGCGAATGAATTAACTTTAGCACGGGCGGAGCAGGTCACTGTTAGTGGCT
>CAYIZV010000042.1:0-25682 GCA_964367915.1 uncultured Neisseria sp.
GAGGAGTCTTGCGACGAAGCTATTACTGCATAGGGTGAGCAGTTACAACAAAAGAATTAAAAGAGAGAGACAATTAAAGATGAATATTGAATTAAATAATAACCTAAAAGGCAAGTGTCTGATTGCCACACCCTCAGTTAGGGATGATGTATTTGGGCAAAGCGTAATCTATATCACTGAGCATAGCACGGTGAGTGGTGCTGTTGGTGTGATTATAAATAAGCACCTACCCGATGATAAGCGTAAATTATCTAATTTGGATTTTAACCAGTACAAAAACCAGTGGGGTAAAATTCCTCTGTATTTTGGCGGACCAGTCGAGCTGGAAACTGGATTTGTCTTGCATGAAAGTACGGATGATGAGTCTGGCTGGGTTTTAACTGGTAGCCGCCACAAGATCCAACAAATGGCACAAGAAGATGTAGTTAAGCCAGTAATGCTTACTGCCGGTTACTGTATGTGGGATAGTTTTCAACTAGAGCGTGAAGTGCGTCTTAATAATTGGTTGGTAATTGATAGTCCGGCAAGTCGTATTTTGGCTGCCGTTACACCACAAGAACGCTATCAATTAGCTTTAAGTTTGGCTGGAATTGACAATGTCGCTTACTATGATTTTAATGGCGGTGGGAATGCCTGAGCAAACTGCGAATCAGGTATTGATGGGCTTTGATTATGGCGAAGCTCGAATCGGAATTGCGACAGGTAATACTATGTTAAAAATTGCCCATCCGCTGGTGACTATTACAGGTGAGGGCATGTGGAATAAAATCGATCAACTAGAAGAACTTATAAAAAAATGGCAACCGCAATTATTGGTTGTCGGGATTCCCAGCGCCAGTGATGATCCTCAAAAAATTCAGCTGATTAATACAATTAATAATTTTGCCAAACGGCTCGGGCGCAAATTTAATTTACCAGTGACGCTGATAACAGAGGATTTTAGTTCGGCAGATGCCGCGATGCTCTTAGAAGAGCAGTCGGTTTATGGGAAGGCGCAAAAAGGTAAATTAGACCAATTGGCTGCTTGTGCGATTTTGCAGACCTATTTTTCCGAAATTTGATGATGTTTGAATACCTAAACAATCCAGAGTTAATAACTATCAAGCCTGAATATCCGGGCAATGAAATCAGGCAAGGGAAATTTCGCAATTATCAAGCGAGCACTCCGCCACACTGGAAACAAATTTTGCGCTGGCAGTTTAGTTATCGACCACAAAAAACTCTCAACCGTTACTCACGTTACCATGTTCCTCTGATTGAAGATCCACAGCTTTTTTGTAATACTGCACCTAAAATTTCCTGGCTCGGTCATGCCAGTTTTTTACTGACGTTAAATGGTAAAAATATCATTATTGATCCAATTTTTGGCAAAATACCCCTAGTTAAACGTCGTGCCAAAATTCCATTTAGCCCTGAAGAATATCAACCAATTGACTATATCTTAATCAGTCACGCACATTATGACCATCTGGACAAAAAAACAGTGTGTAAACTAACCCAGTTAAATCCATATGCCAAAATATATTGTGGATTGGCAACCGCAGAATTATTGCGTAGTTGGAAAATTACTAATCAGATAGTTGAAGCTGGATGGTATCAGCAGTTCCCAATCTCTGATGATGGGATTAAATTCTATTTTATGCCTGCACAGCATTGGTCAAACCGTACGCTAAAAGATCGTAATATACGGCTGTGGGGAAGTTTTATTATCCAAACACAGGCGAAGACCATTTATTTTATGGGTGACAGTGCTTATGGTGGACATTTTCAGGAGATCGGACAATTTTTTCCGACGATTGATTATGCAATGATCGGGATTGGTGCTTATACTCCGCGCTATATCATGCAAAGCAGCCACTTAAACCCAGAAGAAGCTTATCAGGCATATCTTGATTTAGGAGCTAAACATTTGATACCAATGCATTATGCAACCTTTATTTTATCTGATGAGCCACTTAGAGAACCAATTGAGAAAACTCGACAGTTATTTGACGCACCAAATCAACGGCTGCGTGAATTAGCTATTGGCGAAATATTGGCATTGAATTAATTTTTGAAAGAATATGGAGCAAAATAATTCATGCCGCTTGATTTAATGTTACTCGCCAAACAATGCAGCCCAACTGTTGCGCCTATTACAATGGTGACGTTGGTCAAAACTGAATCTAAAGGTAATCCATTGGCAATTGGTTTAAACGGTGCAATTTTAAGATACCAACCTAAAAGCGAATCGCAGGCGATTGCGTGGGTGAAGTATCTGGATAAACATGGATATAATTTTGACGTTGGGTTGGGACAAGTTAATATTGCCAATATCAGGAAATATAAATTAAAACCCGAACAGCTTTTTGATCCATGTCTGAATCTGCGGGTTAGTGGTGATATTCTTACTAAAAATTATATGGCAGCAAAAAAACGTACTCAGGATCCACAGCTTGCATTACGACAAGCGCTTAGTGCCTACAATACAGGTAATCAGTATAGTGGTTTTAATAATGGCTATTTGCGCAAGATATTAAATAATATACCGATTGAATAAGCACACTCATTTCAAACTCTTTACCTTTGAGTCTTGGGCTTTACCGTATTTCAAAAAACTCTTTAAATACCATTTCAAGTATACCTCTTGGCTTTTTATCAAAACTTCGCGTTTTATCATCAGGCGATTGTTTAATATGAGTTTTGCTCTGTAGCTAAATAATCATGATTTAGTGTTGTATAATGTTGCAAAATAAGTATGAGTTAACCGCGTAAAGTGCTAAATGTGCTATAATGCAGTGGTAGAACGATTGAGCCAGGCTCTTTTATGAGAGGACATTATCAATTAAAATACAATCAGGTGTATACTATACGTGGTAAATTTATAACAGGAGAAATTCATGAAAAAATATTTGTCATTACTTGTTTTATGTACGGCGACTACATCTTTTGCCATGACTGACGTGGACTTTAATTCAAGTTTTTACAAAGATCCTACGCACTTTACTTGTAATGGGAAGAAAATATCCCCACAAAGCACGATTAGCAATTTACTGATGAATTGTAAGAATGCGAAAGTAATTGAACATGACGAACCAACGCCGAATCAAAATGCTCAAATGCATAATGCGAATGCTGGTTCTTCAATGGATTATAATCAAGTAGATGGTTCATCTCAATTTACAGTAGATGTAGTTAAATTTCAGGATGATAAAAATAGCTATATGATCTGTAAATTTCTTAATAACCAGTTAAAAAAATGTAAATATAAACTAGCTAAGTCCACAAATGCTACAAGCTCCACTCCGGTTGCAAGTGCTAAAACTATAGCATCAGCTCCTGTAAATTGATTGACCGTGTAATCTGTTTGAGTAAAGTTTTGGAGGCTTGCTTTTCCTCCCGCAAATCACATCAATCTTAATCAAGTCGGCTGTGCTAAAATAAGCCCTTATTTTAATAATAAAAAGTACAGATAGAATTATGATTTTTGATAAACATTTTGATGTGATTGTGATCGGTGGCGGTCATGCTGGAACTGAAGCCTGTCTGGCTGCCAGTCGAATGGGTTTACAAACTTTATTACTAAGCCACAATATTGAAACACTAGGGCAAATGTCGTGTAATCCTTCAATTGGTGGGATTGGCAAGGGGCATCTAGTTAAGGAAGTTGATGCATTAGGTGGAATTATGGCACGCGCCGCAGATCATGCCGGAATTCAATTTCGCACCTTAAACAGTAGCAAAGGTCCTGCAGTACGAGCAACTCGTGCCCAAGCTGATCGAATATTATACAAAGCCTATATTCGTTATGCGCTAGAGAATCAGCCAAATTTAACCTTATTCCAACAAGCAGTTGACGATATCATTATTGAAAATGATCATGTAACTGGCGTGATGACCCAAAGTGGAATTATTTTTAAAGCTAAAACAGTTGTTTTGACCTCCGGTACATTTTTGGGTGGGCGAATTCATATCGGCTTACAAAATTATACTGGTGGTCGCGCTGGTGACCCAGCCTCAATTCGACTTTCTGAACGTTTACGCGATTATGAATTACCAGTTGGACGGCTAAAAACCGGAACTCCGCCACGGATTGATGGTAGGACAATTGATTTTAGCGTACTTGAGGAACAACCGGGCGATAGCCCAACACCCGTATTTTCTTTTATGGGTAAACGTGAAGATCATCCACAACAAATTTCATGCTGGATAACTCATACTAATACTCAGACTCATGACATTATTCGCAGTGGTTTTGACCGCTCACCGATGTTCACTGGGGTTATTGAAGGCGTTGGTCCGCGCTATTGTCCTTCAATCGAAGATAAAGTTAATCGCTTTGCGGATAAAGATTCACATCAGATTTTCCTAGAACCAGAAGGGCTTACTACCCACGAATATTATCCAAACGGAATTTCGACTTCGCTGCCTTTTGATATTCAGATTGGTCTAGTGCGTTCAATGAAAGGGATGGCTAATGCCCACATCTTACGTCCGGGCTATGCAATTGAATATGATTATTTTAATCCAACCTACCTTAAATCAAGTCTTGAATCCAAACTAATTGGAGGTTTGTTTTTTGCTGGACAAATTAACGGTACAACTGGCTATGAAGAAGCCGCAGCACAAGGTCTGCTAGCGGGATTAAATGCAGGATTGTTGGTTAAGGAGCAAGAAGCTTGGTGTCCACGCCGTAATGAAGCATATCTTGGTGTGTTGGTTGATGATCTGATTACCAAGGGAGTTAGCGAGCCATACCGGATGTTTACTTCGCGGGCAGAATACCGCTTGCAGCTGCGTGAAGATAATGCCGATCTGCGTTTAACAGAAATCGGACGTAATCTTGGTGTGGTCGGTGATGAGCAGTGGAATACTTTTTGTTATAAACGTGATATGGTTTTTGGCGAAATTGAGCGCCTGAAAAAAATCTTCGTTCATCCAGCAAATATCAATGGCACTGCGGCTGAGGCATTATTCTCTGGTCCTTTAGAGCGGGAATATTCACTGCATGATATGCTTAAGCGTCCTGAATTTGAATATCCAACTCTGGCACAACTGCCGGGATTTACTGAAGCGGTAAGTGACGATGAGCGGATTTGTGAGCAAGTTGCGATTCAGATTAAGTATGCTGGTTATATTGCCCGTCAACAAGAAGAAGTCGGCAAACTTGCCTATTTAGACGAGATTAAGTTACCGAACAACATTGATTACAGTAAAATCAGTGGACTTTCGACTGAAGTGGTGCAAAAATTAAGCAAGTTAATGCCAGAAAATATTGGTCAAGCTTCTCGGGTTTCTGGTGTCACTCCAGCTGCCGTATCCTTGTTACAAGTTTATGCCAAGAAGGGATTTCCGCGTAAATGATAAAACAACATGTTAAGAAAATCAAGCGTCGTCACGTCCGCGAGGTTCTGGTCTACGGTGCGGTGGGGATTTCTGCGCTAATTATACAGGATTTGATTTATTGGATTGCTCATCGTTATTTTGGTGTGTTTCCATCAGTTGCAATGATATTAGGAAGTATTGGCGGGATGTTTGTTGCCTATGTCGGACATATCAAATATACTTTTAAAAAACATCGCTATTCCAAGCGTGAATTTGTGAAGTTTTTGGTAACTTCAATGATAGGAATGGCAATTAATGTTGGTGGAGTACGTTTTATCACCAAGATATTGTTACTTAGTCCGGATTGGGGATTGGCGCCAACCTTGATTGCTCCGTTTGTGACATTCTTGATTAGTAAATTTTGGGCGTTTCGTAACTGATAGGGCAAAGTTTATTTTATTGATAGAATTATTAAAACAATTAAAAGATAAATAATAATGGTCAAATTTGGATATACAATTTTATATGTTCAGGATGTAGAAAAATCAGTTGTTTTCTATGAAAATACATTTGGTTTTTCAAGAAAATTTGTAACACCTGAAAATGATTATGGTGAATTGAGCACCGGTGAAACTACTATTTCTTTTGCGTCAAAAAAATTAGCTGTTCAAAATTTAACCGAAGGTTTTATTGAAAGTAATTTAACAGCTAGGCCTTTTGCTATAGAAATTGGTTTTATTACAGATAAGGTTGATGAACTGGTGCAAAAGGCGCTTTCTCTTGGCGCTGCTCTTGTAAAAGAACCAACGCAAAAACCATGGGGACAAATTGTAGCTTATGTAAGAGATCCAGATGGTTTTCTAATTGAGATTTGTACAGAAGTCTAGGGTTAAGAAAAGCAATTTTAAGAAAAAAAGGCTAAGAGAGAGTCTTAACCTTTTTGCATAATTAGCTTATTTTTTAGCTGCGAGTTGTGCCTCAACTTCAATATTTAAATTGATTTCATCACTAACTGCAGGGACATAGTTAGCAATTCCGAAATCAGAACGTTTGATGCTGGCAGTCGCGCTGAATCCGGCAGTTTGAATATCACTCATTGGATTAGGCGCCAATTTATTTTGAGTTACATGTAAAGTAACTGGTTTAGTTACGCCATGTACGGTTAGCTGACCATTCAAGTCAAATTGGTTACCTTGAATATTGCTTACTTTATCGCCAACAAATTTAGCTGTAGGGTATTTTTTCACATCAAAGAACATTCCGCTTTTTAGATGCTCATCAAGTTTTGGAATTCCGGTAACAATATCGCCAACTGCGATTGTGATATTTGCTGAACTCTTAGCAATCTCTTTGCTTTCAAAGTTAACTGTTCCAGTTGCGTACCATTTGCCAGATGGATTAGAATATCCCATGTGATTATAATGAAACTCGACATAGCTGTGAGTTGGTTCCAAGTTATAGGTTTCGGCATTCGCAAAACCACTAAATGCGGCAGAAAGACCTAGTGCGATTAGATATTTTTTCATTGTATTTTCCTTTAGAAAAAAATTACCAAGTTACAGCTAATTGCTTAGCCTTTGTTAATGAAGAGTTAAATTCTGTAGCTGCATAATCAGGTTTTGCTTGTAGCGGAATCATAATATGCTGATAATCAAGTACGCCCATGATTGCTAATGTTGCACGAACGATTGGTTCACCATAATTACCCAGCTGATCGAAAGTAGCCAATAATTCTTCTGCTTGTGGATGATCTGCTAACATTGGACGGAATCCTGCACGAGCCTCTGGTGTATAAATTCCACCACTTGCTTGAATAAAAACTGCTTTTTTATTTTTTAATAGTCCAAGAGGCAGACCAGCATCATTATACTGAAAAGTCTGGCGGGCTGCACAAATGATATCAAGATATTTTTTTAATACCGCAGGAAAGCTAAATTCCCACATCGGTGCTACAAAAATATATTTATCATGTGCAATGAACTGATCTATTACCGCTTGACGCTTCATCAAAGCTTGTTGCTGATCTGCCGTAAGATTTTCAAATGATCCGCCACTCATTAATACGCCAAACGCGCTGTAAACTACTGAATCAACATCCGGTGCATCAAGTTGCCATAGATCAAGCTTGGTTACTTGCGCATCAGGGTGTTTTGCCAAATAGCTTTGTAAAAAACCTTCGGCAATCTGCTGCGATTTTGAGTATTCCGTATTACCAGGATGTGAATTGATATATAATAATTTAGTCATTTTTAGTTCCTTTTAAAAAGATTTAAATTTAGAGTTCTAACGTTTTTTAAATATTTTTTGCATCAAAAGCATGGAATTTTTGAGTTAACATGTCAAAACATTTAATCAGTTCAGTTAATTCCTGCTCGCTAAATGAATTTGCCAGAGGCTCTAAATATTCTAGGTGCTCATTAAAGATTTTTACAAAAGAATCTTCACCTGCCTTTGTTAGTGAAATTGTTACTTGTCTTTTGTCGTCTTGATTAACATTTCTACTAATTAGTCCTTTTTTTAGCAGACCACCTAAAATAACTGTTAAGTTACCTTTAACCATAAGAGTTTTTTCTGCCAGTTCTTTGCAGTTCATTGGTGGCTGATTTCCCAATGTTGCTATAACATCAAATTGTCCGGGTGTCACACCAAGAGTACGAACATGCTTAGATCCAATTTGTTCTATTGTTTGAAAAGCGGTGGCTAGTTTTCTAACCATTTTTAAAAATTGCATTGTAGCCCTTTTATATTGTTTATTGTCTGTACTAAGTCTGCTGTAATTAATCTACAGATTGCCTTAATACCAAGCTAAATCTTTTTTAAATTTAGTTTAAACTTGAACTATGCTGGCGTAATATTAATTCAAGTTTGAACTAATTGTCAATAGTTATTTCAAAAATATTTAGATTGAAGTATAATAATTTATTTGAAGGTAACTTTGGATGAAGCTAAAACAAATACTGTTAAATTACTTTGATGATGATCGGCAAATAAATCTTATCGCACTTCAAACGTCACTATTTGGTTTAGTTCTGGCATTATTGTATATTAGTAAATTGCATAAAATTGAGCTGATTATTATAATGACGGGCTTACTAATGAATAGTGTAATGCTGTCTTTTAATTCGAATCAGTACCATCCAGTTCAGCGGATAAATTATGGACTAATCACTTCTATAGCCTCAGGTGTTGTTTATGGAGTTGGCTGCTTTTCTGCAAATAATATCTGGCTGTCAACAATTTGCATCTTAATTGTTCTACCATGGGTAATTTTCTCCAATCAGTCGCATGGCTTGATCGCAGGGTTGTTTCTTTATACTTTTGAGGGGTTCATTCTTGGCAGTGGGATGCCAGCCAGTAGTATCAATACGATTATTACATATTCGCTATCTTACACATTTGGTGGCTTGCTAATTGTGTTCAGTGGCGTTATCAGAATATTCGTGCTGGAGAAAGCTAAATTAAACAGTAATCAAAAAAACATTATCAATAATTTACCTTATCTTGAGATTAATATACACAAGACAGCTTACAATTCCATTATGATATCTACAGTAGTATTATGTAATTTCATATCAATTCATTATCATCTAACCAATGGTTATTGGTTACCTCTAACTGCTTTTTTGATCATAAAGAGCAATCATGCGATTTCAATCTCCAGAATTACATTGAGAATCATCGGTACTTTAATCGGTGGTGGAGTTGCTTTGGCTTGCTGCCTGCTTATTCATAGCCAATTAGTTTTTGCATTAATGATATTTCCGGTCTTTTATCTGACCGTTATTGCTATCTCGCGCCATTATGGTTCATTTACGGCGTTGATTACACTATCTGTACTATTGACAATTGCCATAATGAATAATGAAGCGATTTATAAGATTGAATATAGGGTTATTTATACTTTGTTTGCCGTTTTGATTGTTATGATTTTCTTGTACATCCTTAAATTTATTTTAACTAAAACTAGTGTGAGTGATGAAGAATTTAATGTTTGATATGAGACATCGCAGCTAAAAATGGAATTACCGTTAATTGTCTCACCAAGGGACAGAAAATTTAAGTATAGAATTATATAATTGCGTCCTTGATAAATATTCATGGTCAGGTGAGGATTTTTGATAATGCTTCACAGTGTCCATAAATGAACATATAAGATTTAATAAAGGAACAACAATGAAATTAAAAATGATTATCGGAACTTTAGTTGCAACTCTTTCTAGCACGGTATTTGCTGCTACCCCAACCACAACGGCATTTAATAACTTTATCAATAATGTGTCAAATGATTTATCTAAAGTAAATAACGCACAAAGTGTACAAAATAGTTCGTATAATGAATTCAATACGCAACTGGTTTATTCTGCTAAAGCTAACGGTAACTCAAGTGTGATGGTTTCATTTCTGAATGCTTATGAAGCAAAAGCTTTACCACACCTTATGAAAGCAAATCAGGCAATTACCAACATTAAGTCAGGTGCTAGCAGAAATGATATGGCGCAAAATCTTAATCTAGCTAAATCAGAAATTAATCAATATCAAAACACGCGTATGCAGCTATTTAGCGATCAAGGTAATAATCAGGGTGGATATTATATTGTAAATCGTGAGGCAAATTTATTCTTATGTACTTACGAGAATAGTGAAGTACAAAAAGGTAAAGGTCTGTTTAAATGGCTAAAAACTGTAGTTAATACTACCAAAGTTGCTGACTGTATTGTATCTCACGAAGCAAATACCAGCAAAGATTTAGACAAGAAGGCTCAGGTTTATGCTGCTACAGTCGGTGCGGTTGCGACTACTGCAAATGTATTTTTAGCAAATGCTACTTATTTTTCTGAAGACCAGTTTATTGGTCGTGTTAACGAATTTGTTGCTACCCAAAAAGCTGATACTAAATCTGATATCAAGAAAGTAGTTGATGGGAATATTAATTATAAAACTTGCGATGCTACTATGGATAACTTTAGAGATGGTTTTAGTACGGCTATGACTAACAATCCGAGATTGAAGTCTTTATTATTGGCATCCCAACCAGGTTCAAAAGTACGTACTGCACTTAATATTTTTGGTGCGGATCAAAATAATATTATTGGTGATGCTTTAAATATTACTTATGTTAGCCTGACTGGTAAAAAACTTAAAGATACAACAAAAGATTATGATATTTGTGATTATGATTTGTATAAAACTAATAAGGCTAACAACGTTTATTTAAACAAAATGCTTAATTTTGATGAAATTGCGAAAAAAACCAATGGCACTCTGACTCCTGAGCAAGTTTATCAATTATTTGTTATTTCTTCTGCTAAAGCAACTTCAATGGCGGTTGCAGATAAAACTTCGGGTGCATTGAGACTTTTCAACTAATTTTTCCTTTATCAGTACAACTGATATTTTAATAAAAAGCTGAAGTAACTAATAAAAGTTGCTTCAGCTTTTTTTATCTAATTTCATTAGTGATTACAAATTATATTTGATTCACTATCTATTTAAATTCCTGACGTTTTATCAGAAAAAACATTATAATCGTAATGCCAGTGAAAATTATTGTTGTTGCGATAATATTGGTGCTTGGTTCAAAGGGCATTATTCCAACAACCCAAGATCCAAATGCGGCAAACACATACTGAAATGAGCTAAGTAAACCAACCGCGTATGAACTTAGTGCCGGGAATGCGTGAATTACTCCAACTTGAATGGGGGGGTTAATAAATGCAGTTGCCAGCCGAATTAACCAGCCAGAAAGAGTAATTAAAGCAATAAATAGCATCGTATAGTTTCTGAGTACGATACATGCCGCAGTGAGTAGTATTACAAAAATAGCAATACTTACTCCAATTAAGACTAAATAATGGCTGCTTTTGCCGCGCTTACTCAGGTAAATCATTATTTTATTGCCAATTAGATAGCCCAATGCGATGAAGGTGAATAAATATGAATAGTAGATGTTTGAAATATGATATTCATTGATGTACATATAGCTAGACATTGAAATAAAAGCATAAAAAGATGCAAAGGTTCCTCCAACTACCACGAGATAGCGAATGAACAACCAGTCAGTCAAAACACTCAGATAGTTTCTTAGCATTTTACGTGGCATAAATTCACGGCGAAATTTATCTATTTCATGATTGCTTTCTTTAATTACAAAGAATCCGCAGAACGTAAGTAGTATTGAAATTATTCCAATTAGCCTAAAGCACCAGCGCCAATCCAGATATTTAATAACAATCGCACCAATAACCGGTGCTAAAGCTGGCGATAACACCAAACCAAGTAAAAATAGCCCTGTAACCGAGAGAATTTCTTCTTTATCATAGACTTCTTTAATTATCAGCCGTGAAACAATATAGATTGACGCACTGCCAATTGCCTGAACAATTCTCAAGAATATAATCTGGTCAAGCTGTCTGCCTTCAGAAATCATAAAGGTTGCAATTATTGATATGATTAGTGAAATCAGGATAGTTTTTCGCCGTCCGCATAAATCGCTGATTGGTCCCATAATCAAAAATAGAAAAGCCTGAGTGTAGACATAATAAGTAATCGTCATATTCATTTTTGCTGGTGTAACATTAAATTCCCGCGCCATCAGTGGTAATCCAGATACATAAATATCGGTCGAGGCTTGGGTAACAAATAGCAGTAAGAGTAAGAGGGTAATTAATAATTTCTTCTGAGTAGTGCTGTAATGATAGTTATATTTGATGTTTTGATCCATATTTCATACCTGAGTTAGAATTAAAGTATCCGCTACAAAAAAGAAGGTTTTTTGATTTTGGATAAAGGTTAAAGTATTAACTCGACAGTATACTTCATCTAGGTGTTTTATTTGATAAAGTTTTAGTAAATTTATTACATTGTAAGGTAGCTTAAGATGCGTCTCAAATCATGGGATTGAAATATGCTTTCTAAAGCTGTCTGTTAGCGCAATATTCGCGGGCAATGAACTGACGGGGTTGCAAAATTGCAAGCAATGCTTGCGGATTTTGATATTTACAGTGGTAGTAAGTTGGAATTATAATCCTCACTATGTAAGGAACTTTGTTAGTGAGAAGGAAATAAGAATGGTGACTTCATTAGAGCAGATTGTCGATGTTTTTAAGCATACTTATAGTAATTCGTCGGTGCAAATTTGCGATAAAGAATGCTATTTTAGATTTATGGGTGACAGGTTACTTAATGCGGTAGGTCTAAGCTTGGCAGAAGTGGTTGACAAAAGACTTAACTACATTGATTCTCCCGTAAAACATCTGTCGTCGCAATATTATGATCTAAATGCTCAGGTATTGAGTGGCGCGGTTGCGGAGGTCAATTATTCGACTTATCTTAAATCAGCAGATAAACTAATAATAGCTAAAAACAAAGTTAAGCCGATTATCATTAATGATGAAATTTCCGGATTAATTTTGGATACTACTCTTAGTGATACGGTACTTAATTTTGATTTTAGTATTTTTTCAAACCGCGCAGAAAATACCTCGGCTATTCTGGTTAATGAAGTTCAGGCAGATAATACCATCTTTTCAGAGTTGGAAGAATTGGTAATTTTTTTGATTGTCATGGGTAAAGTAGATAAAGAGATATCAGAGCTTCTTCAGCTGGTTGGAGTGTTTTTATCCCGCGCTGGTGTATCCAAGTTTATTACCAGAAAGATTTTTCCTAAGGTAGATGCAGATACCCGCAATAAGCTGATTTCACAGGTGTTTTATTTGGGTCTAATCAATAAAGTACCTCAACTTATCCTTAACAATCAGCGATTATTTAATGTTACGTTTAACTAAGGTAATATCAATTATCGCGTTTGAATATTTTTTCAATAAATTCTGCCAATAAATCAATACTCTTATCCTGCCGGTAAGGGTGTTTTAATAAATAAAGATGGACTGGTTCGACCTCATATTCTGCAAGTACCTGTACGAAATCACGATTATGAGGTAGAGAAGTTTTTTCCCAAACTGCAGCAATCATCTCATGTGATTTAATCAACTCCAAATTATTCATTAAATTGTTAGTGGTAATCTTGTTTGGCATCTCAGCGTTGATGATTTCACCAGTCCTCTGGTGAGTAAATGCTATTGTTTTTCTTACGATTAGATTGTCAGTTAATAGTCCTACGCATTGATGGTTAATTAAATCATTTGGGGTTTGTGGCGTGCCATATTTTTCTATATAAGTTTTTGTGCAGTAAAGTTTCACTTTAAACGCGGCAATTTTTTTAATTTTTTGATTGACATGTTTCTCTGATGGGTAAAAAATCAGTGCTACATCAATATTATCCTTAACTAGCTCTGGTTCCTTACTCTGATAGCTGATATTAAGGTGAATGTTACGATTTGCCAGGACAAATTCATGAATGTGCTTTGAAACATGGTTAATTCCAACGCCGGGAGGCAGCGAGAAAAATATCTTTCCTGGTATTGAATCACTATAGACCACGTTTTTAACTATTTGCTGTAGTTGATCAAGGCTAAAATTAGCTTGCCTTACTTGCTCAATAATGTTTTTTCCAATTGGTGTAGCATGGAACGAATTATTGGTTCGTTCGATCAGATTAATACCCAGTGAGTTTTCGAGATTAGAGATTTTACGTGCGACTGTTGTTGTGTTAACTGAAAAAAATTTGGCAGCATGTGTAAAAGAACCGATTTCGACAGTCTTAATAAAAGTATAGAGATCATCTAATGAGAATTTATTATTGGAAATTTGGTTTGTCATTCTGCTCCTGAATTATCTGATTAATGCTGACGATCTCGTCCAAGGATTCAGAATTTTAGCATACTCTCACTAGTTCTGCGCTCCAGATTTTCGCGGATAGTTTGTGCATAGGTTTTGACCCGTTCGGTATTAGCACCGCTGAAGAGCTTATCAATATTTTGATAAAACAATTTTATCCAATGGTCAAAGTGCTCAGCTTTAAGAGGAGATTTTTTTGTGAGCTCCAGATGTTTTTTCATGGGGTTACCAGTATAGACCTTTTTAGCGAAAATAAGGCTTTCCCAAAAATTATACATCTGTGGTAAGTGAGTGTTCCAGTCAATTTTAGCAATATCATTAAAGAAATAGCCGATGGTGGCATCTTTTTGTACAGTTTCATAAAAGCTGTTTATCAGCAACTCAATATCTGCTCTATTTGTTATATCTTTTTTCATTTAATATCAACTATGATTAATTTATACATAGTCATTAGTATAACAAAGTTGCATATAAAATACAACTTATAAAATTTATAGCAATTAAGCTTTTCAATAAGAACATTGTTTGACGGCATCAATCAAATCTAATACATTTAAACTCAGGAGATAGTCTTTTCAGTTGCTGTTTCAAATAATGAAGCATTTGGCGTATCAAATGTTAATTGAGGAATTCTGACATAAAAAGGTTTAAACAAAATTTCTGGCTGATTTAAGCTTTGAATGATATGCTCTTTTCCGATGGTATCTACCAAAAATTTAGATGAATCAAAAGTAAAATTAAAAGTCTCACAAATTTTACTTATAATACTTGAAACGCCTCCGCGTGACATCCCGATAATTGTAGATATTTCGCGTTGGGTAATATCCAATGCCAATAAAAACAGTACTTGCTGTTGTTTGCCATTCAATAAAGATAAATCATATTTCAAAGAGTCTTTTTTTGGCTGTAAAAATAAATGTCTTACTCCAAATATCAGTGAAGTCGCGTCAAATGAGCGAACTTTAACACCACAAGTGTGTCCGCGCAAATCAAAAATCGGATCAAAACTAGTATGTACCGCACCAATCAAATTGCGAAACTTCCCAAACAATAAACAGTTTAAACTTTCACCACTATCAAGGCAAAGTTTAAGCATTTCCTCACCGTGACGCATAAATTCCATTACTTCAGTAAAGTGACTCATTTCAGTTGGGCGTAAACCAATGTGATTTTGTCCATTTATACCATATAACTTGTCGATTGCTGAGCTGGTAAAACATAATCGTAAATTAGCATCATAAATGCTTAGTAATAGATTTTTGTGTTGATAAAATTTAAACTGTGTTTCAATTAAAAATTGAAGGTACTCCTGCCCATCCAGAGCATCTAAGTCATTAATCATTTTTTGCCAGCTCATTTTTTCATATCTCCTTTTATATATGAACTACTATTATACTACAACATCTTGAACCACATTAGAAATTATTGATTTTATAAATATTTTACAATGTGTTAGCACGAATTTTGTCGTGTGATGTATTAATCAGAAAACTAACGATAGACCAAGCATCATTGCCAAGAAAAAGCAAATTTGCTTTTGTGGGAATACTATTATATTTTATATAATAGCTCGCGTTTAAAATAGTATTTTTAAAATGCCATGCAATCAAGCATTATTGTTACTTATGATACTAATTCAATTATTAGAAGATTGAAGTGTCAGGCAATTTGTTATAGATTATGACATAAACTTTTAACTTTACCAAAATATTAGGAGTCTTGAAATGACAAGAAAAAAAATAATTGGAGTCTGTTGTATCGCAGCAGGCTTACTCCTCGGTTGTAACGGTAGTGGCAGCTCAAATAGTAGCAGTAGCAGCAATACTTCCACTACACAATTACCAGCTTCATCAAAATCAACTAGCCCAGCTTTGTATATTGATACTAGCACTGCGGTACCTGTTGTAAACGGTTCTCCAACCGAAGGTGTATTGTATGTACACAATACCAGTAACACTACTATTAATGGAGTTAAGTTTAGTCTAAATCATGAAACAACAAATGGTTTAGTTTCGCGCTTATTGTTAACTCTAGGTGTAAAAAACAGCGGGATTGAGAATGATAAAGGATTTAGGCTGCTTGATGCGGATAATTGTCATAGCATTCAAGCTGGGGGCAGTTGTGCTGTCAAATTTGTAACGCCTGCAGTGAGTTCTGGTTCTCAGGGCTCTACAGTGGTAAAAATGAACTATACTGACGCAGAAAACAAAAGTGTAGCTTATCATTCAATAGTAAACTATCAATATGCAGATATTTCGTTACTAGGTGGTGTAAATTTTTTTGGTGGTGGATTAAATACTGTCACTAAAAATGGCACAGTTCAACATGTTACTGCTTATCTGCTGGGTGGTGGTAAGCCTGGAACTGTTTACAATAGCGTATATTTAGCCAATCATGATACTGGTAATATTGAAGTTTCCAATGGGTTTTTAAATGGAATTCAGGTAGCTGCAGGTCAAGTGGTACCAGTAGAATTTTTGGTGCGTGCTAACGGGAATGCAACAGTTTACTCTAATATAACTCCGCAGTTTGACAGTATTACAACGCAACAGGCATCTACCAGTAAATCATTAACCGGTGCTTCATTAACAAGCACCTCATTGAAGGCTGGTAGTCCGGTTTCAATGGCAATTATACCAACCAATACTTATACCTTAAATTTTAGTGGATTAGCTACACTACCAGTTCCATTTGGTGGTTCTGCTTCTGAGTCAGTTACAGTTGTTAATAATGGTAGTCAAGATATACCTCTTGGACAGATAACAGCAATTTCAGACAATCCTAAAGTAACGATAGACAATAGCGACTGTGCAAATAAAATTTTAAAAGCATATGCCGCAAATACCTGTAGTATCAAATTTAATGCTGACAATATCTATTCGGCAGGTTCAGCTAATATTACATATAAAGTAGGAACAGATCAGGTTGGTAATGATGTTTTAAACTATTACATCTCTGGTGGTAATCAAAATGCAACCATGTCTGCAGCAGTAAATCCATCATATATAGCATTAAGAACTGAAAACAGCACTCCTCAAATAACTTATGTACTTAGTTATAACCAGTACTTTAATTACAACGTTACAGTAAATAAGGCTATTCAGGGTGGTGGTCTTTCTAATTTTATCATTACTGGTGGAACTTGTGGAATAACAGCACTCGGTAATCCGACGGCTTTACCAAAAGGTAACAGCTGTAGTATTACAGGTCAATATACATCAACCCAAATTGCGACACTGAATCAAAAGGCGTATCTAACTATCAGTGGGTCTGCAGCTGTTGAAAGTATTACCTCGACTATTAGCACTACCTCCAAGCCATTGACATATACCATCAACTGGCAACCAAATGTTGTATTTACAACTCCAACCATAGGGATTACCCCAAATATTACCGCTAATGCCAACGGTTTTGAGTCAAAGAACTATACCTTTACAATCCAAAATCAGGGAGCAGCAACGGCTAGTTTGAGCAACATCAATTTAAACTTTGTTAGTAATACGCCAAGCGGACCACAACCAAGCACCTTGGTTATTAATAATACAGGGATAGCGAATAGCTGTAGCTCGACACAATCACTGAAGACTAATGAAAGTTGTAATATTAATGTAGTTTATGGTCCAATTCCAGCGACTGAATCTACAAATGAATCAGGGGTTTATTCACTACTAGTTAATTATTCTGGTGGGGAGAGTGTGTATAATTATACGCAAACAACTAATCTTGCATATCAACGACGCGGTAATGATGCTTATGTAACAGTGGCGGTTTCATCACCAAACCTAGTTGATGGACCTGGTATGACTTTAACAACACCTTACCTTGCAACAGGTGCAAATAATAGTGATCAAATGGTAGTATTAACATATACTAATCAATCCAAAAACTATGCATTATCTAATTTCCTAGTAAATACGGCGAATACACCTGCAGGGCTAAAATATGGTAGTGGAGGAAGCTGTAATACTTCAAGTGCTGGAATAAAGTTGGAATCACAAGCATCTTGTACAATTAATTTTATAGTGGACAAATCATACTACGCAAGTGCAAGTTCTTCACCAGTTAATGCTATTTCTTTAACATTCCCATCTGCCAGCTGGAATCTTAATAAGTTATCATATAAGAGTCCCCAGCCATATACTGCTGATGGAGTATATAAGCAAGTGTACTTAAATTATTCTCAGGCTGTAATTACACCAATAATTAGCTATGATAAGGTAAAAGGATCGGGATTATTAACATTAACTCTTTCTAATTATGCTGGCTATACTACTGGAATTAATTTTACAATCAGTGATACAAGCCAATGGCTTGAGAGTGCTCCTTCTATAGTAGGTAATTGTACTGGAACTGGTGAGCTTACTTGCCCGATCCTTAGTAGCAGTGGTACATACACGCAAGAAAGTATAACTTACTTTATGCCAAGTTACTTACCTAGTGGATCAAATTTAATATTCCCAGTCACATACGCGATTAAAACTGGAAATATAAATGTAGGAATCCCTTCATCCTCAATGATAAGTCTTTCTAACTAAGAACTGTCTTACCGGAAGCCATAATTACTGGCTTCCGGTAATTTTTAGCAAATAATATTTAATAAAATTAAGAAGAAATGGTTATGCAATTACTGGATTTTAAACTTTGGCGCAATTATTTGGTAAAAAAAAGCTTACTGCTAGTTGCGATAGCGTTCGTACTTCAAATCGCTGGGTGCAGCAGCCATAATCTTGGTGCAGACGACAATCAAAATATCAATAATAATTCTTTAATCATAGAACCAGCATCTATCGTACCTGTAATTGATGGTAAAGCTACCGCTGCAGGGGTATATGTTCATAATTACAGTAACGAAACACTCGAAAATATAACTTATGAAGCAACTATCACAGATAGTGCCAGAGCTAATCTAAATGTTGCGCCACATCAGTGCGCTTCTATTGCAGCAAACTCAAGTTGTTTGCTAATGTTTTATACACCAACACTGACACAACAATATGATAGCGGAAGTACTTTGCTTACCGCGCACTTTAATGGCTATAAAAGTAAACAGATAATTAACTATAGCTATATTGCCAGCAAAAATTATTCCGGAGTAAGCTTTAATGGTGATCTAACTATCCCTGGCACCGGAAAATATGGAACAGTTTATGCCTTTGGCGGGCAACAAGCCAGTTTTCGCAATGTTGGGTTTTATCCAGAAAATTCAAGTATTGGCATAGTAAATGGTCTTGACAATGGACATGTTAATATTGGAAGCAATGAAGTTATTCCACTTGAAATTAAAGCAGCAGAAAATATCACCGCAGCACAGGTAAGCCTGACCCCATATCTTGAAGATGAAATCAATTTTAAGCAACTAAGTAGTGAAGAAGAGCTGAGTAATATAATTCATAGTCAGCAGACACAAAAAAGCCTGCAAGCTGGTAATATACAAGATATAACGATTATCCCAGAATTTCGTGCTAATTTGGTAATTGGTGCCGTTCCAACGCTCAATGCAGAAAAAGAATCAAATGCTATTGTAACAATAGCTAATAATGGCGTCACTGCTGCTAGTGATCTTAATCTGGCAGTTCTGCCTGGAGAGTCGGCAATAACAGTAAGTGTTTCAGATGTTACTAATCCATGCAGCAATAGTTTAGCTGCTGGTGCCAGCTGCAACTTTAGGGTTAATTTACTGAATAATAACTCGAGTGGTAGCACTAGTGTTATTGTAACATATAATAATGGCATATCCACAGATAGTAGCAGCGCGAATGTATCATACTATAATAGCGCCAAAGCACCGATGGTCAGTGCAAAATTTAATGATAGCAGTCTTCGACTGAGGCCAAATACACCCAGTCAGGCTAAAATAAGTATTGAAAATAAAGGTAGTGCCGAATTAACTTCACCTAAATATTCATTACTGTATACAGGTAATCTAAGTTCAGGATTAAATCCTAGCACAATTGATACAGGAAATTGTGGCTCAACTATTCCAATTAACGCTAATAATTGCAACCTTAGTGTAACAATTGCTACTAATGGAGTACAGTCACTAAATGGGAATATGCTGTTACAGATCGCAGGTAGCTATGCTGGACAAAATTATAGTTTTATCAGTAAACCTATTTCTGTAAAATCAGCATCTCCTGAGATATCTTCATATAGTCCGGTAGGAAATAATGTTAGTACGTCTACTAATATAACGCTTAATTTTAGTGAGTCAATGGATCCACTTACCCTCAATACCTCTAATATACACTTGTTAAAAAGTTCAGAAAGTAAAGAAGTCGCTCTAACTTCATTAGGAGTCAGCAATAATAATCAAACGGTAAGTTTTAAATTAGCCAGTGGAGCTCTGAGTGAAAACACCAAATATGATATATTTTATAATGGTAAAGCCATACTAAATAGCAGTGGCGTGGCGATGGATAGTAGTGACAATAATAAATATTTGGGATCATTTACCACTAGTGATTTTACTAACCCAACTATCACAGCATATTCTCCCGTTAATGGCGCATTACTTCAAAGTTTACAGGTTCCAGTTTGTATGACCTTTAGTGAGGCGCTGGTAACAGATAAACTTAATAGTAATAATTTGTATTTGAAAATAAGTAGTGGTACTACAGTCTCAGGAACTTCGGTAAAATGGGAATCTGCAACAAATACGGCATGCATAAACCACTCCCAACTACAACCAACCACCACTTATAAATTGGTTGTCAATCAAACGCAATTGCAAGATACATCAAGTAGCCATAATCCGGTAGGTAATAATACCGCTTTTGTAGTAACTCAATTTACTACTAGTACGACTGTAACACCAACCGTAATAAATACGACTCCAGTTAATGGCAGTAATAACGTTACTACCTTGCCAACGATAGCGCTTACCTTTAGTCAGCCGATGGATAAAACAACTCTAAATAATCAAAATATTATACTAAGACAAAAGAGTGGTTCTAATATTGTATTAAATGCGCCAACATTCAGTAGTTCTACAAAAGTCCCGAACTTAATTGATCAGGTATCATTCACGGTGACCCGTGAGTTGGCTCCAAATAGTGCATATGAGCTGATTATAGCGAAGCCGCAAGCAATTAAAGATATCAGTGGTAACCCAATGGGAGGAGGTACGGTTGAAAAAATTATCGCTACTTTTAGCACATCCGCTGGCTTACAATCAAAATTTATGTTGATTAATGATAATTCAATTTACAGTTTGGACTGGGCTAGCATGAATAATAGTCTTAACGGTCTAACCCCCATTTCCAGAATGGCAAATGATTATAGTAATATCACCCGTGATGGTAATGGTAGATTTATGTCTATATCAAACACTCATGATGGTAATATGATAACTACCTCCACGGATGGTAATGTCTGGGATCGAAATACCAAATTACCAAGAGATATTGCTGCAGTTGCAACTAATAGTAGCGTGAAGATATTTTGCATTAATAGTCCTAATATTAACAATTATGCCCATACCTGTTTGATGATCAAAAATTCACAAATTTGGCGCTCTACTGATGATGGCAATACTTGGTCATTATTGTCTATTAATAGTATTACTTATGCTAGAGACTTTGCCTGTAATGGTTCAGGTACATATTGTGCGCTTGTTGGTCGGAAGATTGTAAATAATATAGGCTCCGATGAATTATGGTTATCATTAGATAATGGTCTCTCGTGGCAATTGTCGGCATCACTATCCCCAAGTTCAGATGGACTTGCCGTTTTTCATCCATATTCTGTAGCATTTATACCCTTTAGTGCAACTTTACTCGTCGGCGGTTATGTAATAGAAGCTTCTTGTAAGAGTGGTTGCCCTAGTTATACTAGTGGTGCAATTTATAAGGCGGAAATGGGAGGTGCGAAAAATAATAGCGCATTACAGAATCTAACCTTTTACCGTGCAACTATAGATCCAGCTCAGACGGTTCCGAGCAAAGCAGGTGGTATTGATGATAGCGTAGCTTTTCAGAGTATTGGTTGTATGGGTAGCTTTACCAGTTACAGTGTCCAGAAGCTTCCAAATTACTGCTGGGCAGCAACTAATGTTAAGAATGGCTATTATACTACATTTGATGGAGGAAATAAATTTTCCATATATAGTAACGCTCCTATAGGTATATATGTGAAAAAAATTGTCTGTGGCACCAAGGTAATTGCTCCTAATATAAAAGATGAGAATTATTGCTTTATATACGCCTTGGATGATGATAAGTATGAATATATAATAAAATCAATTCAGGAAGAGATCTATCGAGCCTTCTCATATCATAAAAGCAATTCTAAAACCGATAACCCGTTACGTGATATTGCAGTTTTTGATTCAAATAGCGTTTTAGGAGTTGGTGCTAATGGGCGAATTGCCAAAGCTGGCGGTGGTTTTACTGATATAGTTAGCCCCTCACCAGCACCGTCAGGTTCTACATTACAAATGGTTTGTGCTGCAACTAACTGTGTACGGAGTTATTATATTAGTAACAATTACCAATTGCAGTATAGCAGTAATAATGGTATGAATTGGACAAATTCAACTGGAATACCTGCATCAACTATCCTTAATAAACTGTTTGCCATTAATAAATCAACTTTTCTAGCGGTTACTAATGATAAAATTTATAGAACTAACAATAATGGTAGCAGCTGGAGCTCTGTTCTATCATCATTAAATGCCAATTCTGGAGTTAGTTGTACAGGAAATACATGCTATGTGGTTACCAGTAATCAAGCAAGCCAAGTATCTTTTGATGGTGGTTCAACGTGGTCTTCGATAAGTGGTTCCAGTGATTTTCCAGCTAATGGAACTAATAATCTGTATTGCTGGGGCACAGTCTGCTTCAACGCTAACTCTGGAGGAACCTCTGAAATCTATCGCTCAGGTGATAATTTAAAAACATGGCAAAGAGTAACACTACCAACATCAGCTTATATTACAAATATATCCTGTTCGGTGAGTACTAATCATCCAGGTGGCTATTGTCTGGCTCTCGGGGATTCTTTAGATAATAAATCGGTTGTAATGAAATCTGTTGATTCAGGATTAACTTGGAGTCAAATAATCTTTAGTGATAATGACTCCCAGTATTATGATAGTTTGATTTGTGCATCTAATTACTGTGTTCTAGCAGCATCCAATGGTGTGCCAAAATTCTCAATCGATTCTGGAGCTACTTGGGGTTATTTATGGGCTCCGATTAGTTTATATTCTCAGAATATTATAGCTGTATCTAACTAGCTTGGGAATTCTACGTGGCAGACACTTCTATCAATGACTGCTGCACAATTCTAACTATAACGGGTACCTTGATTTTCAGGGTACCTTGTCTCCGTTAACATATCTATTTATGTCTTTAAAATTCTATTAGCCATACCTAATTGATGCTTTATGTTTAAGAAAAAGCAAATTTGCTTTTGTCAAGATGGTATTAAATTTCATATAATGGCATCATATTAAAAAATAATATTGTTTAAATTAGTGGAATCAATATACCTTATTTTCTATTACACTGATTTAAAGAGTTTTATTCACAAGGAGTGAAAAATGAAACCAGTTTTATTAGTGATCTCAATTCTATCTGTCATAGTGCTTAGCGGTTGTGGAGGCATTGAGTCTTCTGGGGGTAGTAGTAATAATATGCCATCTACTTCAATAAACACAGTAAATGCTCCGGCGCTTTCTGTTAATGACAGTTCAACTGTTCCAGTTGTAAATGGTACATCAACATCAGGGGTGCTTTTCATTCATAACTATAGTAGCAGTGATATTAGTGGTATTACTATTAATTTACAGGCTGCTGGTACAACTAACAGATTACAGAAAAAAATCAAATTAGCTAAGACCCGTGCCAACACAATAAATGACAGCAATGGTTTTACACTGGTAAACCCAGCTGAGTGTAGTGTGATTAAAGCTGGCAGTAGCTGTGGATTGAAATTCACTACCCCAGCGCTGGTTGCAGGTGATCAAAATTCAGCAGTTGTCAAGCTGAACTATACAGATACTAGCCAAAATAACCATGCTACAACTATTTATACTATTGTTAATTATAAATACATTGATACAACACAGTTTAACGGCTTACAGTTTTTTGACGATGGTGTAACTGCAATAATGGAATCAAGAGCTACTCAATACACAACCAGTTATTTGGTTAGTGGCGGTGCACCTGGCGTTATACATGATGATGCAGTTTTAAATATTGATAAATCAGGAAATGTTGCAATAGCAAGTGGATTTAGCAATAAGACTCAGATTTCTGCTGGACTAGCAATCCCGATTGAGTTTCTAACGGTTCTTAATGGCTCGGAAGAGGTGACTGCTCTAGTGGCACCCATGGATAATAACGGTAGTAACTTAATTTCTAAACAAAATAATACACCTGTACAAATTAGAATAAAAGCATCTGGTAGTCACATCCATATTGGATATTTACCAATCATCAATTTAGCTGATAATCAATCACAAACTGTTGCAGTTGTAAATGACGGTTCTGATAACGTTGCAGCTGGTGCTTTTACAGTAACTTCAAGTAATAACGATATAATTGTTGAAAATGGTTGCAGTGGTGGTATTGCCAGTCATGCATCACAAATATGTCTTGTGACTTTTAATTTTAGTAAAAATATGTCAGGAGCAGGTTCTGCACAGATTGGCTACCAAGTAGGTGGCAAGACTATTACACAAAGTACTCTTAATTATACAGCTGAATCATCGCCAGGCGGCGAGCCATCCCAAGATAATAAATCAGCCCCGAACCTGATAGTTCGAGCGAATCCTAGTAACATCTATGGGGGGATTAACTCCACTAGCACGCCAATAACTTATACCCTATACTATGACCATAGTATTCGTTATCAGGGGGTAAATATTGTGTCTAGCATAACTGGTTCAGGACTTAGCGCATTTAATATTACAGGTGGTAGTTGTGGTATTAGTTCACTGAATGGTACCCACGAGCTACCTTCTGGCAGTACTTGTACCATTGAAGGACAGTATCAAACTTCTGGTACTGCTGGTAATGGTTCAGCATCATTAAAGTTTAACTTTACCTCTGGTGGAAAAAATTTAAACTTTGATTCGGATATAATTACCTATACGGTAACGGCTGCTCCTGATTTAACACCTACTAATCCAAGTGTTATAAGTGAAACTCCAAGAATTGTAATTTTTCCGCAGACAGACGATGATTTGAGCGAATCTGGCGACTATATTTTCACTATAAAAAATACTGGCGTTTCTTCTGCCATATTAAATAGTTATAATCTGGATGCTGGCACAAGCAATAAAACTGTCCCATTAATTGATAATCATACATTAAATAATGCTTGTACTCAAAATCAGACTCTGGCAGTTGGCGAAAGCTGTGCTATCAGAGTAAGTTATGGTCCGCTAACTCCTGCAGAAAGAGCATATTCAGAAAGCGGTATTGCTACATTGTATATCAATTATCACGGTGAAGCCAGCAATAGTATACAAGCTTTAAATTTACCACTTAATTACCAGCATATTGGTACCGATGATGTCCAAGTTGGGGTTGAATTTACTGGTTATAATGTTAATGGTGATGGTTTAAGTGCAAACACTGCTTTTGTTACTGATGGGCATAATAATAACCCACAGGGCGTAACTTTTGTATATACTA
>CAYIZV010000043.1:0-24489 GCA_964367915.1 uncultured Neisseria sp.
AGAATATATAAAGAGTATTGAATTAACCAGTAACAGCTTGGGAATCTGCTGTTTAGTTGTGGATAAGAACAATCGGATTTTATTTGCTAGCAATAATTTTTGTTTGGCAACAGAACTAGCCGTCGAAACATTATGTGGTGAAGTAGTTACCAAAATTGTAATTTCCAAATTGGCGCGTTATCATTTATTTGTTAATCAGATTAAAAAGCAACATCGCGAAATTATCGCAAATAATCAGCGGCGAATTTTCTTAGAGATTAACGCTAATGAAAATTTAGTTGATGCTACTGTTACCCATAAAACCCCAGTTTATGATCAGGAAGGTAATTTTCTGTGTTTGCACATCCAGTTTAAACCTTTTACAATTGCACGTTTAGCTAATTTGGGGGCTAAGTTTCATGGTGTTCAGTATTCAACTTTGGCTACTGGTTTAAAGGAAGTTCCTCTCTCAAGAATACAGCAAATGATAATCTATCTTTATGCCAGAAATTATTCCTACACCGAAGTTTCTACCTGGATCACTCATTTTGGGCATAAAATTTCACCAAGTGCAGTAAATAAGCAATTGGCAAAATTAAAACAATTATTTAATGTTACTGATAATGAGGGGTTAAAAGACATGTCTTTAAAATTGGGCTATGACATTGCCGTGCCAGTAGAGTTTTTACCAGTCGGTATTCATGATATTACTGAAGATGTTTTTGATTTATGGATATGTTGATTGATTAACCTATATTGTATCCTGCTGATTATTTAGATTGTCAAATTAGGAGTGATGCTGACAAAGCTTTATTATGCAACAATCAACCAGCTATCAATTTTATTAAAAATTAGTCATGTTCGCAAAGTTATTTTCTCTCGTACGAAAAATTACGACCCAATTATTATTGATGAAAATAATAACTCTGGGTTCTAGTATATTGTCAAATATGTTAAAATCCCTCAAATTATTTTGAAGAAATATACTCATGAAAATACGGAATAAATTAGCAGTATCAATATTACCAATGGTGATCGCCAATGCATTTGCCTGCACGACCATTGTGGTTGGTAAATTAGCTTCGGCAAATGGGGAAATTATGTTTGGACGTAATTCTGATACTCGTTCTCCATCGCGGGCGAAACATTTGAAAATTTATCCTGAGAATGCTGAGGGTGCTAGATTTAGCGCATTACCATACTATGATACTGAATCCGGTGATGGGATGTTGCAGGTAGCGACTAATCAATATGGTGTAGCTATGTCAGCAACTGAGACTATTACCAGTAGTGATAAAGCTTTGAGCTTTGATCCATTTGTTTCAAGTGGGGTTAGTGAATTTAACGTGGTTATGCCCGTAATGAGTAAAGCCAAATCTGCTGCAGAGGGAATAGATTTAATTGGTCAGCGGATTCAGAAAGATGGCGCGGCTGAGGGATTTGGGATTGTGGTGGCAGATAAAAATGAAGCATGGTATCTTGAAACCGCAAGCGGACATCACTGGGCAGCAGTGCGAATTCCTGATGATGCTTATTTTGTCTCCGCAAATCAAGGGCGAATTCAGCAATTAGGAATTAAGGATGGTAAATTTTCCGATGGTTACAAAGGTTCTCCTGATATAGTGGATTTTGCGGTTAAAAATGGTTTTGCTGCTTATAATGCTGGTCAATTTGATTTTCGTGCTAGCTATCAGCGGATAATCAATACAGCAACTGGTGATATGCATAATGATATTAGCTATAACTATTATCGTATTGCAACTTTGCAGCATCAGTTTAGTGGTCGTTCTTTAGATGGTTTTGAAAGTGGTCAATTTCCAACTTTTTTAAGACCTACGCACAAGCTAAGTTTACAGGATGTTGAGAGTGGGCTTGAAAATTATTATCAAGGAACACCGTATAATCCATATCTTTCAGATAAGACACCTCAATATCGCGCGATTTCAGTTTTTCGTTCGAGTAATTCTCATGTAACGGTAATGGGGAATAGTGGTGATCATAACATAGCTAATATTGAATATATTGCAATGGGAATGCCATCACTTGGTGTCTATATTCCATTTTATTTTGGAGTCAGTAATGTTCCAGCCAGCTATGCAATAGGAAGTAATCTGGCTGATGATCAATCTGCATTTTGGAAATTCCGCAAATTACAAACTTTAGTATTTACCAATTTTAGCCATAATCAACCGTTGGTACGCAAAGCTTATGATGATTTACAGCATAAAATTGCACAACAACAAGTAAAAATGGAACAAAAATATGCTAAAACCCATGATGTAAAACTGATTCAGCAATTTACTGACGAAGCGGTTGCAGAATCCTTCAAAGTTACTGGTGAGCTAACTACTAAACTGGAAAATCATTATAATCAAACTCATACAGTTAAATTAAACTTTACTAATGCTGATTTCGATCGCTTGACTGAAGAAACTTATCGAAAATATCCATTTTCTGGATTTTAGCGATATTAAATTAAATTTTGAGCTATAAAATTAAGATCTCGCAGCACGTTGGCATTTGACAAAACTGTCATGTTTCAGTTATGATTCGGGCAGTTTTCTATCGTAAGACCTTACGCTGGTTGTAAATTAAAATAAAAATTGTAGGAATTAATATGAAAAATTTGAAAGTAAATGCATTATTATTTGGTTTTGCCGCACTTATAACGGCTTGTTCTTTTGTTAGCTTAAATCCACAAGCAGAAAATGTTACGGTTGCTGCAAATACCAATCTAGCGAATAACTGTAAATTTTTGGGTAATACCAATGTTTCTATTTGGGCAAAGGCGGATACATTCCAGAGCCAAAAATCCGCGGAAAGTCAACTTGATACTTTAGCACGTAATGAAGCTGTAACTATGGGTGGTAATACAGTGATGGCAGAGTCTGCTGTTAATGATGGGCGTAGAACCTATGGTGTATATAATTGCCCAGCCAAGGAATTACAATAATCTGATAGGATGATAGATAAAGAAATGAGGGTTAGAAACTTATTCTACCCCCATTTTATATAGAATATTGGTTACTCAACCACAACCGCTGATTCAATCACGATCGCCTCAGCAGGAACATCATCATGCATACCATGACGACCTGTTTTAACTAGTTTAATTTTATCAATAACTTCAGTACCTTCAATAACTTTACCAAATACTGCATAACCCCAGCCATGAACATTTTCACCACTGAAATTTAAAAAATCATTATCCTTAACATTAATAAAAAACTGAGCAGTAGCTGAATGAGGCTGCATAGTACGCGCCATTGCAATCGTGTATTTATCATTTTTTAGGCCATTATTAGCTTCATTTTTAATCGGCTCACGAGTTGCAGATTCTTTCATGTTTTTATCCATGCCACCACCTTGAATCATGAAATCATTGATAACACGGTGAAATATTTTACCATTGTAGTGACCTGATTTTACATACTCAACAAAGTTAGCTACAGTAAGTGGTGCTTTAGCTGCATCTAGTTCGAGTTTAATCGCACCGTGAGTAGTATTTAAAATAACTTGAGTCATAGAATTTCCTTTTAAAATTAATTAAGATTTATGTGAATTGGCAATTTTGACATAGTGTTTGGCTGAGTAGTCCAAATGTGCGATTTCTGCGTCAGTCAATTTACGAATTTGTTTAAGTGGGTTGCCAAAATAAAGATAACCTGATTCCAACCGCTTACCTTGTGGAACAAGGCTACCTGCACCGATCATAACATTCTTTTCAATATAAACATTGTCAAGAATAGTGCTTCCCATTCCAACAAAAACATGATTTTCTAAAGTGCAGGCGTGCAAGCAACAATTATGTCCAATGGTAACATTATCTCCAATGATTAGTGGTGTTTCATTCGTCTTGCCGGGATTGTTATGGGTAACATGTAACATTGTCAGATCCTGGATATTACTATTATTGCCAATTTGAATATAGCTGACATCGCCTCGAGCGACCGCATTACACCAGATTGATGCATTTTCACCAATAGTTACTTTACCGATGATTACGGCGCTTGGATCTATATACGCCGAGGGTGAAATTTGTGGGCTAATACCCTGATAATTACGAATATTATTCATGTGTTTCGATGGTTCTAAAACAGTTATTCAGACAATCAGGGGCTAATTATAGCCTAAGCTTGGAGTTGGGATTGATAATTTGAAAGTTATACGGGTATGCATCTTAGTAACCACAGTTCGTAAGTGATATAATAACGAAGCTGTGCCAGATATAGGTGCTAGCTGTATTTTATCCACGGGCTAAGGACTAATTATGAAATTTAAACACTACAATAGGTTGATATATTACAAATTTAACTTGAAGTTTGTCATGCTTGCAGTTGTTATTGGTCTTATTTCAGTGTTTTTTGTTAAAGCTGTCGAATTAGCCTATAAAATTTTTTTACATCTGGAACCAATACTTGGTTGGTGGTTAGTTGTATATGTGCCTAGTGTCATGCTTTTAATCGTGTTTTTACTGCGGAAATTTTTCCCTGAAGCTGAGGGGAGTGGTATTCCACAAGCACTAGCAATCTCGCAGCTTAGTGAGGATAAGATTAATAGTATATTTGCACTTCGCTCCATTTTTTCTAAAATTTTGCTGATTTTTTTGGGTACTCTCAGTGGTGGTACTTTGGGGCGCGAGGGCGCAACGGTACAAATCGGTGCGACAGTAATGAATCAACTAGGGTATAAGCTGAGTCTTCCACGACGGAAAATAATGTTAATCGTTGGTGCCGCAGCTGGACTTGCTTCAGCATTCAATACTCCACTTGGCGGAATTGTTTTTGCTTTTGAAGAATTAATTAAGTCACAACGCAGCCATATTGGACTTTTAAAAATAGCAGCAATTGCGGTTAGTGGAATTGTTACAGTTTATTTTTTGGGTAATTATTCCTATTTTGGGCGGGTAGATCGTGATTTGCTATTTTTCAATGACTGGATTTTTCTGATGGCAATCACTATTGGCGTAATTGCTGGTTTAATTTCGGTTGTTTTTGCTAAAGTTGTGCGTTGGTTTTTGATAGACGATACACCATTGATGCGTTGGAGGCGTAATAATCCTTATAAAAATGCTCTATATTGTGGTGTACTGGTGGCGCTAATCGGTCTGGCTTCAGGAGGCTTGTCATTCGGCAATGGTTATCATGAAAGTAAATTAGCATTGGATGGTCAGCTGATTTTGCCACCAAGTTATGTCTTGTACAAGTTACTTAGTGCACTTTTTACTACTAATGCAGGTATCCCTGGTGGCTATTTTGCAACCTCATTGGCAATCGGTAACGGAATCGGTGGCTTAGTTCATCAATTTGTTGCATTTGATAATCCTCAACAATATTATTTATTGGGAATGGTGGCATTTTTAGCTGCGTTGACGCGAGCGCCAGCAACGGCGATTGTTATGGTAATTCAGGTGAGTTCATCACAAATTTTTACTTTGCCGCTGATTGTTGCTGCATTAAGTGCAACCTTGATAGCTAATTTATTTGGCAAAGGTATTTATGAATATCAAATTGCCCGTTATTTATCTTAGCTCCAGATATTATTGTGTTTTAGATACGTCGTCGTCGCTGAATCATAAAATTAGTCAAGATAACACCACTTATTATGATAGCGCCACAGAAAATAGTTGTTAGCACAATTGGTTCGCCAAAGATTACCACTCCGATTAAAATAGTAACAAAAGGAATTCCATTCAGAAACACCACAACATTTGCAACGCCGAGATTTTTAATCGCCTCTGAATACCAAAAGTATGCCATAACTGAGCCAATGATAGCAGTGTATGCCATTGCAAGCCAGAATTTAAATGATTGTATGAAAATGTGTTGATAATCACCAAAAGTCAGCATCATTATAAAGAGAACCAAGCAACCAAAAACTGCAGCCGACGTTGTTATGGTTAATGAATCAATATTACGCTCAGTTGCTAAGCGGTTCAAGAGGCTAAAGATTGCTGATAATGTACAAAGACAGAGAGCATATATTTCACCAGATGAGATATGGGCAAACATATTCAGACAAAAATATTGCCCGCAGTTTGGGTTGGAAAAATTAATTACACCAACAGTTCCAGATAATGCAACGAGTAGCCCCAAATAGCCTCCCAAGCCAAGACGTTGCCTCATGAAGATTGATGCAAGTAATGCAGTTAGACACGGGCTAAAAGAAAAAATCAAAACCACCATTTGTGGTGAAAGGCGCTGCTCAGCACCAAAGAATGCAATATTATAAAGTCCAATGCCAATTATTCCAATGTTTAATAAGAGTAACCAGTTTGCTTTGAATAGTGGCAAATCTACAACTTTGCCACGTCTGATTTTTACGATTGTAACTAGGATAATTGAGGCGATAAAATAGCGGACAAAAGCAGTCGTATAGGGGTCAAGAGTCTTTACTAGATAGTTAGCACTATGGTAAACTCCTGCCCACGCAACAATGGCAAGAATTAGTTTTAGATAAGCTTTTTGAGTATTGGTTTTGGGCATTCTGCATTCGATTAAACTGGGGAACAATATTATAACAAATCGCACTGTTAATACATTACCTAAATTGGTATTATCACCCATGGCTGGAGTAACTGACGCACCTTTTCGTCATTTAGCGACTAGGCTGGGTGCGGATTATGCTATTTCAGAAATGATCACCAGCCAGACTCATCTCTGGCAGAGTAATAAAACTACTCGCCGCCTTAAAAGTAATTTTAGTGAAACACCCAAAATTATCCAAATCGGTGGGGCATCCGCTGATGTAGTTGCAGATGGTGCACGCGCTTGTGCAAATGCTGGAGCAGATGTTATTGAAATAAATATGGGCTGTCCGGCAAAGAAAGTTTGCAATGTACTGGCTGGATCGGCATTACTTCGTGATGAGAAATTAGTTGCAGATATTTTATCGGCAGCTGTCCGCGCTGTGGAAATTCCAGTTTACTTAAAAACGCGCTTAGGCTGGGATAGCGATAGTAAAAATATTCTAACTATTGCAAAACTGGCAGAAGAGAGTGGGATAAAATCCCTCGCCATTCATGGTCGAACGCGTTGTGATTATTATAATGGCAGTGCGAGTTATGATTTAATTGCTGAGGTTAAAGCTAATAGCCAAATCCCAGTATTTGCCAATGGCGATATTAATACACCAGCTAAATCATTGGAAGTTTGGAGTTTAACCAAGACAGATGGTCTATACATTGGACGGGGAGCATTGGGGCAGCCATGGTTATTTCAACAGATTAAAGATTATGTCCAAAGCGGTAGTTTTAAGCGACCTAATTTAGAGTTTGTCTTAAAGTTGATGTTAGAGCATACTGAGCTAATCCATCAACACTATGGCGATATTCTCGGAGTAAGGATTGCGCGTAAGCACATTAAATGGTATTTAGAAGCTAATGCCAATCTTTTTAGCGAACGCGAAACCAAGTTTGCTCATTTTGCGCAAATCGAATCTCCATCGGAACAGCTAAGCTATCTAAACAGCTGGTTCATTCAGTAGGCTCTGAATCCCAATTTCAAATTGTGCTGGAGTTGTCCATGGCCCGTAACGAACAATTGTTTTTCCATCGCGACCAATTAAAAATTTGGTAAAATTCCATTTGATATTAGTGCTGCCTAAAATTCCTCGAGCACGTTTTTTCAGAAATTCGTATAGTGGAATGGTATTGATGCCATTGACCTCGATTTTTGCCATTAACGGAAAAGTTATATCATAGTTAAACGCACAAAATTCTTTGATTTGTTCTGCATCACCTGGTTCTTGATTACCAAATTGATTGCATGGAAAAGCAAGTATTGTAAGCCCTTGATCGTGATATTTTTTGTGTAGTTGCTCTAACTCCGTGTATTGTTTGGTGAAAAGACATTTGCTGGCAGTATTGACAATAAGGATTACGCGCCCCTTTAAATCAGATAAACTCAGTGTTGTTCCTTGCGGTGTTTTTACTTCAAAATCATAGATGGATTGATTGTTCATTGTTTTGCCCTATTAAGTTATCGGTTATAATTAGGTCTTAAAGTGAATTATAACGCGGAAATATTGTAGATGTTGATAAATCGTAAATTAATTGTATACCTGATTATGTTGGCAGTGATTATTAATGCGGTTGGGATTTTTGAGCCCCTGCTACGTAATGATGACCCTGTACTCTATGCTAACATTGCCAAACACATTGTTTTATCTGGAAATTGGGTTGATTTGATCTCAGGTGGCAAAGACTGGTTAGATAAGCCTCACTTGCCATTTTGGATTAGCGCCTTATCATTTAAATTATTTGGAATAAACTCATTTGCATATGTTTTTCCAGGCTTCTTATTTCATTTATTAGGAGCATATTATACTTATCGTTTAGCAAAGCATCTTTATAACTCTGAAGTCGGTTGGATTTCAGTCTTGTTGTATGTCACCAGTTTACACCTATTCTTTTCTGCAATTGACGTTCGTGCCGAAGCCTATTTACTCGGGCAGATTATGCCTGCCTGCTATTATTGGTTGTGCTATGACCGTAAAACTACCGCCAAGGCACTATTATTAGCTTGTCTGTTTACTGCTATGGCAATGATAACAAAGGGATTATTTGTTGTTGTCACGATTTTTAGTGGTGTTTTTTGTAGTTGGTTATATACGAGACAGTTTAAGCGCGTCTATGCACCCAAATGGCTTTTAGCATATAGCTTGTGTTTATTATTTATCTTACCTGAATTAATCTGTCTCTATCTTCAGTTTGATCTTCATCCTGAAAAATTTGTTTTTGGTCAACAGCAGGTTTCAGGTCTAAAATGGTATTTCTGGGATAGTCAGTTTGGGCGCTTTTTTAATAATGGTCCGATTGTAAATACACAGGGTAATCCATTATTTTTTGTACATACTTTCTTATGGGCATTCTTACCATGGAGCATGATCTTTATTTTGGCAATATGGCGCCAACTGCGCGATTTTCGTCTTCGTAGTAGACAACAAAATGCGCGGGTAGTCTATTTATTAGGTAGCTTTTGGTTGACCTTTATCATGTTTAGCGCAACTAGATTTCAGCTGGATCATTATACTAATATTATTATTCCATTTGCTGGAATAATTTGTGCTGCGTATTTACAAGATAACTTGCAGGCATTAAAAAAATTAGCATCGTTTCAACGTGGCTTAAGTGTCTTTATGTTAATTGTTACTGCTGCTCTATTTGTGTATTTATTTAAATTATCTTTTCCTGTGAGTGGGGGGGTAATTGCCATTTTGCTCTTATTGGTCGTGTTGAAAAAATCAGAGTTTAGCTATCTTGAGCAATGTTTAGTTTATCCATCTCTGGCAATCTTCGCAATTTTTAGCTTGGTATTAAGTGTTAATTATTATATTTGTCGTAGTTATGATGTTGGTTATAATGTTGCGCAACAGGTAAATAATTTACCGCCCGCGCCGCTGTATGATATGGATTATTCTTCAACACCACTGGAGTTTCATTTAAAATATCCTTATTGGAGAGTTGATGGTGTGGAACAGCTACCTAAGTCTGGGAACTATTATGTATTTGTTAAGCAACAGGATTGGCTAAATGGCAGTAAAAGATTAGACAAATCAAAATATATGCCAGTGGCAGAATTTTGTGGCGCAACGATTGATAAAGTTCTACGAGCTTATTCAGATTACGCCAAGCTACAATCTCAGTTAACTTGTTATGTAGTATTGAAACATGAGTAAAAAATTAGCTATACTCAATCAGATTTTTCATCCTAGGTCGTTGATTTGCTACTTACTTACTAGGCGTAAGCTTCGTCGCAAATCGCCTACTATTATTTCGAATCAGTTTGAGTATAATAAGATTTTGGTTGTTAGTCTGCTATTATGTGGATTGAGTGTTTTATCTATTCTCTTTATAGATAGAGCTTTGGCGCTGGCGGTACATAATTCGGGATTAGATAGTCATTTATGGCTGAGAAAATTGACCGAAGGCTTGCCTGTTTTATTGTTAGTTTTGCTAGTTGTTGTTCCATTGCTCACAAAATGGCGAAATGGTAAATTATCCGCATTGCTATTATCTGCTTATGTGTATCTTGGTCTAAAACTTACGATGGAAATAAAAACCGGACTTAAAATTATTTTTGGGCGCTATTGGACGAAAACTTGGATTAATCATAACTTATCATTAATTCATGATGGTGTTTATGGATTTAACTGGTGGCATGGTTTTGGCAATCAAGGAAGTTTTCCATCGGGGCATTCAACTTACACCGCATTTTGCTGTTTATGGTTATATATCTTACAGCCACGCTATAAAACAATTTGGCTGATTTTATTAATTATTATGCCCTTAGGGCTAATTGCTTTAGATTATCATTACTTGGGTGATTGCCTTGCAGGGGTGGCTTTAGGGGCTGTCTGTGCACTGATTAGCGCTATTTTATGGATGCGAATTTCTCTTCTAATTGGCAAAAGAATCTCTAACACAAACATTTGACTAAATAATTAATAGCTTTTTAGATAAGGTAAATGAATGGGGTATATGGAAGAATTAAGACAACTAGTTGGAAAACGACCCATAATCGGCGTAGGGGCAACGATACTTGTTTTTAATCTTAATAGAGAAATTTTACTTCAGCTTCGTTCGGATACTAATACTTGGGGATTACCAGGTGGGGGATGGAGGCTGGAGAAAAAATTGAAGAAACGGCAAAGCGTGAACTGTTTGAAGAATGCGGTTTAACTCTAGAAGCGTCTAAATTGTTAACTGTATTATCTGGTTCTGAGTACCATTTTGTTTATCCTAATGGGGATGAATTACATACGGTTATAGTTCTTTTTGAAGCTCTAAGAGTCAGTGGCGAATTGAGTATTAACGATGGTGAAAGTAGTGAGTTAAGATACTTTAATCTTTCTTTATTGCCGATGCTAGAGAGTCGAGCACAAGCCGTTATTTTGTGGTATCAGAGCAATATCGCGCAAAACTAAGATGCCCAGCTAGGCGCTTCTGAATAGCTTAAATCTAGTTTATAATGGTGTGTTCGCTAATTCGCTGGCGCTGGTAAACCCTAGGATAAAGGTAGTTTTTGTATTTGAAATTAGTAATCTATCAGTGTGCTTTTTGAATTTATTGTATTTATGTAACTGCTCACTCTATGATGTAATAGCGTCGTCACAAAGTTCTTCATGTACTTCTCTTGTACTCTTACAACATATTGTGGCAGTTATTGGTGAGTAGTTACGTGCTTTATTATTATATAGTCCAATCATCTCTAAAAATCTGTTTTTAAATTTGTGATATCATATATCGTTTTGTATTGTGGGGTTAGTAATGATGATCGCAAAAAAATCATACTCTTTATTTAAGTTAATATTTGTCACGGTTTTTAGCCTCACCCTTATCTCATGTAATACTGGTAGTATAGTAAGTAATTATTCTTCCGAAGCAATGCAAATTCAGTCGGTATTTCCGATCAATGGTGATACTAATATAGGTGTTTCGAGTCCAATCATAGTGAAATTCAAGTATCCAGTTGAATCAGTGGAGATTAGTGCAAGCCTAATAGATTTAAGTAACAATGTATCATATCCTCTCACGCTTACGATTAATCCTGATAAAACACTTTATGTATACACACCCTCGAATGAGCTAAATACAAATTCGACTTATCGCTTTATTTTATTCCAAAATAATATTCAAAATGCGGCCAATAATCTTGCATCAAATCATAGCATTCAAAATAACTACTCCAATGCATTGGTTTCTTCAACCTACACAACGCAAGGTGCATACAAGATTTTTGTAAGCAGTGGATCTTATAAAGGTAATTTGAAGGCTAGTTACTCAAGCGCGAGTATTGGAGTAGATGCTATTTGCAACGCAGATAGTGGTAATCCTGATATCTCTCAGTATTATAAGGCAATGCTTAGTGTAACATCAGAGCGCTATGCATGTAGTGCTCAAAATCTTTGTGGTGGCATCAACAGCCTTAATTGGGTATTACAGCCAAGAACAAGCTATTATAATGTAAATTCAGAATTAATTGGCACTACAAATGATCAGTCTATTTTTGGTTTTCCGTTGAATATTGCTTTTGGTCTTGGTTCATCAAACAATGTGTGGACCGGATTATCTACAACATGGAGCTCTGTTGATAGTGGCGATAGTTGTAAGGCTTGGTCATCAAGTTCCAGTGGTAATCAAGGTCGGTGTGGACGCTCTGCACAAATAGATGCTGGAGCAATCTCAAATGATAAACAAGATTGTAATGGTGAGCGTAAAGTCTACTGTGTAATGCAGCCAAATGTAGTACTGGTTGCTCCAATTGCTGGAACAGTAACCAATAACTATACGACTCCGATTGTAGTGATATTTAATGTCGTTGGCGGAGTGGATAATTCTACTGTCACTACAGGGAGTTTTACAGTGACAGAGAGCTCAATAGGTGCTCCTGGGAATACTATTGCAGGCACTATAACTTCTTCTGACAATATTACGTACACATTTATACCTAACTCATTATTGCTCCCCAGTAAAATTTATACAGTTCACTTGAGTTCGAGTATTCACAGCAATGGTGGTGTTCCAATTACCGCTACTACGCAAAGTTTTTTTACTTCATCTGAAACGAAGTTAATTTATTTAACTAGTGGTAAGTGGTGGGGTGATTTATTAAAGAATGCACAGGAGGCAGGTTCAACCGCAACTACGGGTGTAAGTGGTGCTGATTATTTGTGTCAGCAAGACTCGCAATGTCCATCAGGTAAAACATGTAAAGCAATTATTTCTGATGACTTAAATCGAATAGCTTGTATCAATACTACGGAGTCATCAATTAAGCTTTGCGGGGCTGGTTATAGTGTTGATTGGGTGTTATCACCAAATACCACTTATCTAAATTCTAATGGCGCAGTTATTGGCACAACCAATGGCGTAGGTATTTTTAACTTCTTAATTGGCTTTCAGTTTAATTCTGCTATAAGTAGCGGTGGTAAAGCTTGGACGGGTTTATTACCTTCTTGGGCATCAGATAGGGACATAACTTGCGAGCGTTGGACAATTGGTGATGATGGTGTTAACCAGCTGGTTGGAATGATTGGTTATGCAGACCAAATTAATTCTAAAAGTATCTTTGCTGGGGCGAATAACTCAGGAGGGTGCTCACAATATAATAAAAAAGATTCTGTTGGTGGCAAATATTGTTATAACCAAGTTGATGGAACACAGTTCATTGATGGTTGTAGCAAACGAGGTCTTTATTGTGCTGTTCAATAGTTTAAGCTAAGATAACGATTAATTCTCCCGTAATTTTTTGGAAAGTAGTATTATGATTTCACAAATATTAAATGAAAATCTAATAAACCGTATACTAATCTTACTTTTTGTGAGTATTGGTATTTCCGCGTGTAATAGTGGCAATGTAGTTAACCAGTCTACACCACCAGTTAGCGCGTTGGTTAAATCTATTTATCCTTCCAATAATGATACTGATATTGGTATCAGTACTCCAATTATTGTAACTTTTAATAATAATATTGATGAGTCTCAAATATCTGCGAAGTTAGTTGACATAAATAATCGGCAAATTACAAATAGTGTTGCTCTAAACATTAGCGGGAGCGGTTCAATTTATACCTTTACCCCTGATCATGGTCTACTCCCGAATACGAATTACAAATTTACTCTTCAAGATAATGTTAGTGCCACAAATAATCCAACTTCAATTACCATAACCTTTTCAACACAACAAGGTTACCAAATTTTTACAACATCAGGCGGTTACAAGGGGAATTTAAGGGGCAGCGCAGTAAGCGCAGTGAGCGGTGCTGATGCATTATGTAATGCGGATGCTGGAAATCCAGACAAAAGTAAATACTATAAGGCAATGTTAACTGCAAGCAGCGAGCGTTATGCATGTGTTGCCAATAATATCTGTGGTGGGCTAAACAGTCAGGATTGGGTTCTTCAACCTGGTGCAGGATATTATAACGTAAATAACCAGTTGATTGAAAGCGCTAACGGGCAATCAATATTTGTGTTTCCGCTGAGCCTACCATTTGGGTTAAGTGGTTCAGATAATGTTTGGACGGGGTTAACTGATAGCTGGGGAAGTAGTGGTGATGGTGATTCATGTAAAGCATGGACATCCAGTAGCAGCGACAATAAAGGTAAATGTGGTCGCTCAGGACAAACAGGTTCTGGTGCAATCTCCAATGATCAACAGGATTGCAATGGTACTCGTAAACTTTACTGTGTAATGCAGCCATCCTCAGTTTTGGTGAATCCAATTATGGGATCTACGACAACTAACTTCTCCACAACTATTTTGGTAAGGTTTAATCTAGTAGGAGGTGTAAATAGTGCAACAGTAAATACTACTACGTTTAGCGTAATTGAAAGCTCACCTAATCAAGTTGGGCAGGCGATAGCTGGTACAATTAGCTTCAGTGGTGATGTTTTTACCTTTACGCCAAGTACGTTATTAAAAGCTGGCAAGACCTATAATGTTAATTTAAGCTCTGGAATAACTAGCAATAGTGGTGTAGCAATTACTCCGGCCGTATTTACATTTTTCACTCCAAGCGAAACAAAATTAATTTTTGTAACTCAAGATTCATGGTGGGGAGATTTGCAGGAAGTTGCAAAGAAAGCTGGTTTAAATGCTACATCAGGAATTACTGGTGCTGATTCACTTTGCGGTGCTGATCCACAATGTCCTGCTGGCAAAGTTTGCAAAGCGATTATTTCTGATAACGATACCCGTATTGCCTGTATTTTGAGTGAATCAGGTGTACCATTATGTGGAAATGGTTACACTAAGGATTGGGTATTAAGCGCAGATACTAATTATGTCAATACTTCGGGTGTGTTTTTGGGGACAACCAATGGTGCCGGAATTTTTAATTTCGCGGTGGGCTTTCAGTTTACAACTCCGTTAAGTAGCTCTGGTAAGCAATGGACAGGATTAACGTCTGGCTGGACTTCGGATAATAAAGGAACTTGTGAAAAATGGACTAAAGGGGATAGCGGAGTTAATCAGATTGGTGGCTTGCTTGGTTATCCAGATACTGTTGACTATAGAAGCATTGGATCAAATAAAGCAGGAGGATGCTCGCAGTATAACTATCAGGATGATTTCGGTAAGTATTGTTATACGGATGATGTTGAGGGCTGCAGTAAAAGAAGTTTATACTGCGCTACGCAATAAATTTTTGATGTGCCTCTATTATGTATCATGGGGTACGTTGGAAAACTTACCAAGTAATTTAAATGCTTAGTGATTATTCAAAGTGCTTGAATCAAATTTGTTAGATTGTACGTAAAATCAACAATGCGCTGCAACATGAGAACCTTGCTTTCATGATATAATTAAAGGTTAATAACCTGTTTTCAAGGGATCAGTATATGACCACTTATATCCAGCAACAAGATTTTATTCAATCCGTTGCAGATAGTCTTCAATATATTTCATATTATCATCCATTAGATTTTATACAAGCTATGGCAAAGGCTTATGAACACGAAGAGTCTCCTGCAGCTAAGGATGCAATCGCGCAAATTTTAGTTAATTCACGGATGAGTGCGGAAGGTAAACGCCCAATCTGTCAGGATACTGGGATTGTCTGTGCGTTTGTTAAAGTTGGAATGGATGTTCAATTTAGCAATGCAACCATGTCAATTCAGCAAATGATTGATGAGGGTGTGCGTTTAGCCTACAACTTTCCAGAAAACAAATTACGTGCTTCAGTTTTGGCTGATCCGGCATTTAGTCGTAAAAATACGAAAGATAATGCACCAGCAGTTGTGCACTTTGATCTTGTGCCAGGTAACACGGTTGAAATTGAGATCGCTGCTAAAGGTGGCGGTTCAGAAAATAAAGCAAAATTTGCTATGTTAAACCCATCTGATTCAATTGTTGATTGGGTTCTAAAAACCGTGCCAACGATGGGCGCTGGTTGGTGTCCACCTGGAATGTTGGGAATTGGTATTGGTGGCACCGCTGAAAAAGCTATGTTGCTTGCCAAAAAATCACTTATGACGCCAGTTGATATGGCGGAATTAATTGCCCGTGGTCCACAAAATCAAATTGAAGAGCTACGAATTGAATTATATAATAAAGTTAATGCCTTAGGCGTTGGTGCACAAGGGCTTGGTGGGTTAACGACTGTTTTGGATGTTAAAATCCTTGACTATCCGACACATGCAGCGAGTAAACCAATTGCATTGATTCCAAATTGTGCGGCAACCCGTCATATTCATTTTACTTTAGATGGCAGTGGTGCTGCAGTGTTTAATCCACCAAAACTAACTGATTACCCACAAGTAGCACTGGGTGCTACTCAATCCCGTCGAGTAAATATCAATAATATTACAAAGGCAGAGACTGCAACTTGGAAAACTGGAGAGACTTTACTTTTATCTGGAAAAATTTTAACTGGGCGTGATGCTGCGCATAAACGAATTACTGAAATGTTAAATAATGGTGAGCAGTTACCAGTAGATTTTAGTGGGCGCTTTATCTATTATGTAGGTCCTGTTGATCCGGTAGGTGATGAGGCTGTTGGACCAGCTGGTCCGACAACTTCGACGCGGATGGACAAATTTACACCACAGATGCTGGAACAGACTGGCTTAATTGGTATGATTGGTAAATCTGAGCGTGGCCAGATTGCAATAGATGCTATTAAACAAAATAAGTCGGTATACTTGATTGCGGTCGGTGGTGCAGCGTATTTAGTGTCTAAAGCAATTAAAGCGGCTCGTGTTGTAGCTTTTGCTGATCTAGGTATGGAGGCGGTATATGAATTTGATGTTGAAGATATGCCTGTCACGGTAGCAGTTGATTCTGAAGGTAACTCAGTTCACCAGTCTGCACCATTGATCTGGGCGCAAAAAATAGCAGCAAAAAATAACTAAGTTGAGGAAAAATTATGAGTTGGTTAAGTAAACTTTTACCACCCAAGGTGAACGTCGAGAGTGGTGATAAGGCGAATGTACCAGAAGGATTATGGCATAAATGTGATAGCTGTAACGAGATTTTGTATTATACTGATTTGGAAAAAAACTTCCAGGTTTGCCCTAAATGTAACTATCATCATTATATGAGTGCCCGCAAGCGTTTGGATATGTTGTTAGACAGCGATGGGCGAGTAGAGGTCGGTGCTGAAGTTCGCCCGATTGATATTCTCAAATTTAAAGATAGTAAAAAATATGCCGATAGGTTGGAAGATAGCCAAAATAAAATTGGTGAGAGTGATGCTCTTGTTGTAATGCAGGGTACGATAAATAAGCAAATGGTAGTCATTGCTGCATTTGAATTTAAGTTTATTGGTGGCTCGATGGGTTCAGTAGTTGGCGAACGTTTTGCACGTGGTGTTATGGCTGCAGCCGAAAATAATTGTCCTTTCATTTGTGTGGCAACATCGGGTGGTGCACGCATGATGGAAGGTGTTAATTCGCTGATGCAAATGACTAAAACTTCTGCAGTATTGCATTTATTGAGTGTTAAAAAATTACCTTTTATCTCGGTATTAACTGATCCTACTATGGGTGGAGTATCAGCGAGCTTCGCATTTTTAGGCGATGTTGTCGTAGCAGAGCCAGGTGCTTCAATTGGTTTTGCTGGTAAACGGGTAATTGAGCAAACTGTACGCGAGAAATTACCAGAAGGTTTTCAAACTGCAGAGTTCTTACTGGAAAAGGGTGCTATTGATATGGTGGTTACCCGCCAAAACTTAAAATACGAATTAGCGCGGATGATTGCATTGCTAATGAATCGTGAAGTTGCTTAATTAGTATGAAATTGGCGATTATTTGTGCAATGGATGAAGAACTTAGCCAGATTGATCTAGAACTAGGCTGGACTCCACTTCGTAGCATTAGTTTAGCAGGAAATATTTATAACGAATACTTTTATGCTGGACATAGTGTGATAAGCACAAAATGTGGCATTGGTAAAGTCAATGCGGCAATTGCGACTCAGGCGTTATTAGCTAATTTTGCAATTGACTATGTGGTTAATGTAGGCATTGCTGGAAGTTTGAGTAAAGAACTAAAGTTTGGTGATGTTGTGATTGCTGATGATTTAGTTGAACATGATTTTGATATGCGTTCATTTGGCGTGCCACTTGGACAAATTATTGGGATTAATACTTTTTCATTTGCTGCAGATAGTTGGCTTAAGGATGTATTGCTCCAAAAAGTTCAACTCGAATTGAATCAAGTAGTTTCTGGGCGAATTGTTAGTGGCGATCAATTTATTGATGATAGGGCTAAGGCAGAATTTTTGCACAGCGAATTTAATGCTTTAGCCTGTGAGATGGAGGGTGCGGCAATTGCGCATGTGTGCTATGCCAATCAGACTCCATTTGCAGTGATTCGTTCGTTATCAGATATGGCAGGTCAGGATGGTAATGCGTTTCACTCTTTCACTGATTTAAAAGAAATGGCAGCCAAAAGAGCTGCTTTGGTAGTTAAAAATTTATTGAGGGAAATATAAAATGTTAAAAGTAGGATTTGTTGGTTGGCGTGGTATGGTTGGTTCTGTATTAATGGAACGGATGCGCGAAGAAAATGATTTTATGGCAATAGATCCATACTTCTTTTCAACTTCTGCCGCTGGTGGTGTTGCACCACAAGTTGGAAAAGATGCAGGCACGTTATTAGATGCATATGATATTAATAAACTAGTTGCCCTTGACTGTATTGTTACTACTCAGGGAAGTGACTATACTCATGCTGTATTGGATAAACTACGCCAAGCTGGTTGGAATGGTTATTGGTTAGATGCTAGTTCATCATTACGGATGACGTCAGATGCATTGATTGTGTTAGATCCAATTAATAATGCTAATATTGAACAAGCTTTGGCGCAGGGCATTAAAAACTATGTTGGCGGCAATTGCACGGTTAGCTTGATGTTACTTGCATTAGATGGTTTATTTAAGGCTGATGCTATTGAATGGATTTCATCAATGACTTATCAGGCTGCATCAGGTGCTGGTGCAAATAATATTCGTGAGTTATTACAGCAGTCCGGTGCGGTATATAATGCGGTTAAAGATATTTTGGATGATAAAAATACAACTATTTTAGATATCGATCGTCGCGTATCTCAAGAATTACGTTCTGATAGCTTTCCGAAACAATATTTTGGTGCACCTCTTGCAGGTAGCGTGATTCCGTGGATTGATGCAGGTATGGAAAATGGTCAAACCAAAGAAGAATGGAAGGGCTCGGTTGAAACCAATAAAATTTTGGGTTTTGCACCAGATACAATTAAAGTAGATGGTACTTGTGTTCGGGTTGGTGCACTTAGAAGCCACTCACAGGCACTTACAATTAAATTGAAACGCAAGGATCTAAGCCTAGAACAAATTGCAGAATTAATTGCCAATGCGAATGAGTGGGTAAAATTGGTGCCAAATTCAAAACCAGAAACTCTGGCAGAATTAACTCCGGCAGCAATTAGCGGTAGCTTAACAATTGCGGTTGGGCGCTTAAAACGTTTAAAATTTGGAGATGACTTTATCAGTTTATTTACAGTTGGTGATCAATTACTCTGGGGTGCTGCAGAGCCGATTCGTCGAATGTTAAATATTCTGGTTCAACGTCGCCATGCGTAAAATATTATTTGCATTAGCTGGTAGTTTGTTTATAGCTACGAGCTATGCGGATTTGGGTGCGATAGCTGTAAGTTCATTTTTGAATCAACGGCTAAATGCGACTATTCCAATCAATGGCTTTGGAAGCAAAGTTGATTATAATAATTTTGCGGTAGATCTGGCAGATAAAGAAAAATTTCAACAGTCAGGAATAACCTTTAATCCTGAGCTAGCTAGCCTCAATTTTACGGTCGTGAAAACCAATAGAGGAAATGTTATTAAACTATCTTCCTCACGTCCAATTAAGTCACCCGTTTTAAGTTTTGTCTTGCATTATAAAGTAAATAATAATGATTTCTATCGTCAATATACCATTTTGCTTGACCCCTTGGAGTATTCGGCAGATAATCCAGGGGTAATTAACTCTGAGCCAAATAAAGCCAATAGGGTAATTATAGCGCGTAACGATAATACATCCTATCACCCATCAATTAAACCGATACCCCTAGTAAAATATAAAAGTTCCACTAAAATTCAAGCGACAGCACAATCTGTTTCCTATACTGCTGATTTTAATAGTAACTATGTGCGACAACATCTAAGACAGTTTAATCAAAGTTCGTTTAGCTATACTACGGTTAAAAATGATACAATTTACAATGTTGCCAAGTTTGAGCAAGCGTTATATCCTCGTGCTGATCTGAGTATTAATCAGATTATAGTGGGTCTAGGTATGGAGAATTATCGCGATTTACATCCGCTAAATTATCTCTATGAGTCGGGTGCAGAAATATTTTTACCAGAAGCTAAAGATGTCGCTTTAATTCCTAGCGATGCAGCTGATGATTATTTGCTGAATACTCAATTAACCAATCCACAAAAAATTGCATTACTGACACAGATAGCTGCCAAGTTTGATCCTAATTTAGAAGTTGATTCACCAAGTCTGTTTAGCGATATTAATCCTATGTTGCAAGCTAGAATTAACCAAGAATCTGCATTAATCAAAATGAAGCAAAATTTTGCAGTTGTTGAACCAGCATCTAAGCCTGATAATTCGACTTTGGATATGTTATTTGATTATAAATACTATATCTTGGGTGTGTTCTTTAGTCTTGGGCTAATTTTAGTTTTTCGCGCGCGGGCTAGAAAAATACGACAAATGGCAGATAATATAATTCCATTACAGTTTTCTAACCCCCAATACATTGATCCAGTTGATGAAGCTAATATTGCAGCATTAGACGACAGTCACTTTACAGTAGATAGTATTGCTCCTGCGCATTTACAGGCGTCAGAAGCTTCATTAACAAATTCAGTAGATGTGTCTAATGAGTCTTTAGTAGCAGAAAAACTACCTGATCTCGAAATGATGATGCCAACTGCGGCACCTGAACCATCTGTTTCTGCACCTAAAGAAGTGAACTCTGTCGTTGATGATGAGCTGATTAATACTCTTGAGCAAATATTAACATTTGACAGTGGACGCGACGATATCAAACTTAAATTGTTTGAATTATATTTATCTGCACAACAAAAGACTAAAGCGGATGCTATTTATGAAAATCTTGATAATAGTCTAGCATCTGATGATCCGTTGCGTAAAACACTAATTGATGTTTGTACCCGTTATTACTATACTCCTTTAGGGGGGGCATCTGATTTGGATAGTGAAGCGATGCCTCTTATTATTTCTGAGGACAGTAACGCTATTGATATGGTAAATGAACAAGAAGTAGTTGTATCATCACTTGAGTCAGAACAACAACCACTGGTCGATTCTGTTGCGGTCAATAATGAAACAGATATTAATCGACATATGGATTATAATGCTACTGAACCTCAAGTCGATAATTCATTTGTTGCTGAACCATTGCTAGAGCAAGATATTAACCGAACATTAGATTTTAGTAGTAGTGCTATTTTGCAGCCAACACCTGTAGAGAATTTAGTTGAACCAATTAATTTTGCTGCTGAACGTGTTCTGGATTTTGGCAATACAGCGTCATTTACGGCTACTAAATCGGAAGAAGATATTACGTCTGATTTTGAGCATGTCTTATCTAGTGGTGGCGAAATTGTTCCTCCTGATCCACTTGATGCTGATGATGTTGAATATGAAGAAAAATTGAATTTGTCGCGAATGTACTATCATATTGATGAGCATCAAAAAGCACGTGAGCTGTTATTAGAGATGAAACAAAATGTGGGGTTGCCAGATAAATTTAAAACTCAAGTAAATCAATTATTGGCGGATTTAGGTTTAGATGGTTAGGTATGCATTATTAGTTGAATATAATGGTAGTAGTTATAATGGTTGGCAGACTCAGTATGGCGTTCCTACCATTCAATCATCACTAGAAGCTGCTTTAAGTGATTTTGCCGATGAGGAAATCAATACTATTACTGCAGGTCGTACTGATAGTGGTGTTCATGCATTGGGGCAGGTAGTTCATTTTGATACTAATGCCAAACGTAAGCTTCATGGTTGGGTGACTGCCGTTAATTCTAAATTGCCACACGCAATTAGGGTTAAACAGGCAACTATAGTGGAAGATAAATTTGATGCAAGATTTTCAGCACGAAAACGCGAATATCACTATTATTTGTCAATGTGCGCTACTCACTCTGCGCTTTTAGATAACTTAGTTGGTCATTACCCTCATGGTTTAGATATTAAGCTAATGCAAGAAGCGGTAAAGTCGCTGGTTGGTGTGCATGATTTTAGTTCATTTCGTGCTTCGGATTGCCAAGCACGGAATGCAGTTCGTACGATGCATAAAGCACGGCTAGAGCGTCGTGGTGATATGGTGCGCTTTGAGTTTACGGCTAATGCATTCTTATATCATATGGTGCGCAATATGGTTGGTGCGCTCATTTACGTAGGTAACAAACGTATCAGTATGGCACAATTTAATGACCTTTTAAATCATAAAGATCGTAAGCTTGCGCCACCAACTTTTATGCCAGACGGGCTATATTTAGTAAATGTTGGGTATGAACAAAATATTTTCCCAGAACATAAATTTGATTCGTGGTTGTACAATCTTTAATAAGGAATGATGATGTTTTTTAAGCGACATATATTTTTTTGTACTAATAAAAAAGCTGATGGTAATGGTTGCGGTTATATCAGTGGTGAAGCTGGTTTTAGTTTTGCCAAAATGTATTTACAGTCACTTGATCAATGGGGCGAGGGTAAGTATCGTGCAAGTAAATCTGGTTGCCTCGGACGTTGTACACTAGGACCCGTTTGTGTAGTTTATCCCGAGGGAATTTGGTATAGCTATGTCGACGACAACGATGTACAAGAAATCATTGATAATACCGTATTAAAAGGTGAAATTGTCGCTCGGTTGGTAATTTAATTAGTTTAGCTTGGACAAACTTAAAATATAAGATAATTTTTGCAATAGTGCCAGCCTTATTAATAGGAGAAGAGAGAAAAATATGAAAACTAAAATAGCCATTGCTTGCCAAGGAGGCGGTAGTCAGACAGCATTTACCGCAGGGGTGTTAAAGGCATTTTTTGAACACAAGGTTCAGGAAAAATATGAGATTACGAGCCTTAGTGGAACCTCTGGTGGTGGAATTTGTGCTTTTTTTGCGTGGCTGGCACTACATCTTGGACATGATCATTGTGAAGATTTAATTGAATTTTGGGAAAGTAATAGTGCTAAAACTACTAAAGAGCAGTTTGTTAATCGTTTAATGATTATGTGGATAAATGCGGTAAATAAAGGTTTTATACCAACAATTAATCATAGCCCATCCTCTACTTTTTCCGAAGCTATGGCTAAAATAGCCACAGCTGGATTAAGACCTGAATTTAGTGATTTAAAAGAACTTTTAACTATGCATGCGGACTTTAATAAAATGGACGAGTTTAAAGGTAAAGCTCCCGTATTGGTACTTGGTGCATGTAATATCCTAAGTGGTCGCTTGACTAAGTTTTCATCGTATAACGAAGTGATTCAACCTGAACATTTAATGGCTTCAGCCTGTATTCCTAATCTGTTTCCTGCTGTGGAAATAGGGCAGCAGGCATATTGGGATGGACTATTTTCAGATAATCCTCCGATAGATGTATTAATCAAAAAACCTATTGTTGGACCATTTGTACCTGATGAAATTTGGGTAATTAAAATTAATCCAACCACCACGGATCATATTCCAACCGAAATTTCAGAAATAAATGATCGACGTAATCAATTAGAGGGTAATATTTCATTGTTCCAAAACCTTGGGCAAATAGAGTTTTTAAATTTACTGTTTGAACAGGGTGCATATAAAGAGGCACATTTGGCTGCTCGGGGTGTTACACATCAAATAAAAATCCCAAAATGTTTTCCAGATGATCCAGATAAACCTTACCATATTCCAATGATTGAAATGTCCCCAGAATTACAAAAATCAATGAATTTTGCCAGCAAGCTTGATCGAGACCCTGCACATATTAAATTGTTGACAGATGATGGTTATAAGCAAGGAACTAAGTTTCTTAAAGAGATTGGTATGATTTAATCTCTGGTAAAGAGTTGCGACGATGAGATTTCTAAATCTATAAAATAATGAAATTAAGTTAAGGTATTAATACTGATTTAGATATCAGTAACTTTTTAAAAAATGGAATATATGCGGGCAAAATATAATCTAATATTAACGTTATTATTAGCTTTGTATATCAGTAATCTATTTGCTGATGCTAATTGTTCTTCTATAAAATCTCATCCTGCAATCACAAAAGTAAAACCAGCAACTAAATCAGAAAGCAATATGATTAGTATAGTGAACTATAATATTAATCAGGCTGCAATTATTAGTGCAACTAAAAAGGATAAGAATAAGTCAACCGAAATAAAGACTACATATGCCGACACTATTTGCCATGTTGCTATATCAATCATTATTCTGGCTCTTTCCGGAATCGAGTGGGTAGCGTTGAAATTTGTACTTAAGTATGGGTAC
>CAYIZV010000044.1:0-24196 GCA_964367915.1 uncultured Neisseria sp.
AACCATGGGTAATAATTGTCCGGCTCATGGTTGCAGTAATCGCATTATTAATAATTTGTGGTACAGTTCCACCACGAATAGTGCGAAAATTCTCACGAATCCGATCAAAAACCACTACCGACTCATTTACTGAATAACCTAACACAGCCAGAATCGCAGCCAAGACAGTAAGCGAAAACTCCCATTGAAACGCAGCAAAGCAGCCAAGGATAATCACTACATCATGCATATTTGCCAAGATAGCTGATACCGCAAAACGCCATTCAAAACGTAGAGCCAAATAAATCATAATTCCAATACAGACAAAAGCGATTGCCATCAGCCCATTGTTTACTAAATCACGTCCAACCTGTGGTCCTATATACTCTACACTTTTAATCTGCACATCTGGTGAGCCAACTTTTAAAGTGTTAAAAACACTGTTTGATAAGGTTGCAGAATTAGTATCTTTTTTATTTGGCAAACGCAACATTACATTTTTTGCACTACCATAAACCTGCACGGTTGCTTGGTCTAATCCCATTTTATCCAGCTCGCTACGGATTTGATCTACATTCGCAGCTTGTGAATATTGAACCTCCATTAGCGTACCACCAGTGAATTCAACCGATAAATTTAGGCCACGACTGAATAGAAAAAATATTGCCAAAATAAACGTCAATAACGAAATGGAAGTAGTTAACCTCCCATAACTCATAAACGGTATATCTTTTTTGATTTTAAAAAATTCCATGTTAATATTCCTCTTCGTGACTTAAATATATAATTTTTTGATACGACGGTTTGCATACAAGAAACCGGCAATGCCACGAGAAACCAATACAGCACTAAACATTGAGGTTAAAATACCCAAACAATGTACCACCGCAAACCCCTTAACCGGTCCTGAACCAAAAGCGAGTAAAGCCAAGCCAGCAATCAATGTAGTAACGTTTGAATCTAGAATTGTTGCCCAAGCATGTCCATAACCAGCTTCAATTGCAGCATGTGGTTTTAAACCTGCACGCAGCTCTTCACGAATCCGCTCATTAATTAACACGTTAGAGTCAATCGCCATACCCAAAGCTAAAGCAATTGCGGCAATCCCTGGCAAAGTAAGCGTTGCTTGCAACATTGATAATAATGCAATCAATAACAACAAATTTACACCAAGTGAAATTACTGATACCACACCAAATGCCAAATAATAAACGCACATGAAGATCGATATCGCCAAGAATCCCCATAATACAGAATGGAAACCTTTATCAATATTTTCCTGACCTAGAGATGGCCCAACTGTACGCTCTTCGATAATATTCATCGGTGCAGCCAATGATCCTGAGCGTAATAACAATGCAACATCGTTAGCATCCTGAACACTCATTGCCCCAGAAATCTGTACTTGACCACCACCAATTGCAGCACGAATAACAGGAGCTGTAACCACTTGGCTCTTACCATGATCAACCAAAACCATAGCCATACGTTTGCCGATATTATTGGTAGTAACTTGTTTGAAGATTGAAGCACCAACACTATCTAAACCAATATTAACTGAAGGTGAACCATTTTCATCAAACCCTGGCTGAGCATCATTGATATTATCACCGGTTAACTCAACATCATTTTTAATCAAAATTTTAGTATTGCTACCATCTGCATTAACTTCATCAAGCAGTTGCTCACCAAATGGAACATTGCCATTTAATGCTTGATTAAGCGCATTTCTATCATCATCAACCATCCGCACTTCTAAACTAGCAGTACGCCCTAGGATGTCTTTGGCACGCGCAGTATCCTGAACACCCGGTAATTCAACCACAATCCGATCAGGACCTTGTTGTTGAATAATCGGCTCTGCAACGCCTAATTCATTTACACGATTATGTAGGGTTAAAATATTTTGCTTAACTGCGGCTTCTTTAATTGCCTGAATCTCATCCGCTGAAACGGTGATTTTTACATTGCTACCGCCATCAAGACTAGCCTGAAGTTTCGGTAAATCTTTTTTCAATTGAGCAATAACTTGATCAGCAGTAGTTTCATCACGTAACTGAATCAAAACAGAGCCATTAATTACCGCTACCGAGCCATAACGAATTTGGTTATTGCTTAAATCACGTCTAACCTCGCCGACATATTTATCCAACGTTTTCTTAACCGCCGCATCCATGTCAACTTCAAGTAGAAAATGCACACCACCACGCAAATCAAGTCCCAAGAACATTGGGTTAGCATTAATTGAACTCATCCAATCCGGAGATGCAGGGATTAAATTTAACGCAACAATATAATTATCACCCAATGCCTGTTGAATTGTATCACGGGCTTTCAACTGAGTATCGGTTGTGGAGAATTTAAATTTCAAAGTTTTGCCATCAAAAACCTCTCCAATTGATTGGATGTTATCAGCTTTAAGACTAGCATTAACTTGTGCAATAGTATCAGCTCCAACTACGACGGCTGAACGACTACCAGATATTTGCACTGCAGGCACTTCACCGTAGAAATTAGGCAAAGTATATAAAAATCCGGCTACCACCGCACATAAAATAATGAAATATTTCCACAACGGAAATTTACTCATTTGTATCACCCATAAAACACAGAATTAATTATTATTTACTCGCTGCAGAAACTGCATTGCTGTCAATTTTACCTGCAATAGCGCTACGTTGAAACTTAACTACAACACCTTCAGCAATACGTAATTTGATAAATTTATCATCTAGATCAGTAATCGTACCAAGCATTCCACCATTAGTTACAACTTCAGAACCTTTTTCAAGAGCAGATAACATCTGATTATGCAATTTCATTTTCTTTTGTTGCGGACGAATTAATAATAACCAAAACAAAGCAAAGATCACTACCATAGGCAAGAATGACATAACACTACTCATTGGACCGCTACTTGCTGCAGCTGCAGCACCATCAGCAAACGCACTAGGAATTAAAGACATAAAGAACCTTTCTTAAATATTGACTTAACAAACCGCTATTATAATATAAAACCAGCTTAAAGATGCTGTTATCAGGATTCAGCATAATAAAAAAGCAGTTAAGTACGCTACTTAAACTGCTTTTTTATTCGTGAATAATACTATTAATTAATCATGATTATGCTTTTTTTCCCACTTGTCAACAAAAAGTGCAGACATAGTATTGGCAAAAGCATTAGTCGCACTACGCCCCATATCCATAAAACTATCTATTGGCAATAAAATCAGAACACCAACTTCAGGATAGCCAAATGCCGTTAAAGTAGCCGCAACGACAACTAAAGAAACCCGAGGTACTCCAGCAATACCCTTAGAAGTTAACATCAGCATAAACAACATTAGAATTTCTGTTGATAATGTAATATGGTAGCCGTATAGCTGAATAATAAAAATTGTTGCAAAGGTACAATTTAGCATTGAAGCCTCAAGGTTAAAAGAATAGCCCATTGGAATTACAAATCCACTTACCTTTTTAGATACTCCAAAACGTTCTAAATTAGATAAAATTCCGGGCAAGGCAACTTCAGATGATGAAGCTGCAAATGAAGTACTGTATAATGGTAACATTGACTTAATGACAGCAAAAAGTGGTTTGCCAATTACAATAAAACCGATCGTAAGTAATACCCCCCAGATGATTGCTAATCCCAAGTAAAACTCTAATGCATATACTAGATACAAAGATAAGACACTAACACCACTCCCCATTACTAATTTAGTAATTGCTGCAAATACTGCAATCGGAGCTATGTACATAATGTAGCCAATTATTTTGAACATTAATTGCGACATCATGTCAAAGAATTCAAAAACTGGTGCCACTGATTCGCCGATTGATACACCAGCCACGCCAATGAATATTGCCAAAACGATTACTTGTAAAATATGATTTTCAACAAATCCTTGCATTGCAGAAGCTGGAATTACCGATTCAACAAATGATTTCAAAGTTGCACCGCATGTTGTACAGACACTATTACTCGCAGCGGAAAGATCTGCCGTTGTAGAGTTTAGCAATACATCGTGTAGAGCCTTACCTGGTTGAAAAAACTCAACTAACAACATTCCCAAAGCTAAAGAGAAGAAACCGCCAACAACAAATATAAACATAGATTTGAGAAATAATCTTCCCAAAACTTTACTGTCATTCATCTTGGCAATACCAGTTACCAATGTGGTAAATACCAGCGGAGCAATAATCATTTTAATCAAGCGCAAAAATGCAGACGAGACCAAATCAAGATAACCAGAGATAGATTTAATTTCTACCGGATTAGCAATTCCGACATGAGCGAAATGCCCAACAATCACACCTAGGACCAGTGCAGCAAAGATATAGAAACTCAAACGCGATTTTTTTGCTTTTACCATTAATGTTATTCCCTATAAAATTTTGATTGTGTATTTATGCCCGCGGCTATAAAATTATAAAAATACAAGCAGGTATTTTAAATGTTTTAGTGTATTACTCGGGGATTATGTATGGTGCAACGCAATATTACATCTTTCTATAACCTAATAACCAACCAATTTATGGTAAAATTCGCTAAAATAATGTTCGCTGTTTTAAAAAGGTATTGCTAGATGAGTCTAACACCACAACAACTGGTCGAAATTGCTAATGAGTATGGTAGCCCGCTATATGTATATGATACACAAAGTATCGAAAGTCAATATAAAAAATTAACTACTGCTTTTCAAAATGTTAATGCAAAATTCTTCTACGCATGCAAAGCACTCAGCAATATAAATATTCTGAAATTTTTGCACAGTCTTGGAAGCAACCTTGACTGTGTTAGCATTAATGAAGTTAAACTGGGGCTGTTGGCTGGTTTTTCAGCAGAACAAATTATTTACACACCTAACTGTGTTGACTTTAGCGAAATTGAAGCCTGTAAAGATTTAGGAGTTCATATCAATATTGATAACATTTCAATATTAGAGCAGTTTGGTAATAAATTTGGCAACACTTATCCTGTATGTATCCGAATTAATCCACATATTATGGCTGGTGGTAACATGAAAATCTCAACCGGACATATTGATAGTAAATTTGGGATTAGTATTCATCAATTACGCCACATTCAGCGAGTAGTGAAAAGCACTGGCCTAGTGATTAATGGTCTGCATATGCACACGGGCAGTGAAATTAAAGACATTGATGTATTTATTCGAAGCTTAGAAATTTTGCTGGATATTGCGCATGATTTTCCAGATTTAACCTTTCTTGATCTGGGCAGCGGATTTAAAGTACCATACCAAGAAGGCGACTATACAACTGATCTAAACACCCTAGCAAGCAGAATTCAAGAAACATTTGAAGCTTTTGAAAGTGCGGAAAACCGTCATTTTGAAATTTGGTTTGAGCCAGGTAAGTTTCTGGTTAGTGAATCAGGTTATTTCATTACTAAGGCAAACGTGATTAAACAAACCACGGCAACTACTTTCGTTGGCGTTAACAGTGGATTTAATCACCTTATCCGTCCAATGTTCTATGATTCGTACCATCGCATCAGTAATATTTCAGCACCAGAAGGAACTGAGCGAATCTATACAGTGGTGGGTAATTTATGTGAAACAGATACTTTTGCTTGGGATCGTAAGATCAATGAAGTCCATGAAGGTGATTATTTGGTATTTCACAACGCTGGGGCTTATGGTTTCGAAATGAGCAGCAGCTTTAACTCACGTTGCCGCCCTGCTGAAGTATTATTTCATCAAGGACAAGCACATCTAATCCGTAAACGTGAAGAAGCGGAAGATTTACTTAGCAAACAAATAGACTGTGATTTATTTTAATTTAATATACGTTAGCAAAAGGAAAATATATGAAGAAATTATTAGTGGCTTTATCAGTATGTTGTTCTATCGCAATTGCAGATCCGGCTTTAGATAGTGTTGCAGAAAATGATAATACTAACACTAAATCAACCACCACTCAACAACCAAAAGTTATCATGGTAAAAGGGTCTACAGCAGCAACAACTAGTTCAAATGCCCACAACAAAAAGACTAGTAGCGCTAAATCACCAAAGACGCACCACTCTACTAACAAGCACAAGTCTAAAACTAAAACCAATAAAAAACAGAGTTCTAAACACAAAACTAAAAAACACACAGCAACAAAAAATACATAAACTAAAGCAGGCACATATGTGCCTGCTTTAGTTTATGTATACCAATTTCATATAAATCAAGATTTTCTGCGATACATTCAGAGTCATAGCGGTAAGTTTAGGTTCACCACTTTCTAATGATAGCGCATCATTATCACGCCAACATAGTCTTTGCATTAAGTGCGCCCAAGAATAATTTTTTCATAGAGCTCACCTTTATTTAATAATTATTAAGTTATTCAAATTACTTTTGTAATTTACTACCGCAATTGATAAATCCTTTTGCAATACATATATCTGCCCCTGAGTTTTACTATAAACTATTGCCTGTCGCGGCTCGATAAACCCATGAATAGTCTTAATTAGTTTGTAATTTGAAGCATCAAAAACCTGCACACTATTATCTTCTTTATTACCAGTAATCAAAGTCTTACCATCCTTAGAAAGCGATGCTCCATATGGATCTTTCTCTGTTGGCATCGTTTTGATTAGCTGGTTACTTTGAATTGAAACAACTCTTAATGAATTACTTTGTGATGACGCTCCATAAAGTTTAGTTTCATCTGGAGAAATAGCAATTGCACGCACACCAGGAATCCCGCTAAGGGTTCTTTCAATTCTCCATGTCTCAGTATTAACTATACGAACATCATCACCTTTAAAATTTGTAACGTAAACATATTTCCCGCTTGGACCAACTTTGATTCCTTGGCGCGGGTTAGCAAATCCATCAATAACATGCTCAACTTGCCAAGTGCTAAGATTGATTACACTAACCGTATTTTCTGCTTCATTATTCACAAACATATACTTACCATCAATAGCAAAGCCAAAAGCACCCTTACCAATATTAATCTCTCGAAGAGTAGAAAAATCTCCAACCGATATCTGACGAATAACCCCCAATGAGCTATCACTAATATAAAAGCTCTTGCCATCTGCTGCAAACTCGACGTTCCTTGGTGTTACATAATTTAAGGTAGTAATCAACGAATGACTTTTAAGATTATATACCCTAACCACAGAATCATCACTATATAACGCCACTGCCAAGTTTTCAGAAGGGTCAATGGCAAGAGAATTATTTTTAATTTGATTGTCAAATTGCATTATTTCAGTGTTTGCAGAAGATACGTTATCAGGTGCCGATAAACTACTACAGCCAAATAAAATAATTACAGCAATTACGCCACAGATACTCTTATAAAAGATATTTTTATTCATTTTAATTGTGCCTTTTCTCAGTTAAAACGCGAATTAAACCTAGATATTAGGTTAATATGAAACGATAATTTACACTTACAGCATGCCAATAATAATTTACTTGACTTCCCATTCTATCAAAAATTTTCTTTTTTTACAAGTGTCATTTTTGGCACTTGTAACTTAATGAAGATATAATCTAAAACTCTGTCAATGATTAATACTGATATATGCACATAATTTTATATGTGAGAATCTTTCACTACACTTATCGAAACAAGAAAAATGATGGTTTCCGAGTCGTTATTTCATGTTCAGCAGTTATAAATTTTAGAGTATGTATACTTGGCTATTTAGCAACTGAAAACATGATATTAATTATCCTTCAATTTTTTAGTATAATTATGTATATGAACTTTCTTTATTCTATAAGGTATGCCACTTCAACACGAAGGCATAAGATATAAAGCTTATTAAAAGACATAATTATTCAATTTTATCAATGCGATCGGCAAAACTCATGATGGTAGATACCGTTAAAAAACCAACTTTTCTGCAACTGATAATATTTACAGTTCTTTTTATTGGTCAACCTTTATTTATTGGCTTACTTTTGTCGCACTATGAAAAGCATACAGATATTGTAGGCGATTTTTATGCTGCATTTGCTACAATTCTATTCTTAGCCAATGTATTAGGAGTTGGCGCAGATCGATTTATTGTCGTGCAACTTAATCGTTTAAAAGCAGAATATCATAACTCATTGAAAAGCAATTATACTTATATTCTAAAGTTTTTCCTAATTTTATTTACAAATATTGCAGTTATCGCTCTAGTTGCAGATATAGTCATTTTCTTTATCTTTAAAGTTGGATTTCTTAGCGTTAATAGTAGAATTACTCATCCTGTTGAATTGTGCCTGTTTTGTATTTTTTTTGTTATGACTTCAAATTTTATGGGTTCTTTCATACGTGGAATAGGTCGTTACGATGTAACTGTCAAGTCAACAATGATTACTATTCTGATTCGAATTCTTGTATTCTTCGTTATTCTCAATACAAAATACACATTTAATCTTCATATAAGCTATGGGTATAACGTAGTATTTACACTCATTCTGATGAGCACATTAGTAGAATTAATCAGGATAACATTTTATTCAATTGCAATCATTAAACATTTAATTACACTTACTGATCTTCAACCGGAGAAAATAGATAAACGCTGGCGTAGCGAAATTTTCTACTATGCACTATTTTCATTACAATATGATTTAATTTTAACTTTTATAATATTGGTCGAGGCATTTGGAAATAGTGAGGTTGAGCCTGCAGAGTGTGGATATATTTTTGTGATAGTGCGTGTATTCCAGCTATTAGGAACAATTTTTCACCAAGTGATACGAGATTCTTTAGCTAAATCAATCGTGCATAATGAATCTTTTCAAAACTTCATTAAATTAACTATAGCTGCTGCAGCATTCATTACAATTACATTATTATTTTCTGTATTATACTTTATTGACTACATTACGCATTATTTAGGTGTCAGTTCATTTAAAACTGAAATATGCATTTTAGTTAGCATAGGGGCAGTAAAATCAATACTTGATGCACTATTTTCGATCATGATCTTTACGTCTCGACAAGCAATGAAGACTTATACAAATATCTCCACATTTGTATTTACTGCATATGTACTATCTATGATATATTATGCACAGATCTCTCTGAATGCCGCCTTATGTGCATTTATTATTTTCTATGCTACTCTAACTATCGTCGAATTACTTATGGGGGTATTTATTTTTAGGCAAAATTTATTGGATTTGAATAAGCGAAATTTAAAAATGCCCAAAAATACTTAATTATCAATAGTTGAACTAACTATGGCTCGCGGGTTTGCGACGATTATTTCTTGCGTGTTCCATTTCAGACTGACGTAAATTCATAGCTAGTTTATCAACAAGTCCGTTAATAAATTTAAATGAATCTTCACCACCATAGATCTTGGCAAGTTCAATTGCTTCATTTATAATCACTGGCGCTGGCACTTCTAAATTATGTTTTAATTCTACCGACGCAATTACCAAAATAGCTTTCTCTGTAACTTGAATTTCATTCACTGGACGATCTGAATATTCAGTATAAAGCGCTAGACTTTGTTCAAAATTATTAGTCGACATCTCCAGTAAGTAGTGGAGTAAATCATAATTTGCACGGGCATAAATCTCTTCGTTTGTACTTTGGAGAAAATCCTCAATTTCACTAACTGATTTAGGATTAGTTTGAAAAAAATAAATCCCTTGTACGGCTAAAGAACGCGAGATACGGCGTGGGGATAACTTGGGTTTGTGCATGATTTGCCTTATTATTAATTTGCTAAATAGGGCGTGATTTTATCATACTCTGCCAAGAGGTATTTAAAATACTCAAACCCAGCTCTAAACTGGTACGCAAAAATCCCACAACAACTTAGCATAACCCACTTGATTGAGTGTACAAAAAAATAGGATTGAGCAACTATAGGCTCAACCCTATTTACGATAAGTCCAACTAATTTTTAATGACAGTCATCACTATCTATGCTACCATCACAAATATAAACTTTAAACTCTTTGGCGTTAATTTTAATACCATTTGATAAAGTGATATCTTTACCGCTATCTGATTTGGCACGATCCCCAGAATAATGTGAATAAGAGCGATCTGCAGCAAACAAGAACCCTTTATTACCTATCCAGTAACCTGAGCTATCTTTCAAATCAACACGGGTAGCAACTTGCCCTGTATGTTTGTAAATAGCATTACATTTTTTACCGCTTCGTACTTGACTAATCTGACGGGTAGGATCAACTGTTACCCAAGCTTCATCAGAAATAGCATCACCAGCTTCAAGGAAATACCCTTGCACAGTGACAGGAGAAGATGACTTATTTACAAATGTAAATGTACAATCAGCAAATGCTGTACCCAACAAAACAGAAGAAAGCAGTGCTGATAAAATTAACTTACTTTTCATTATTTTTTCCCTAAAAAATGTGAGACTACTACAGAGCTAATATTTTATCAAATTATCTAATAGTTATGATGGATATTGTCAGCAATAAAAAATATCATTATCTAAGATTAAAGTTAGTAAATTAAACTAAATTTACTCTGGTATAATCTGGTACTATACTTTAAAAGTCAATAAGGACAACGATTATGATTAGTATTATTCTTCTTGGAGCACCCGGTGCAGGCAAAGGAACTCAAGCAAAATTCATTACTGAAAAATTTAATATCCCCCAAATATCTACTGGTGACATGTTGCGAAATGCAATAAAGGCTGGTACAGAACTCGGTCTAAAAGCAAAAGAGATTATGGACAAAGGGCAATTGGTTTCTGATGAAATAGTAATTGGTTTGGTCAAAGAGCGTATTTTGCAAGCAGACTGTAAGAATGGCTACCTATTTGATGGATTCCCACGCACTAGCGCTCAGGCTGATGCACTAAAATCTGCGGGAGTAAATATTGATTATGTAATTGAAATAAACGTCCCAGACGAAGCAATTATTTCCAGACTTTCAGGTCGTAGAGTTCATCTGTCAAGTGGTAGAACTTATCATGTTGAATTTAACCCACCTAAAATTAGTGGCAAAGATGATGTGAGTGGCGAAGAGTTGATTCAAAGGGATGATGACAAGGAAGAGACAATAAAAAAACGCCTTGAGGTATATCATGCTCAAACTGCAGTACTAAGTACATACTATTCATCAGATAAAAATGTTAAATTTATCAAGATTGATGGCACAAAGAGTGTTGATCAGGTAACCAGCAACTTACTAGCTACCCTCGCTTAAAAATATTTGTTAATCGCTAACGAAGAATTACTGCAGTACCATAGCAAAAAACTTCGTTAGCGCGTGTTTGATCACCACCGACACTGTCTGAGTCATAACGCATTGCAACGATCGCATTAGCACCAAGCATTTGAGCTTGTTGAATCATATTTTGATACGCAGCATTGCGTGTTTGCTCACACATCTCCGTAAAAGCTTGGTTATGCCCGCCAAAAATATTCTTGATATTCCCTAAAAATCCCTGAGCTATGGTCGGAGTGCGTACAATTATGCCGTGCACTACCCCAAGCACTTGTACAATTTCCTTCCCAGCCACATCATTAGTTGTAGTAACAATCATTTTAACGTACCTTTAAATAAAATATTCTAATTTACTTAATCCACTTAACTTGACGTTTTGAATAAAATAGCGCATAACATAAAATATATGCATATCCAATAACTGGTACCCAGTAAGAATCAACTACATTAGCCACATCGGCGATTCGCCCCTGAATCAATGGTAGCAAAGCACCACCTAAAATCATCATTACCAGTAACGATGCTCCCTGCTCTTTAAATTTACCCAAATTTGCCAAGCCCAAGTCAAAAATATTTGGCCAAATTACAGAATTAAAAATCCCAATTGATAAAATAGCCCATGCAGCAAACATTGTATTATGCAGTAAAATTGCAGCAATCAAATTAGCAATATTTACAACAGAGAACATAATCAAGTTTAAACGTGGACTGGATTTGCAAGAGAGCAAAAGTAAAATTGCCAAGGCTTGGAAAATTACATAATAACTTAATTCTGACTCTATATTACCTACTGAATAAACCATAAAAAGCGTTAATCCAGCACTGGTTAAAATCATTAATAAAAACTTACTCGAAACATTTAGTTTACCAAGAGCAATTGAACCAAGAAAACGACCGATCATTGCACCACCCCAGTAAAAAGCCAATAATTTACCCGCAGATGATTCCTCTAATCCGATTGTATGTGGATCTTTTAAAAATGCTACTAAATTAGTTCCAATAGTTACTTCGGAACCAACATAGAAAAATATAGCGCCCATAGCAAATACCAGGTTAAGATGATTTAATGCAAATAGCTTACCACCAGTTTCATGTGATGCAGAGTACTCTTCTTTGGTATGCAGGAATTTCCAGATAATGAAGGCTAAAAGCATAAAAAATCCAGCCAAAATAATGTATGGATATTTTAAATTACCAGAATTTTCTTTGACTTGTAAAAGTTCGTAAAATACATAAACACCAATTAAAGGTGCAATTGCAGTTGCCAATGAGTTAAATCCTGCCGCAAGATTAAGGCGACTCGCTCCAGTTTCAGGATTACCTGTAATTAAGACCAAAGGATTGGCTGAAATTTGTAGAAACGTAAAACCAAACCCAATGGTAAATAAACCACACAAAAACAGCCCATAACTTTTATACGCGGCAGCTGGAATAAAAATCAAGCAGCCAACGGTCGACAATGCCAACCCTAATAGAATAAGCCCTTTATACCCCAAACGCTCAAAATAGTTAACTCCAAATTTTGCGGCTAAGACATAAATTAGAGAACCAATAAAATAAGCAGTAAAGAAAGCAAAAGCAACTAAATTAGCCTGAAAATGTGAGATTGAAAATAACCCCTTAAAAATTGGCGTCAATAAGTCATTTAGACAGGTAACAAATCCCCATCCAAAAAAGAGAAAATAAAGCGCAATAAAGTTAAGGCTATTAGCTGTTCTGCTTGTTTTCATAATAAAAAAATCCTACAAATAATTTGTAGGATTTTAACATAGTTTGCTACTTGGTTGAATAACCAATAATACTTATCAAGAATTATTCGCCAGCAAAGAAATCCTTCATTTTATCAAAGAATGATTTAGTTTTAGGATGATGCGCGGAATTTTGCCCACCACTCGCTTCGCCAAATTGACGAATTAAATCTTTTTGCGATTCAGTTAGCTTTACTGGAGTTTCAACATAAATATGGCAGTATAAATCTCCCGAAGTCACACCGCGCAAGGATTTAACACCTTTTTCACGAATACGTAACACCTGATTAGTTTGTGTACCTTCAGGAATTTTCAGTTTAACTGTTTTACTGTCAATAGTTGGTACATCAACCTCTCCACCAAGAGCAGCAGTCACAAAACTAATTGGCACTTCACAATGCAAATCTTTGCCTTGGCGAGTAAATACCTTATGTTGTTTTACTGCTACATGGACATACAAGTCACCATTTGGTCCACCGTTCAGTCCAGCCTCACCTTCACCAGTCAAGCGCAAAGTGCTTCCATTATCAATCCCCGCTGGAATAGTAACTTTAACTTGGCGGTTTTCTTTAACCAGGCCACTACCGCGACAACTACCACATGGATTTTTAATTGTTTTACCACGGCCATGACATTCTGGACATGGTTGCTGAACCGAGAAAAAACCTTGTGCAAAACGCACTTGTCCAGCGCCTTTACAGGTGTTACAAGTATGAACATCTTCAGGATTTTTGGAACCTTTACCATCACAAGTTGTACACTTTTCTGTACGCGGAAATTTAATTTCCTTTTCACAACCAAATGCTGATTCTTCCAGGCTAATCTGAATATTGTACTCTAAATCATTACCACGCATAGCCGAGTTATGCCGCCCAGAACCACCTCGTCTACCGCCACCAAACATTTCACCAAATACATCAAAAATATCTTCAAACCCAGCTGCGCCACCGCCACCAAAGCCACCACTTGCAGAATTACCACCCACACCAGCATGACCAAATTGATCATACATCTGCTTTTTCTCAGCATCAGACAATACGGCATAAGCTTCCTGTAACTCTTTAAATTTATCTTCAGCCTTTTTTTTCTCTGCATCAGGTAATGTCGAAACCCGATCAGGATGAAACTTCATTGCCAGTTTACGATAAGCTTTTTTAATTTCATCATCAGATGCGCCTTTAGCGACGCCTAAAACCTCATAATAATCACGTTTTGACATATATATAAAACCTTAATAAAACTTAATACTAAAAGCAGATATAGGGATTAATTCATAAAAATCAAGTTCTATTTTTACGTTAATCTAAGTATGGTGAAAAAAATAGTTATACTTTGGGCACTTTTATTATAGACCCTAAGTGACCGTGATTATGACTGAGAGTATTTGAGCATAACAAATATGCTACAAGGCGATACCTTCATGATTAAGCAGCCACTTTTTAATCCCCAAATTAAAAAAAATATTTCCGGAGTTAAAACCACCTAATTTAGAATTGGCAGCAATTATTCGATGACAAGGAATAAACACGGGCAAGGGATTTGCTCCACAAGCACCACCTACCGCACGTGGTGCTGAGGATAGTTTTTTTGCAACCTCACCATAAGTTAAAGTACTGCCAGCCTCAATCTGCTGCATTATCTGCCAGACTTTAAGTTGGTGCGGCGTACCGTTATAGCTAAATGGTAAATTAAACTTAAACTTAGGATTAGCAGCATATTGATCTAGTTGATAAATAACCTCAATCGCTAACTTGGAATAATCAACTGGATTGGATATAATTTCGCTAGTTGGTGGCAAAAATTCAGCATGATGAACATTATCTGTATCAAGTTCAACCTTTAACGAAAAGGTAGGAAATTTATAAATGACTTCTTCTAGTTGTGACATGATGTTTACCTCTAGCTATTATACTCAATTAGATTCATCTGACTTGGTCGTTGATTTACGCCTCACTTACTACGAGTAAGCTTCGTCGTTTGCGCCTACCAGTATTTCCACACGCCTGTGTTCCAATCTGTTCGAGTATAGTATCGTTTAATTACAAAATGATTTTAAAAACTTATAATCTGCGGTTTTTTTAGATTTAGGCAAATTTTTAAACATAACACAATATTTACGTCCACCACCGCAGGAGTTATCATCCAGCATTACGCCATCAACATAGCAACCATCATCAGCAGCAATTTGCAAAATCTTGCTGGCGGTAAGTTTCGCGTATTTCTGCTTTAATTCTTGTGGTTTAGTTTCTTGATGAACTTCACCGTTTTGATAAACATAATTTAACAACACATCATCACCAAGATATGGGTTATTTTGCGGCATACTAAACGTAATTTGTGAACCACTTTCAACTGTAGAACTTAATGGCAAACAACTACCAAAAACCTTACTAATCTTAGTCGTGCTTTCACTAATCGTAATTACTTGATATTGGCGACTACATTGATTACCACCTTGATCAAAAGCTACCAATAGAACCTGATTACCTTCAATCAAAAAAACTTTGCTTAATTCAATTTCAGATACTGATTTTACTTTTAAAGGCTTACCATTCAGTGTCAATGTATAATTTTCAACACTGGCACTCTCGACAATTTTTTGACTCTGCAAAACACCCTTTAGGGTTTTAATCCCAGATGCTAACATGTCTGATAAACTTACTACAGGCGCAGAGCTCTCAAGGTGTAAGTTAGCTGATTCTGATTGGATAATAGCTTCACTGTATTCGTGCGACTCAGTATTAGCTTTATTGTGGTTAATATACAAATAACCACCACAAAATACAAGCAGAACTAACACAATTAATAAAATACTTTTTTTCATATCTACAGTCTTAGTAAAACATCCCTTGCCTTACGGCGAGGAATATTGTAGTATCCAAGTGAATCTTACTGCCACCCACAATTAGTTAGCTGGCTTAGATTGAGCTCCCATGCCTTTCCCTGTCATATTACCGCCCATACGCCCCATACGCGGAAAACATTCAGGATGACTTTCAAACATTTGACGATTTTGAATCATTAGTTTACCCATTGTACAGGCATCATTCTTATGATATGCAGCGTCAATTGCCTGATGATTTTTCATCATTTGTTGTTTATATTGCATACATTGATTGGCACTTTCACTATTATTCGCAGGCGTAGCAGCAAATACTGCGGTACCAATACACAAACTACTCAATAAAATTATTTTTTTCATTGTTTTCTATCCCTTAAATTTAAGTCGAAATAACTGCATCTTTTGCTGCATAAACACTGTTACAGATTTATGCACTAATAACATCACACCCCATATATGGACGTAAGACCTCTGGCACAGTAATCGAACCATCCGCATTTTGATAGTTTTCTAGCACGGCTACCAACGCGCGCCCAACCGCCAAACCAGAACCATTTAGCGTATGCACTAGACGATTTTTACCGTTGACATCTTTAAAGCGCGCTTGCATTCTGCGAGCTTGAAAATCAGTCATATTTGAGCAAGATGATATTTCACGATAGGTATTTTGTGATGGCACCCATACTTCCAAGTCATAAGTTTTAGCAGAACCAAAAGTGATATCACCGCCACACAAAGTAAGAACACGATATGGTAATTTCAGGGCTTTAAGAATATTTTCAGCACACTGTACCATTGCCTCTAAAGCTTCAAATGATTTATCCGGATGAGTAATATTTACCATCTCAACTTTATCAAACTGATGCATCCGAATTAAGCCACGAGTATCGCGCCCATAACTACCAGCTTCACTTCTAAAACATGGTGAATGACAAGCATATTTAAATGGTAACTCATCTTCTCTAAAAAGCTCATCGGCAGCCAAATTAGTCACCGATACTTCAGAAGTAGGGATTAAATACATGTCATCTTGATCGCGCTTAGTTTTAAATAAATCTTCTTCAAACTTAGGTAATTGCCCAGTACCATATAAAGATTTAGCATTTGCCATATATGGCGAATAAACCTCAGTATAACCGTGCTCTTCGGTATGAGTATTAAGCATGAACTGAGCCAAAGCACGATGTAGTTTAGCTACTTTACCTTTTAAAAATGCAAAGCGGCTACCAGCAACTTTTGCACCAGCTTCAAAATCAATTCCGCGATCTAATCCCAAACCCAAATCAACATGATCTTTAACTTGAAAATCAAAATCACGCGGCACACCAACTCTACGCACTTCAACGTTGGCACTCTCATCGCGTCCAGCAGGAACAGAAGCATCTGGAATATTTGGCACAGTAGCCAAATAATTGTTTAACTGCAAGGCAACTTCATTAAACTCTGTTTCTACTTGTTTCAACTGCTCACCAAGCCCAGCAACTTCAGCCATAATCGCGTTAGTGTCTTCGCCTTTAGATTTAAGTATACCGATTTGTTTTGAACTAGAATTACGTTTTGCCTGTAACTCCTCCATATTCATCTGTAATTTTTTACGCTTGTCTTCCAGTGAAAAAAACAGTTCTTTATCAAATGCAAAGTTCTTCACTGCCAATTTAGCTGCTACGGCATCAAAATCATTACGCAATAAATTAGTATCTAACATAATTTTCTTTCATTATAAATAGTCATTAGGAGTTATTTTATCACTTTCCAAGGATTGTGTTAATCACTGTCACAAAGTTTTCAAATAAATCATCGTCGTAATCAATCTTTATTTTGGCATATTTCTGTAATTCCTGATGATGACCGAACATAATGCTATTAGGTAATTCCTGCATTAATTCAAGATCATTATGGTCGTTACCAAAAACAAAAATATCGTTTTTTTCTGGTAAAATCAACTCGCTTAAACCAGCGAATTTATTAACATGTCCAGGCATGACGTCAAAACATTTGTCATAGAAATGGTATTTTATAATTAAGCCATGACTTGCAATAAATTGATTAAAATATTCTAGAAACTGATCATCCAATACTAGTATTTTATATGCTCCGTCAACTAAAACATGGTCGACATGCGCACTGCGTGACTGCCCACTAATTTTTATAATATCCTGATAAAGCCAATGTTCTTTGGATGGATGATAGTAGTTGGCATGCCCGTCAACTAAATAATGCGCATGATTATCTTCCAAAAATTTCACCATCTCAGACAAAACAGCACTATCAAGAAAATGTTGAGTTTTTATTTCACCACTTGCAATAACCAATCCACCACCAAAAACCACACTATCTTGCTCACTACACCATAGTGGTACTACTGGTACAAAGTCACGCCATGAGCGTCCGGTTGCGAATACTATATCATGCCCTGCTGACTTAATTTTCAGTAAAATCTTTTCAAATTTATCCTCTAAAGGTTTACCATCATAAATAATTGTTCCATCTAGGTCAAATACAAAAGTTTTACGAGTATTATGTTTTATATTTAGCTTATCCGTCATTGTTTTTTCGTTAATTAACACAATTTGCTTCCCTTTATTGTAAGTTGGTGCTAGGATTATAGCACACTGCATGCTATAATAATGCTGCCTACATTTTTAGGATATTATAAAAAGTGTTTACCCAACAACATATTAAGTTTCTACAACAGGATTTAGCCCAAAATAAAGTTTTGGTTGTCGGTGATGTTATGCTTGATCGTTACTGGTTTGGTAACGTAGATCGGATTTCTCCTGAAGCGCCAGTTCCAATTGCCAAGATTAGTAAAATCGAAGATCGTCCGGGTGGTGCGGCAAATGTTGCACGCAATATAGCCAGCCTTGGTGGCAATGTTACATTATTATCGGTGGTTGGTGAAGATGAACCAGCTTTGGTTCTAGAAAAGCTTTTGCTTGCAGAACAAGTCAATACCGTATTTAAAAAAGATACCTCTATTAGTACCATAGTTAAATTACGCGTAATTGCCAAGAATCAGCAATTAATCCGGATTGACTTTGAAGAGAAACCATCACATGAAATTCTGGCTGAAATATTAGATAACTTTGCAGAGATTATAGATCAATATCAAGTAGTAATTTTATCAGACTACGGTAAAGGTGGATTAAGCCACACCAGCAAAATGATTGAGATTGCTAAAGCACATAATAAAGTTGTCCTAGTTGACCCTAAGGGTTCTGACTACAGCAAATATCAAAATGCCACCATGATTACACCTAATCGTAGCGAAATGCGTGATGCTACTGGCAGTTGGAGTAATGAGCAAGAGTTGCTTAATAAAGCTACAAAACTAAAACAGCAATTAAATCTGGATTACTTATTAGTTACCAGAAGTGAAGAAGGCATGACACTTTTTGCTGATCAGGCGTATAATTACCCTACTTTTGCGCAGGAAGTCTTTGATGTTTCTGGCGCTGGTGATACAGTTATTGGCACTTTAGGATTGATGCTTGCCAACAATGCCAGCATTCGTGAAGCGGTTGAAGTTGCAAATTTTGCTGCAGGAATAGTAGTTGCCAAATTAGGAACCGCAACAGTTAGAAAAGAAGAATTAATTAAACATTTAAATCAACACATAAAAGAGCAAGAGGTCTAAACTATGTTAATCGCTGTTACCGGAGCTGCCGGATTTATTGGTTCAAACATTATAAAAGAATTAAACCGCCGCGGACATTTTGATATCATTGCAGTTGATAACCTAACCAATGGTGACAAATGCCGTAATCTGGCGGATGTTGATATTCTGGATTTTGTTGATAAAGAAGACTTTATTCAGGCAATCGTAGATGGTGAATATGATAACCAACTTGACTATATATTCCATCAAGGTGCATGTTCAGCTACAGTTGAAGCCAACGGTCGCTATATCATGAAAAATAATTACGAATACTCTTGTCTGCTGCTCGAATATGCGCAAAAAAATGAAGTTCCTTTCATTTATGCATCATCGGCTGCAACTTATGGAGCTGGCAAAGTCTTTGTTGAAGATCGTGAGAATGAAGTTCCACTTAATGCTTATGGCTATTCAAAGATGCTTTTTGATCAGACTGTGCGCCGTTACTTTAGTGGTGGCTTGCGTGCACCAGTTGTTGGCTTAAAATATTTTAACGTTTACGGTCATCGCGAATTTCATAAAGGGCGCATGGCATCAGTAGTGCTACATAATTTCCGTCAATACCAAGAACATGGTGGTGTAAAACTGTTTGAAGGCTGTCAAGGCTACGAAAACGGCGGGCAAACTCGTGACTTCATTTCTATTGAAGATGTGGTACGAGTTAATATGCATTTCTTTGATAATCACACTCAAAAGCCTAACGAATTATCAGGGATTTTTAACTGTGGCACAGGTGTAGCACGTAGTTTTAATGATCTGGCGCTTGCAACTATTAATGCCTGTCGCAAAGCTGAAGGTAATAACCCAATTGACTTGGCAACTGCAGTCACTCAAGGTATTTTGGAATATACTCCATTTCCTGGCGATTTAGCTGGCAAATACCAATGTTTTACTCAATCAAATAATACCAGACTAATTAAAGAAGGTGGCTACAAAACAGCATTTTTAACCCTTGAACAAGGTGTTGAAAATTATGTAAATTTACTCCTTAATTAAGAACTGCAATATGAATAAGGTGTTAGACGTGAAAAAATTAATTTGCTTAGGTTTAGTGGGTGGAGTTGTTTTTTGGAATACTCTTGCTAGTGCAGATAATAAACACTCCAGTGCATACACCAAGAACAAATTTGATTTTTATATCTTGTCTACACAGTGGATTCCTGGTTGGTGTGCAGTTGGAACAGGTAAAAGCGGTGCCGAGCTAGATGACACCCATGCTTGCCAGCAACAAGTCAGCCAACCACTAATGTATCACGGACTATGGCCAGAAAACAGCAATGGCACCTACCCTGCTGATTGTTCAGCGGTACCACCACTAAATACAGCTAAACTATCTTTTAGCAATCCATTTGACAGCTATCTCAGTAATTCTGCCAGCTTTTTAAATCATGAATGGAGCAAGCACGGCACTTGTTCCAACTATTATTATGCTGGACTAGAAAGCGCTAGTGAACAAGAATATTACCAACAAGTTAATCACTATTTTAGCAAAAGCATTGCGCTGTACAAAGAAATTAATCTAGCAACGTTTAGTTTTAAACTCACTGCTGAATCAGTACAACAACAAATTCATAATTTGAATCCACAAATACCAATTAAATCAATTATGGTAATGTGTGATCGTGACAATGATGCGCAATTTATGACTGGCTTATGGTTTTGCATAAATAAATCAACTGATAAATTCATCAATTGCCCGAGTATATTACTTAAAACCTCGTGTAAGGGAACATTACTAACTCGTTAGTTTAAGAATTTATACTATTTTTAATAGCTCCCGAAAATACTATTTCTTTTGTTGTGCGCGAGCCATAATATCAGCAATAAAATCAGTCTTATTCGATTCTATCAAATTTTGTTGATTATCACTGTTTTCTTTACTTCGATGCAGGTTTTTCAATAATTGAGCTTGTTGTGCCATCCTCTCTTCTCGAGCTTGCTGTTCTTGCTCACGGCGATTTTGATGTGCATCAAAGCGGGATTTTGCCAAATCTCGTCGCTCCACACTCCATTCTGGGATAGGATCATCATAAAAATGAATACAGTCAACCGGACAAGCAGGAATACATAAATCACAGCCAGTACATTCGCTGGCAATTACCGTATGCAGCATTTTATTAGCACCAATAATTGCATCAACGGGGCAGGCTTTAATACACAAAGTACAGCCAATACATACATCTTCATCAATCTCCACCAACTGACGAGGCTTGATCGTACCATTAGCAGGATTTAGTGGCAGTACAGGACGAGAAAGCAATTGAGCTAATGCAATAACCCCTTCATTACCACCAGGTGGACATTGATTAATTTCAGCTTGATTATCTGCTAGAGCTTCAGAATATTTTTTACAAGAAGGATAACCACAGCGTGTACATTGAGTCTGTGGCAATAATGAGTCAATTTGTTGAACTAAATCAATGGGCATGATGATCCTCATAATAACTAACCATTAATTGCATGTCATTAAATAAATCGTCAAGGATTTGACATACTCGCTCAAAATTATCGCTGCGCTGTAATGGCCAAATCATTATTTCTGCAGCTTGAGTCTTATCCTTGCTACCCCAAACTTCAATTTGAATATTATTTTTCTGACTAGATAGCTTTATATATGGTTCATTATTGCCTGCTAAGCGCATTTTTTTAACCTGATTACTCAAACCAAGTGCGATACTAATTTCTTTGCGATGATGTTCACCAACAACCGCAGCTTCGCTCAATGCGCACGGTGGAAAAGGTAGTGGAAACACAGTTGCAGCATCATGCTTAAGCGTTGTGGTCAAAAGTTGCAGTAACTCTAATCCAAGTTGATTAAAATTAGCAGCAACATAACCAGATTCTTGATTATTATCATGTAATGCCATTCCAAGCAAAAAGCGCAAATGCACGCCTTCGCCAATGTTAAGAATCGCTTTATTTTGCAAACTGTCAAGCTCAAAACGACTAACCTCATTTGTGTATTCAAGCAATTGTGAAGGCTTTATTTTAACAATTGTCTCTAAATCAACTAAGTTAGCACTTATCTTATTGGTTTGCTTATTATTGAATATTTTCTTGTCAAAAAATAAATTTTCCAAAGCAATCTGATCAATCTTATTGTCCAACGTTACCTGAGTAGAGCTACCCACCACCACCACCACAGGTAAAACAAATAGTTGACAGTACTTGTCTTGACGACCTAAAGGATTTATAACTTGTTGCAATGAACTCCAAATATAATCTGCAATTGCCTGTGTCGGTGCTAAATTATAAGCGACGCTTAGTAGCTGGTCTTGTTTTTGCTTAAGTAAATCCTCAATTAACGCGCACATCAAACTATTATTGTCATTTGCCGCTAAATCATGAGTAGCTTGGTTTATCAATATATTTGCATCAGGATAAACATCACTATATTCCCGCGGGTCTCTCAAATTTAATGTCATATATTACCTTTTCTTTCATCTCTTAATATTTTATACCAAAACATACTCATCACCCTAAAAGCATTGTATTGTCCTTCACACTTAAGTGAATAGCATGGACAAAGCTTGGCAGTATTTCCACCCGCATGTGTTCAAATCTGTTTTAGTATACAATTACGTACTTAATCTAATAAATGAGTGTAATAAATGCAAAATTTACTTACTTGGTACCAAGAACAAACCGCAAGCGCTAAACTGCGCTTTGATCCAGCACAACAACGCCTAGTGGAAGAACTCAATCAGTTTTTAAGCAATTTTGCGAGCCTCAATTTTATCACGCGGCTATGGCGCAAAGACCACAAATTAGGATATTATATCTACGGGGATGTAGGGCGCGGTAAATCAATGATTATGAATGCAATGTACCAATATACAGATGTCAAACGTAAAACACGCCTACACTTCCATGAGTTCATGCACGAAACCCATGAAAAACTAGCCAAAATGGTTAATGTTGATGATCCTTTAGCGGTTATCGCGAAAGAGTTAAAAGAACAGTTTGACATTATTTATCTCGATGAAATGCATGTTAGCGATATTGCTACTGCTATGATAATGAAACGCTTGCTAGAGAGTCTATTTGCCAATAAAATTTATATTGTAACCTCATCAAATTATCATCCTGATGGATTATGGCCAAATGGTTTAATGCGTGAGCGATTTTTGCCAGCAATCGAAGTTTTAAAAGATCGGTTGAATGTAGTTAGCTTAAATAGCAATCAGGATTATCGCTTAATTAATACCTCAATTAATCAGCTATTCGTAGTCCAGCAAGCGGATTCTCACACTGCACTAGATAAAATTTTCACAGCAATTAATCTCGATAATCATCAGCAACAGAACTCAGTGATTGAAATCTGTACTCGTGAAATCCCAACAATTAAATCTGGCAGTGATATTATTTGGTTTGATTTCTCGGTAATCTGTGGCAATATGCGTAGCCAACTTGATTATCTTGAACTAGTTAAACAATTCAACTGGTTCATCATTAGTGACGTATTTTTACTCACTGCAGAAAAAAAAGATGTGGCACGCAGATTTACCTGGCTGATTGATATTCTCTACGATAGCAGTAGTAAATTAGCACTATCTAGCACTGTTCCAATTCATGATATTTATGCGCAAGGTGATTTTGCCAATGAATTTGAGCGTACCATAAGTCGCCTTGAGGAAATGCAAACTCAAGAATATTTACAAAAAAAGTTGACAGCAAAGCCTTGCTAGACATATAATATCGCTCTTGAAAGTCAAAGTTTGACAGGAAAAACGGGGCGTAGCGCAGTCTGGTTAGCGCACTTGATTTGGGATCAAGGGGTCG
>CAYIZV010000045.1:0-23148 GCA_964367915.1 uncultured Neisseria sp.
CGATATTATGTAGCAGTTGCACAAAGGTCTATATATATATGATAAAAGCACGATTTTCACCGTGCTTTTATTTATTTAAATAGTTTAGTTTTTATTATTTACTCAGGGTAATATTTAGATAATGCAACATCTAAAGCATCTATTTGTTCCTGTGTCCATAATCTATTAGCAATTGGTGATGGGGCTTGAAGAGCTGCATTTCCTTGCACTAAATCAGCTAAAAAATCTTTAACAACTGGATGTTCTAGGTTGTCCTGAATAGCTAGATGTGTATTTGAATTTTGAGTATTCACCATATATCCTTTTTTAAATGTTTCAGAGATTGATTCAGCTCTATGTTCTAAGTTTAAGTTATGTAGGTTTGAATTTAAATCAAAATATCTAACTTCGCCACCAGTATATACATCAAGGGATTTAGCCGTTTCTATTGCTTGTTTAACAGATTGGTTAACTTTCCAACAACTCAGGGCTTTATCATACCCACTACCAGCAAAAAAAGCTTGCGGCTCTTGTTTAGAATTAAACTCCACGTGGTCTACAAAACATAGTTCAACAAGGTGATTTTTTCTACTAATCATACATAGCGCAATCCCATGTGGTAAAGGTCTTGTGTTTATTTTTTTGTCATAAATTGCCCAAAGTTTCCATTGATGTATAACTTGAAACGAACCAGCAAACATAAAAACTACTTCATCAGTGACTATAATTTTGTCATATTGTGCATTATCAGTATAAAAAATCCAAGGTAAATATTTATCAGTAGACCACCTTGAATCTGTTGCTATTATTTTCTGATTGTAGTCATATACATTTGTAGTCATGAATTACCTTATATCATTAATTACAGTATTTTATCAAATAATATGTAACTACGTACGATAATTACGTACAAATCAAGATAATAACTAATCAACACCCCTCATCAACTTATCAATCAACTCGAACTTTAAACCTAATTCCTTAAATATCTTCATTAAGGTTGATAATTTAATCTCACTTTTAGCCTTTTCTATCTTATATATACAATGCTCATGCAATAAACATCTATAAGCTAGCTCATTTTGAGACAGTGATAGTTCCATTCTTTTTTGTTTGATTAAATCCCCTAACTTTTGATAAATTGGATTCATTTTTAAGCTCTAATACAAATGTAAAAGGTCAATTTATCATTTTTATGATATAATCATACCGTACTGTTGTACGACTCAACCACTATATAAATATTGTTATAGGAGCCAATATGGATATCACACAACTTACCTCATTAACTAATAATTTATCAGACGAACAAAAATTAGTATTTAGTGAAATTTACGATGCAAACAAGAAGTCAACTTTTACTGCTTATGTATTATTAATATGTTTTGGCGCAGTAGGTGCTCACAAGTTTTACCTAAACAATAGCAAAGGTTGGTTATATTTGCTATTTTTTTGGACTTGCATACCTGGATTTATTGCATTTATTGAATTATTTACCACGAAAAAACAAGTAAACATTTATAATGAAAAACTTGCTGTTCAAATAATTAGCTTAATGAATACTTATAACAACCCAGACATAGCTAGATTATCTATTCCAAAGCTATTAAAAAATAACTCAATGTTGGGAATTATCGCGGGGATAATTTTAATTATTGTTGTAATTGCTGTATTTGGTGCAATCAACAAAGAATCAACCGATAAAGTTACGCCTACAGCAACAACACCTGAGGTTAAAACCCCTTCTATAGCGCCGCAAGAAAAAACAGAAGAAAAACCACATATCTTAGAAAATACAACCGTAATAGCCAGCGATTTGTATAGTGAATATCAGAGCAATGAAGCAAGAGCTGACAACAAATACAAAGGTGTATTATTATCAATTCGCGGCAGAATTAGCGACATTCATAAATACACTAGCGATACAACAACAGTATCTCTTAGCGTTGGTGATGAGTATGGCGTTGGCGCTGTAAGTTGCGATGTACAATCAAGTAATGAGATTCTTCAAAAAATAAGCACTGGTGAAATTGTAACGCTGGTCGGCAAAGTAAATGGAGATGGTATAACTAATGGTGCGATTGAACTACAAGACCAATGCTATATTGTTCCAGATGATGCACCGCAGCAACAATAAGGCTAGATAAAACAATATTTTTGTGTATAATATTGTTAACTTTTTCTGTAATGGATTAGGGATGGGGACATACCAACACACGGTATCCCTCCCCATGTGCAGATGTATGTCCAATAATATATAACTGATTAATAAGGTTTGAAAATGCGACGGTATCTGTCCACCCTACTTTTCTTAGTAGGCACCCTACTACTCATTGTGAGTCCGACGGTAAAGAAAGTTAATCTAACTACTATGGTAGTTAGTGCTTTTCCGCCTAGGATAACCCTCACTTTCGAGTAGAAAGCCAGTGGCGCCAGATTGGCGTCACGTTTTATTATAGCTCCATCCCTAAACATTATTGTAGCATATCTATAATTTTAATATTTAAAACTAGGGTCTAACTTCTTTTATGCCTAAAGCTTCCATGCATTGTAGAAAAAACGCCATATTATAAGCACCTCTGTTAATTCTATTTGCTAACCCGCCATAACTAACTTCTATGCCTATTGCAGCTAATTTCGTCTGTAAGCCTTTGTAATCTACCCCTTGCTTTGCTAACTCTGATTTTAACAAGTTAGCTGCTTTTGTACACCAGATATCAACATCTTCCATTTTAACTCCTCTTTAAATAAGTATAAATTATATCACATTCGTAAATAATTATACATATATGTAGAAAATAAGCTTGACTCACGTGTTTCATATTTGTTATAATATCTACATATTTGAAGATTATTTAACAGAAGTGAGCATAGCATGAGCCAACATTTTTTATTATCTAGCAAAGCAAGAGGTTTATCTTTGGCTAAATTGTTCTCTATGAGTGATGAGCAAGCTAAAGATTTGTTTGCTGAATTACGTTGGTCTGAAACAGAAGGCAGCCCTGTTTGCCCTGCTTGCGGTCATAAAGAATTTTACAGCATTAAAACTCGTAATCAATTCCGCTGCAAAGACTGCGCTCATACTTATAGCGTTACATCTAATACGATATTTGCAAATAACAAACTACCAATTAAAACATATTTAATCGCAATCGCTATATTTACGAATGCAGTTAAATCCGTTTCTGCATTACAATTATCTAGAGATTTAAACTGCCAATATAAGACAGCTTGGGTATTAGCTCAAAAAATCCGTGAGAGCCTATTAATTAATAGAAATGAAGAAAAGCTAGATGGTGTATGTGAAATTGATGGTGTATATACAGGTAGTTACATTAGACCTAAAAACGATATTAACAAACGTATAGATAGAAGAAAAGTATTTATGCCTAAAAAAAGAGTAATTATTTCTATTCGCCAACGTGCTGAAAATGGCGTGGGTGCTAGCAGAACTATAACTCATGTTTTACGCTCTGAAAATAGTTTTGATATTAAAAATATTGTTTTAAATTCAGTAGAAAAAGGCGCAACTATTCACGCTGATGACGCTCTTGGTTACGATGATTTGCACGCTTACTATGACATGAAACGTGTTAATCATAAAGTGCAATATTCAGATAACGGAATCTCTGTTAACCAATGCGAAAGCTATAACTCAAGATTCAGAAGAATGCAATACGGACAATGTCACCACATTAGCCATGATTATCTTGCTTTTTATGCTAATGAGATTGCATACAGAGAAGATATGCGCAGAACAGATAATCTTTCAGTATTCCGTGATATTGTTACAAAATGCGCTATATCTCCAACTTCTCAAACTTTTGTTGGATACTGGCAAAAAAATAAGAAAGGTGGTATATAATGAGCGGTAATGAAGCTCTAATGAATGGTTTGTTGAAAATGCGTGATGATTTAAAGCGCCAAATTGAAGAACTTAATAGTGGGATTAAGCACATTAACGGCGTAATTGATTTATTGAATAACGATACAAGACCAAAACAAGTTAAAAATCTAATCTTTAAGCACAATGAATGCAAATTAATGCTATTGGATATGCTTCGTAACGCGGCTAGCCAACCTCTAGATTTTTATGAGGTTGTGAATGGCTTAATTAAGGCTAAAAACTTAGATTATGATACTTTAAATATGAATAATTTCAAAAAGACAGTTAGGTCTAGTTTGGATAGATTAACAAAACAAGGTTTAGTGCAGATAGATGCAATAGGTAGGTGGTTTATTTAGGTTGGTGAGAGCTGGGTTAAAAATCTCAGCTTTTTATTTTTATTATCTTTGTGCAAGTGCTACATAATATCGGAGTTACTCTCACCACTTAGCTGTGAATTATTAAGATTTACGGTGTTATCGCCGCTACTTAATGTTATTTGTGAACGAATATTATTAATATTAATCTGATCGTTACCACTACTACTAGTCACAGATGCAAGTTCACCACCATTGCCATTAAAATTTAAGCTATCGTTACCAGCTCCTAGATTGATGGTGTATTTATTTAAACTTTGGCTGTTAGTAATCGTTACATTATCATCACCATCACCACTGCTAATGGTAGAAACTCCGCTACCAATTGTTATGCTATCATTACCACTACCAGTTGTAATCTTATGGTTACCATCTTGAGCCAGAATGGTGTTATTGCCATTCCCCAAGCTTAACGTACTATTTGCTAAATCTTGGACTTTAACCTGATCATCTCCACTACCTGCAGAAACACTAAAAGTACCGCCACCGCCAAGATTAACTTGATTCGTACCTTCCCCTGCACGAATCGTAGTTTGACCACTACTATTGATTGTTATCTGATCATCACCTGCTGCTAAAGATATGGTATTGATGTCACCAGCTAATGCTGAATTATCCAGATTAATCAGATTATTCCCACCTGATACACTGACTTGAGTGTTAATGTTTGCAAGGCTAAATGTATCATCACCGCTCGAATTACTAGCCTTAATTGTACCACCAGCACCATTAACCTTTAAGCTATCATTACCCGCACCTAGAGAAACGCTAAAACTACTACTCGTCTGCGTTTTAGTTATAGTTACATTATCATCGCCAGCACCAACATTAATATTTGAAACCCCAGCTCCTAGTATTATATTGTCATTACCAGTACCAGAGGTAATAGCGTGATTACCATCTTTAACTAGTGCGTTATTGCTGCCATTACCCAAATTAAGCGTAACGTTGGCATTATCATAAACTTCGATGTTATCATTACCAGCACCGCTAGTGACAGTAGTTGCTATACCGTTAGAATTAATATAGGCTTGATTATTCCCTTCTCTAAGATTAATTTTAGCACCTTGCTCCAGCCAGAGGTTATCATCGGTATTTGAAGTCACCGTTTTATCATTACCAAATACTTTAGCACTAGCGAGGACTTCCGCCAAAAGCAAAGTCATGCCGTTATTAAAGCTGATATTTTCAATACGATTGGTACGATTGGTAAAATCTTTGATAGTGATTTGATCATCACCACCTAAGTTGAGGATTAAATCGTTATCCACTTTGCTATAGCTGAGCTCTTGTGGTGTGACATTATTTAGCTGGATAGTGTCAGTACTCGAATTGCTTTCGATGATAGTATCCTTACCATCGCCTTTGGTAAAGATATAGGTGGTGTTATTGCTGGTCTTGTCAGTTATAACATCGTTACCTGTGCCAGCGATTACTTGAGTTTTAGTGCCGACTAATTCTAGGACTTCATCGGATGATGTACCATATTTAGTGATGAGCTGTGCTTCTACTGCTGCATTTAAATTTAGAATACTACCATCATCCAGGTTGAGTTGTTCAATGCGGTTGTCGTTTGAGCTGAACCATTCACTGACACGGATTGCGTCAGTTGATAAGTTAGTAAAGTTAATCAGTAAATCGTTATTGTCTTGGGTGAATTTGAGTGCTGAAGCTTGGATGGATTGCAGGGTTAAAGTATCAGTTCCTGCTATATCTCGGATAGTATCTTGACCGTCACCGACTTTGTAGATGTAAGTGTCGTTACCACTGCCACCAGCAATTATGTCATTGCCTGTTCCGGCATTGATAATGTCGTCGCCTGAGCCTGCGTCTATGGCGTCACGACCTGCGCCGCTAGTGATGGTGTCATTACCACCTACTGAAGTTAGTATATCGTTGGATTCTGTGCCAACTAGGTTAACGCTGAGATTTCTAAGATATTCGTCTTTGGTAAGTTTTATGCCATCTGCAAAAGTAATGAGTTCAATTTGAGCATTCGAATCTCTAAAATGGTCTTTAATCGTTATACTATCAGTTCCATTAATTCCTATGTTTATCACCAAGTTATTATCTACGCGAATAAAGCTTAAGTCATCTTGGGTTATTCCAGCACCGAATTGAATTACATCACCCGGAGAATCTACTAAGTTTTGTGGCAACCATTTTTCATCAAGTAAGAATCTTTTACTATCACCCCATTCGCTGATTGTATCGTGTCCGTCTCCAATATCAAACAAGTATGTATCAGATGCATATGACTTACTATTAATGATATCGTCGCCAGTTCCCCCTTTCACAATTCGCTCAAATGTTGATCCGGTTGCAGAGATAATTTCATCATTGCCACTTCCAGCAAAAACAGTTACTTTTCCCCCGTCTACATCTGGGTTTGTCCAAATCGTATCATTTCCAGCACCAGAATCAACTGTCATATTCATTGCATTTCCACGGATTGAAATAATATTTGCTTGATCAGTACCAATTACATATTGATGGAGGTAATTTTCTTGAATTGAAATGTTCGCGGTTATGCCACCAGTTGTATACTGCTCAGTGTAGTTGTTTAAATATTCATTCTCATAATTCAAATTAGCCTCATCTAAACGTACAAATAGTGGAATTTGATTTAAATTAACAACACTGCCATCACTAAATACAAATTTGTCTATACATGGTATACCAACACGCCAAGCGTCTTGTAACTCTATATCATCGTTACTATTGCCAACAAATCTAACCGTAAAATTCAAATTACCATTTCTAGTTAAATATACATCTTCTTTTTTAATATCTGAGCCAAAAATTAGTTTATTTTCACCTAAATTACCATAATATGAGAGCTCATTAAATACATACTGCGACACATCAGCAATAACGTCATGACCATCACCTTTATTGAATAAATATATATCAGCACAATTTCCTTTAGTTGCACCTTGTAAATAATCGTCGCCTTTACCGCCCGAAAAAGTATTATTGCCACTAGCGTCAGTAATTACATCATTATCCTCACCACCATTTAGAAAATCATTGCCCGTTCCACCTGATAAAGTGTCATCACCATCACCACCAAATTTATAAACATTACCATCTAAACTAATAGACAGATCATCTTTTCCATTCCACCCGGCTAAAATCTCCGCTAAATTTTTGCCTGCATTTGATTCAACAATATCTTGTTTTGATAGATTAAGATCTAAAATATTTTGACTGGTTAAAATACCACCATCTGCAAAATGAAGCGCTTCAATCTGCCGTCCAACATCATTATACCAAGATTTAATTTTGATACTACCTGAGTCCACCGAGTTAATACTTATAACCAAATCATTATTTACACGAGTAAAGCTTAAATTATTTTGACTGATGCCAGCACCAAAAACTAATTTATCCGATTGTGCATTAGCTTCTGGGGACTCTTCAAAATGGTTATATTTAACAGGTTCAATAATAGTGTCATTGCCATCGCCTAAATTATAAATATAGGTATCACCACCCCAACCACCAACAATCAGATCATTACCTGTTCCACCTTCAAGTATATTTTGACCATCCTTGTATCCTAGTTGACTCCATGCAATACTACGATTATCACCATAAATTTCAGTATTAGAAACTTCGATATAATCATCACCGCTTCCACCTTTTAGAATGTTATCCCCATATCCACCGTATATTTTGTCATTCCCAGTTCCACCATCTACAAAATCGTTACCCGCGCCACCCTCGACATAATCATTCCCTGCACCAGCGTCAATAAAATCATCACCAGAATTTGCATAAATTTTATCGTCACCACCTTTGGCTACAATGTTATCTTTTCCATTCCAACCTGAAATAGTATCAGACGCATCACTACCAAAATAACTCAATGCAACTTGCTGTAAATCAGTCTTATCTAACTTACTTCCATCCTTAAAAACCATAAGCTCAATTTGTCTATTCACATTCGTAAAATAATCTTTAATAGTAATTGAGTCAGGATTATTTACTCCAACATTAACTATTAAATTATTACCTAATTTACTAAAGCTCAGATCATTTTTAGTTATTCCTGCACCGAATTCAATAACATCAAGCAATTTACCATATTTATTGTTGTATTGCTCGCCAACTAAATCGGTACGGTCTCCGCTATCTTCAATTGTATCTTGCCCATCGCCACGATTAAACACGTAAATATCGCCCGCATATGATCCTTGCAAATAATCATTACCACGACCACCATTCAATGTAGTAGACAACATAGCAGCTTGAGAAAGCCAACTACTCATAACTAAACGATCATCCCCATCTCCACCATCTAGATAATTATGTCCTTCATAACCATTGAGGTAATCATTGCCACTTCCACCATAAATAACATCATCCCCAGAACCACCAAACAAAGAGTCGTTACCTTCACCACCATCTATAAAGTTATTACCATATTCTCCATAAATATTGTCATTCCCTGAACCACCAGTCAAATGATCATCATCATTTCCACCATACAAGAAATCATCACCGTTACCGCCGATAAGAGTATCATTTCCATTTCCACCATACAAGAAATCAATTCCGTCACCGCCATCAATAAAATCGTTACCATTCATGCCCTTTACCATATCATTACCACCTTTGGCATAAAATACTTCATCTATTCCAAAACCAAAGATACTCTCATGATTATCGGTGCCAAATCTTTGCGCTACTGCCTCGGCAGTTTTTATGCATGATCCGTCATAGAATTCCAAGTTTTCAATAAGGTTTTTAGAAAAATCAAATTCATCACTATAAACATTTTTAATTTGAATACTATCAAGATTGTTATTACCAATTTTAATCATTAAATCAAAACCATACTGAGTAAAATTTAAGTCATTTAAAGATATTCCTTCTCCAAAACGTAATACATCACCAACTCCATGGGTAGAAATAGTGTCCTTACCATCACCTTTATTAAAAATAAATACATCATTTCTGCTACCAGCAACAATTGTATCTGCACCAGCGCCACCCCAAAAAATATTACTTCCAAAAGATAGATCGCTTGTATCCTTTAGATAATCATTACCATCGCCACCAATTAATGTATTTTTAACTGCAGAGCTATAAAGTTGATCATTTCCTTCCCCACCATTTAAAATGCTATTACTTCCACTTCCATAAATGATATCATTACCAGACATTCCGTACAATGTATTTACTGCAGATGAAGAGCCCCATATAACATCATTATCTTTACTACCGAAGATAATATTTTGTTCTACATTGTCAATTTCATCTACTGGGTTTGAGGCTAAATTATCAAGAATAAACTGATTCATTATAACTTGAGATTCCGAAGTAAAAAGAGCACTTTGTGTTAATTTAATATGATCATAAAGTTTTATCACCTCTGCAGCAATTTTATTCTTGTTTGCTACCAAGTTTGCCCATTGGTACACTCGTGTAAAATCTAAAGCTACTTTACCATCCTGCAACTTATAGTCCACCAAATTAAATATGCTGGCCTTACCACTAGCTAATGCCAAATCTTTCTCAATATCAATTTTTAGAGAACTATAAGAATTATTAATGGAGCTAGAATCAAGATTAATTCCATAATAGGTTCCAGAATAACGCCCATCAACTTTGCCGTCAGAACCATCCATTGGATCAATAAAATCAGACATTGCAGCATAAAGTCCTGTAAATTTCTCAAGAACGCCAAGCTTATTAATTTCATCGGTAGTTAAATTAGTTCCACGAGCGCCCACAGGATGACTACCGATTTTTAGCGTTGAAGCAATTGTATCCATTTGCCCGGTTAGTGCCCATAGTTTGACAATGGACTCAATATCATTATCACTAGGAAAATCTTTACTCATATAACTACGAATTTCAATGGCTAAATCTGGAGACAACGCGGCAGCTTCACGTAAATCGCGCACCCGCCCGCTGCCACTAATATTAGGAATATCATCTACTAGGCTGGTATCAATTCTATCGCTGAATTCACTATCTACTGGATTACTCACAAAGTTAAACGCACTACTACTCCCCGTAGAGCCATCTGCAAGCGTAAAATTTGAAAAACCAATTTCAACATTACCATTGACGCTATTTTGTACACCAGTAATACTCGCTTGAGTGCTAATTGAGGTTATGCCCAGTTCCACTAAAGTCTTTAATTCACTAGCCTCAGAAACTCCATTTAGATTTTTATCTTGCCACACCTTAAGCTGGCTAAACGCCGCATCGTTAGCATCAACTTTACCATCTTTATTCACATCCAAATCAGCAATTGCTTCAAATGCATTCTTAGCTTTTCTACCGTTACCAAGAATTGTATTATCACCAAAAATTTCTAGACCTGAAGTAATTTTACCGTCATTATTGATGTCCCTAACCACCAACCCATCGCCTGCTGCCACCCAACCTGTTCCAGTTTTGATTCCGTCTCCATCATAATCAAATAAAACCCCAGCATTTAACCCAACAGTCTCAATCTTACCTGAGCCATCAAGGTCTAAAGATAGTGGATCATACTGAATTGGTTTTTTATTTTTAGGAAGACTCACAAACAAAAGATATGTCTGTTTATCAGGATTTACTACATCGTATTTGATCGCGTACATCGAGCTACCATCCTCATATTTCTGAGATAGCATGAAATTAATTGTACTCTGACGCGCCACCGCAACCTCTTCCGCAGTTCCAGCTGTTGCTAAATTTACTTTGTTGTAAATCTGATCGTATTTCTCAGTAATTAGCTGACTCCTATCATCGTTCGTTCTCTGCCAGTTACTCCTATAGTCAACAACACCAAAGAAAAACTCATGTTCCTGATTAATTCGCACTTTAGAATGAGTAGCATCTAAAGCATCAATCTCATACTTAGTTTTATCTTTAAATAGCTCTACTAAACCTAATTCTTGTTCGTCATCCAAGCCGCCTTTATTTGTACTGATATAAATATCACCAGATATTGCTTTTAATTTCTCAGCATTAAAATTGAGTACATCATGAACATTAGATGGGTCGCTTATTTGAATGGTAATTGTTTCGCCAAGTTGACTTTGCGCGCTAGAAACATCACCTGCAATAACATAGTTGTAGAGATTATTCGTATTGCCTGAGTGGTAAGATTGATAAAGTTGATTATTGATCTTAGCTTCAGATATATTCTTATTCAATTCATTTAGTTGTTGGTAAAGTTCATTCGAATTGGTTGGTGGATTTTGTTTATCTGCAAGTTTATCTGAAACGTCTTGTTGCCTCGCATAGTAATCATCAATTGTTTCTTTATCAATTAACTCCAGTTGATCCAATACAGGAGCACTGCTTTGCGGATTAAAAGCATAACTCTCTCCACCGTAACTTATTGCCAACATCTGACTAATAGCACCACCCTTATCAAACCCAACAAAATCGAGCTGACCACCACCGTGCTCTGCAAGGTATTTTGCAGTTTTGGTAACCACCTCACTCGCAGTAGTATATGCTGACATGTCGGCTGTGCCGTTACTAACCAAGACGTACTCACCATTGCCATCGGTATATACAAAACCATTATAACCATCTTTGCTTAATGATAAATCATTAATTTTTGTCCACAAGGTACTATCTTTACCAGCAATGCTATCAGCACCTAAACTACCGCCATTAGCTAGATTGGAGCTGTCCTGATACGATAGCGTTTTGTTCTCTGCATAACTTACATAAATCTGATTACCGTCTGTAGTCAAAGTCGCTCCATTAGCTTGGAGTTGTTGAGCTAAAGCTTCAATGTCAGCCTTACTTCCAGCTTTGGCAAACACCGCTTGCTGGTAACTGGCATCATGGAGCTCACCGATTAATTCATCGCTAGTCGCTTTAGCTTTAGCGTGGCTGGGCATAAAGAATAGCTCGTATTCGGTTGTTATTCGAAGCACTCCGCCACTTATGCGATCAATTTCAAACTTACTTTTATCGCTAAAACTTTGCAGAAGTGAATTGAGTTGAGCTTGCTCTACGCTTGTGTCTGTCAATCGTATAAACAGATCATCGCCAGCATTCAATTTAGCATTTATTTCATTTGAATCAAAATTTTTCATGAAATGGTCTCTAAAGGTTAAATCTATAGCTGGTTTAGAGGCAAAATCATTCCAGTATTTCTGATAAAATTCAACTGGATCACCTTGCTCAAAACTAGTAGGTATCACACTAAAGCGTATTTCTGTGCCCAATTGGTTAAAGTAATGGCTTGTTACGGTATCTTCTGCCATCATAAAATTAGTAATATTTTGTGGATCGCTACCAGACTGATAATGTTCAATCAAATGCTGTAGTTCAACTATCTCATTTATTTCTTGCTTTTGCTTCTGTAAACTTTCGATTTCTGCCACAATAGCTTCCTGATAAGTACTACCGCCTGTGCTGTTCTTTAATATATCAATATTACTTTGAATAGCCGCACTTTGGCTACTTAAAGCGTCAAAATCATAGTTTTGGCTTTTCATCTTATCAAGAAGAACTTGCGTATTAAATGGATTAAATGTTACTGCATCATTACCGTATTCGATGGATAATAGCTGAGTAATACTACCACCGAGAGAATGACCTGTAACAGTCAGAGTTCCAGGTTTTGATTTCAGATACTCCTGCGCTCTATCCATTAATGCTTTTGCATCATAATACTCTGCCGGAACTACGTCAGTTGCCCACATCTCAGCATCATGAGCAAAATTAGCTAGATTATCAGTACCACGACTAACAAGAATGTATTCGCTACCGTTTTGATAAACAGCTCCGTAGTAACCTGTATCAGGATTATTTTGATCAAGGACTCTTGTCCAAGTAGTTGGGTTTGAACTGGTAGGATCTACCACAATATTAAGAATGGCATCATCACCATGTTCATTTAATTTCCCAAAGTTATAGATTTGGTTTGCTAAAGTTTGATAATCTTTATATGTAGCCATTTTTAATACTCCTAAAAATTATAAATTAACATTCACAATAAAACTAAATGAATCTGCGCCACCAATGTGGTTTTGGATTTTCATGATTAAACTCTACATAATTCCAATTAATTCCATCTCCTGTGCGAATAATTTGATATTTAATACCAACTCCAACACATAACTTAACATTACAGGCAACATTTAGAGCCCATATTTTATTTTTATTAGATTTATCACTTTCTAGCCATGTTTCACCACCATTGGCGGACGTTTGTATGCCCCCGACTCCAATGAATTTATTATCTAACCCATAGCTAAGGCTCAGAGAACGATGTGTAATTGGATAATTGAACCACTCTGAACTACTATCCAGCAATACCAAAGCACTATTTTCGTTCAGCCCTATAAATCTATCCTTACCACGCGTAATATTTCCAACCGGTACAGGATAAACCTCATAACTCCACTTATTCGTCTGTAAGTCCTTGGTATAAAAAACACCGATTAATTTTTTATCTTGAGGCATACTTGCTTCAACTATAATTTTATTATTCCCTGTTGCAATACTTCCAAACTCTAACGGATATTTATTTCCTGTCGGATTAGGTAATGACTCATTCTGCCATTTTATGCCATCGCTGCTGGAATAAACACCATTTTTATTCGTCGAAATATAAATCCTATCCTTAACCACAACTGAGCCGGGAACTCCCCAAGTTAATCCATTAGGAGCATTAGTTGTACTTTCAATCTCAATCACTTGGTTGTGCCAATGCCGACAATCAGATGCAACTAGTGGAGATAGTGTCGCACCAAATAGATAGCATTGTCCTTTGAAATAATTAAATGAAGCTTGATAAGAAACATTGACTGCTTGGTTGGGAGTAAATGCAATCTCTGATTTATCCCATGATTCACCATCAATTGAGTTAAAAATTACCAGACTATATGGCTTAGGCTTATCGTAATCAATCCCATAAACTATAAATTGATTATCAATATAAGCTATCTTCTGAAAATCTATCGCATTATATGGAAGTGTAAATTTATGTTCACCAACCAAACCCCAATAAAGAAGACCAAAGCCACCAAAGAAAACAACAAGACCAATTACAAGAATAAGACGAAAAAGATAAAAAATCTTCTCTGCTACAACATCCCATCTCTTCTCTTGATCACTATTTAGCTTATTCATGGCTTACCCCAGCATTATTGACTAGTCACGATTATATACCAACACCTTTTACCGCGTCATTTTGCAACGCAATAATTTCAGAAAAAAACAGTGAATTAATTAAACTGTGAGTATAAACACAACAGCACTGTGTGCAAAATTTAATTAATTTACCACGCTCATAATTTCAGACTTACTTTTATCCTTAAACATCTCCAACAACTCAGTAACTAACTGATTATCCAGATCACTCTTAAAAACATTCAAGTACAAGTCAAATTTATTAGCGCTAAAATCATTGCCATACTACATAAAATTAGTTAAATTTACTGTCTTTCTAAAACCTCTTAAGTTTAACTAATTTTAGTTTCCATTTTTGAAATATCAAACCCAACAAAGTTGGGCTGAACACTACCATGTTCGGCGAGACATTTTGCAGTTTTGATAACCAGTTCACTCGCGGTAACATATGCTGACATGTCAGCTGTGCCATTACTTACCAAGACATATTCACCATTGCCATCAGTGTATACAAAGCCATTATAACCATCTTTGCTTGATTATAATTCATTAACCTTTGTCCACAATGTACTATCTTTACCAGCGCAATGCTATCCACACCAACGCTACCGTCATTAGCTAGGTTAGAACTATCCTGATATGATAGAGTTTTGCTCTCTGCATAACTTACATAAATCTGATCATCATACTTAATCGTTATAGTCTCACCTAGTAATGGTTTATCTGTAGCACCGCTAACTTGATCATTTTCAATTCGATAGTTAGTAATATCGTATTGCTTGCCACCATGCCATGCATCATAAAGCTTATTATTAGCCTCAATCTGAATTAATTGTTGATTAACTGTATCCAGATCTGACTGACTACCTAGCTCACCATTATCTACTTGTTGCTGTAATTCATTTTTGCGATTTGTCAAGCTACTTACCAAGCTTTGGTCTACTCGCTCAACTAAATCTAAAAAATTTCGGCTATTATACGGATTAAACGTGGTTGCTTCACCACCAAAGGCTACTGCTAGAAGTTGAGAAATTGTACCACCTAAAGAATGACCATCAAAGCTTAAAGTCCCACCATGCTCTTTCACATACGCAGTTGCTTTAGCTGCTAATTGATATGCATCAGTAAACTCTGGTGGAACTTCATTAAATACATGCATTTCACCATCATGGACTTGATTCGCAAAATTATCTGTTCCACGACTGACTAAGATATATTCGCCTTTGCCATTGGTGTATACTGCACCGTAATATCCATTAGATGTATCTTTTCTAAGACCAGAAACTTCGACCCAAGTTTTCTTATCTTCAGGAATTCCTGGTAATTTTTTGTATATAAATTGTGCTAATTCTTGTTTATCTTGATATGTACTCATTATTACTTACCTCATAAAATTTTGTTTAATTATTTGCCAAAAATTGAAATAGCTAAAGAATCTGTTACATAAGAAGGTAATTCTCTGACTTCATAATGAATTCCATCTACCGAAATTATTGTATAGTATTTGTTTACCTTATTAAATATACCTATATACCTACCATTTTCATATGTAGTATGCGATATACCCAAATTAATATTTAATCTATTCGCTATATTCTTCAATACGTTAAAACTATGAATATTAACTTTGGAATATGATTCCTGATAAATTGTAGTAAAAGGTGGTATTTTTATACTTTTAGTTGACCAATATGTTTCACAATCTTTGGAATATATAAGTACACCATCGTCTGAGTTTTTTTCATATGGCACAGAGCAATTTTTCCCATCACTAACAGGAAAATTTTTTGGATATTGCCAATAACCTTCAATCTTATTATTTGATACAAAACCATATAACTCTCCGCTTTCATTAAATATTTGCTGTTTCCCAAATCTTTGGTCTTGAACAAATCCACCCAGCCCACCAAACATAGAGGTAAACTCTCGCTTCCAATTTATCCCATCTTTTGAAGAATATAAATAAAAATGCTTGGGACTAAATAAAAATGGCTTCTGCACATATAATAAAAAACTATGCCCCGTATAAGTTATATTACTTATATCTGCATAGTAGTAATCATGCATATAATAGTCATTTCCAATCATCATTCGCGCAGTTTTTTTGCCATATAAACATTAGCTACTAATAGCGCCTGCCAAGCAATAAACAGCGCCACTAACGAAGTAACACCCCATTCAATGTATTTTATAGCTCTTTTTTTCATGCACCCATCCAACTATCTCGAATATTTACGCTCACTCTTTACTCACTAAATTCGGATTGTACATTAACACAACAATAGAATCATTTTGCAATGCAATAAATCACACATAATGCAACAAATAAATTGAATTTTAAAACACAGATACACAATTTATGCACAAATATTGAGGTGATTAGAGCATATATTTTTTAAATCTGATGACTCAATACTTTTAACATAAATAGTATTTCATAATCTTTTAGCCTTGGTACATACCTCATTTAAAATTTAATATTAATTGCTCAAAGATAAGTATAGACTATTTCGCGGATTAAAACATCCATGCACTACCTAGGTGTTTTAATTGGCAAAATGTGTTACAGGATTCTAACTTTTTAATACTGGACAAAGAACATTGTCTTATCAAACCCCAACTAAGCAGTAAAAATTGGATAAATCATGGCAATCAATTTTTGTATTAATACAACATATCAAAGGTTAAAAATAAAGCAACTTATAGAATATACAAATTAAGCAGCAAAATCCTCTTGCGCAATTCAAACATTTGTTTTATAATCTCTCACTAATCAAGTACCATATAATTATAAAAACAATAATCTTGCTTTTTAGTATAATATTACCTTAATATTTTTTTGTTGTGAAATGAACTCAGAAAACCTAATTCAAATTGAAAATCTATCTTTTTCGTATAGCGAAAATAAGCCGATTTTAAAAAATATCTCGCTGCAAATCCCAGCGGGTAAAATCACGGCTATTATGGGTGGAAGCGGAAGTGGTAAAACTACTATTTTACGCTTGATTTCTGGACAAATATCACCACAGCAAGGTAGCATTAAAGTATTTGGACAAGATATAACAAGGCTTAATTATCGTCAAATTTATGATGTACGACGTAGGCTTGGTTTGCTATTTCAATTTGGCGCTCTGTTTACCGATCTGAGTGTTGCGGCAAATATTGCATTTCCATTACGCGAAAATACAAATCTGAGCAGTAGCTTTATTGAGCGTATTGTTGCGATGAAACTTGAAGCAGTTGGACTGACTGGCACGCAAGATTTGATGCCAGGCGAATTATCTGGTGGGATGGCACGAAGAGTAGCACTCGCGCGCGCGATGGCGTTAGATCCAGAATTAATGCTCTATGATGAACCATTTACTGGTTTAGATCCGATTTCACTCAATACAATTGCAATGTTAGTCAAAAAGCTTAATGATCAACTAAAACAAACAGCCGTGTTGGTAACACATGATATTGCAGCTACCATGGAAATTGCGGATTATATTTACTTTATGTCAAATGGCGAAATAATTGCTGGTGGCACAACTGAAGAAATTAGAAACAGCAATAATCCAGCAGTTAAACAATTTATTAATGGCGAAATAAGTGGTCCATTTAAATTTAAATACTCAAGCCAGTATAGTTACGAGCATTATTTAGGACTTCAATGAAACAAGTTAGCGCATTAATTCGTTATATCGGGCATCCCGTCAGCTCTTTTATTATAATGCTTGGCGAATGTGCACGATTATTAATCTATATTCTCAGCGGTCTTGGATACGCATTAAAACGTCCGCAGCTTATCATAAAAGAAATTTTTTTTAGTGGCGTATTATCGCTACTTATTATTGCTGTCTCAGGCTGGTTTGTCGGGATGGTACTTGGCTTACAGGGATATAATACCCTCCAGCGCTTTGGTTCAGTAAGTGTCCTAGGCTCTTTAGTTGCTCTATCTTTGCTTCGTGAGCTTGGACCAGTACTATGTGCAATCTTATTTGCCTCCAGGGCTGGTTCTGGTATGACTGCTGAAATCGGATTAATGAAAGCGACCGAACAGCTTGATGCGATGAGTGTAATGGCAGTTGACCCGATTAAGCGCGTAATTGCGCCCAAATTCATCGGTGGGATTATTTCTGTACCTCTACTAACGGCTTTATTCGATTGCAGTGGTATCTGGGGTGGACACTTTGTTGGAGTTACCCTGCTAAAATTAGACCAAGGAACATTTTGGTCACAAATGCAAAGCAGTGTAAATTTCCACGATGATGTTGTCAATGGTTTGATTAAAGCTTTAGTCTTTGGTATTGTTGTTAGTTTAATTTCTGTCTACCAAGGTCTTCAAGCCAAAGCTACAGCCGAGGGCGTTTCTTCAGCAACAACACGAACCGTTGTTCATTCAGCGCTCGCAGTTCTGGCAATAGATTTTGTACTTACCGCTTTTATGTTTTAGGAATTAGAATGAAACGTAGCACTATTGATTTTTGGGTTGGCATATTTGTTGTTGTTGGCTTGGCTTGTATTGTGTTTTTATCGCTAAAAGTTGCCAATATAACATCATTTTCTTCCAGCAGCAATGGAACATACACCCTTTATGCCAAATTTAGTAATATTGGATCACTTAAAAATGATGCTCCAGTAAAAGTATCGGGCTTCACGGTGGGAAGAGTTACTTCTATCGGCTTAGATCCTAAAACTTATCAAGCACAAGTAACAATGCAAGTTGATAAACATTATCAATTTACTACTGATAGCTCAGCTGAGATTTTGACCACTGGTTTACTTGGTGAACAGTACGTTGGCTTACAATCTGGTGGTGATGTTGATGATCTAAAAAATGGTGATACCATTACCCTAACTTCATCCGCAATGGTATTAGAGCAGTTAATCAGTAAATTTATGACCAATATGTCTTCAAAATAAGGAATTTCAATGAAAAAAATTATTACTTTATTGTTAGCTCTAGGTTTTAGTTCTATATCTCAAGCCGCAACAAGTGCCAGTGCACCAGTAGCGGATGATAATGATACAGCAGCTCCAACCAAAGCAGGAAAAGCTATGGTTGTAGTTGCTACCAGCGCAGGAAGCTGTGCTGATGGTACACCTTGTGAAGTGATCAAATCAAGCGCACAAACACTCAGTGATGCGGTAAATCAAAACATCAGCGAAAAAAAAGCAGTTAGTATGATCCAAAACAGCATTGTGCCGCAAATTGACTTTACGATTATGACTCGTCTGGCTATGGGCGCGCAGTGGAAACAAGCTACACCAGATCAGCAGACACAAATCGTTGGATTGTTTAAGCAAATGCTGGTCTACTCATATACCAATGCATTATCTAAATTAAAAGGTGCTCAAGTATCAATTAGCAGTAGCACAATTAGCGGTGAGAAGCAGAATAAAGCAATAGTTAATAGCTCATTGAAAATGCCAAATAATGGTGATAGTAATAATCAACCAATCAATATTGAATATGATTTAGCTAAAATTGGTTCTGCGTGGAAAATTTACGACGTAAAAATTGAGAAAGTTAGTATTGTGACTACTTACCGTACACAATTTAATGACGAAGTACAAAAAGATGGCGTTAATGGACTGATTGCTCAGTTACAAACTAAAGTTAACAGCCTTAAAGGTAATAAATAACGAATGTTTGATTTTGTACTCCCTCAAGAATTAACTAATGCCAATGTTAATCAGCTCCTTGAACAAATATTGGCAAAATTAAAAACTGTTGAATCATTAAACCTTGACTGCAGCCAAGTAGTTAATATCGACTCAGCGGGAATTGCCTTACTTCTTGAGCTAAAATCAATTGCATTTAAGCAAAATATAAAGCTTCATCTTCAGAACGTGAGTGCCTCTATTTGTGCACTTTGTGAACTTTACGCTATAAAAATCTAGCATGCTCCCAAAAAAATTTACCAGACCTCTGGTCATAATAGGCAGCAGCTTATTAATTGGCTGTGCAACCAGCCAGAATCCCAATGATCCTTACGAACATTACAATCGTAACGTATTTACGTTTAATATGGTTTTGGATCATTATGTGCTGCGTCCGGTTGCAGTGGGCTATACTTATATTCCCGAGCCAATTCGTTACGCAGTTAGCAATTTTTATAATAATTTGCGTGATTTTGTCAGTCTTGCCAATGATATTTTACAACTTGATGGAACTGACGCAATGCAAACCACTATGCGAATCAGTATAAATTCAACTTTTGGGCTTTTGGGCTTAATTGATGTTTCTTCGAGCCTAGGGCTACCACAGTACACTAATACATTTGGTAACACCATGAAGGCTTGGGGCTGGCATGACAGTAATTACTTCCTTGTGCCATTTCTTGGACCTGCAACTTTCCGCGATCAGCTTGGAATTATACCAGATGTTTATTTCAATCCTCTATTCTGGATTATTCATGATCCGTGGATTTCATATAGTATCTTTGCAATTAATTTAATTGACCAACGTTCACAATATCTAGGTCAAGATAATTTACTCACCCAAACGCTCGACCCTTATGCCACAGTTCGTGATGTCTATCTGCAAAGAAAAGGTGCTTACAAATATCCAAGCGAAAGTCAAGGGAATGAATCAGAGTCGGTAGATAATCTTATTGATGAAGAAAATGGTATGCCAACTAAAGTTAACACAAACTCTAGTTTGGATAACATTATTGATGAAGAAAATGCTGCTTTGGTGGCAACTCCCCCAATACTAAAAAATAGTGAATCTACAATTAATTCAGAATCATCTACTTCACTAAAAGTAAAAACTATACCAGCTGTCAGTGCATCACAGCTGGTAATTGAATCAAAAGCGCTAACTACAACTAAGCTTGTAGCTGAAACTGAATCAGTTGTTTAATTCCCAGCTCGGCTAAATCAAGCATTTGGTTTAGCGCCAATCGATCAAAAGCACCATTTTCGGCGGTACCCTGAATCTCAATTAATTTACCGGAAGCGGTCATAACCACATTCATGTCTGTATCACAGTTACTATCTTCGGCATAATCCAGATCTAACACCGCAGTACCTTGATAAATGCCGACAGAAATAGCAGCAACGGCTTCAAGCAATGGACTAACAGTCAACTTACCACGAGTAATTAAATCATTAATTGCATCATAAAGTGCAACGTATGCGCCTGTAATACTAGCAGTTCTAGTACCACCATCCGCCTGAATCACATCACAATCAATCAAAATCTGTCGTTCACCCAAAGCCTTTAAATCCACAATACCGCGTAGACTCCGCCCAATCAAGCGCTGAATCTCCTGAGCTCGAGCATTGGGTTTACCTTGGGTACTATCACGCTTATTTCGCGTATGAGTAGCTCGCGGTAACATAGAATATTCCGCAGTTACCCACCCCTCACCCTTGCCTTTTAAAAAAGGAGGAACTGATTCTTCAACACTCGCAGTACAGATTACCTTGGTATTACCAAACTCAATCAGTACCGAGCCTTCGGCATGACAAGTATAATTGCGGGTAAATTTGATTTCGCGAAGTTGATTGGCTTGACGATTAGAAGGGCGTAGATTCACAGTAGTTACTTTCTCTAAATTAGATTTACAAGCGGATTTTAACTAATCTTTACGCATATATGCAAATCAATTACAGTTTAGAGTTAATTCAACATAGAAATTATTAATTATATATCAAGAAATTAAACCCAAAACTGAGATAAAATAAATATTATTTAGCAAAAAACACTTGCAAAAGATTGACAATGCTGGCATAATACCTATCTCGCAGCGTAAAAGTACGCGCAAATAAGCGGGCGCTTAGCTCAGTTGGTAGAGCATCTGCCTTACAAGCAGAGGGTCATAGGTTCGAATCCTGTAGCGCCCACCACGTGGAGTGGTAGTTCAGTTGGTTAGAATACCTGCCTGTCACGCAGGGGGTCGCGAGTTCGAGTCTCGTCCACTCCGCCATCTATTATTATAAAATCAAAGATTTACGATATTCCATAGCCTCATTAAAGTACAATATTACTTGATGATCGTAGCCAGCAATCAAATCCGTTGGTATATCACCTGACTTCATTAGCTCCCACATCCTATTTGCCAACTCAGGATTATTTGGATACTGTTTTTTAGATAGCTCCGCCCACAGATCAATCCCCTTTTGTGCTAATATTTGAACTTCATCAGACAAAGGATCTTTCCCTTCAAGCATAAACCGCTTAGCTTCGCTAAAAATATCAGCCCATAGCTGTTCATAATTGATCTTAATTCTCTGAAATCCTTTTCCACCAAAAAATTTGCGTTCTTCGATAGAGAAATTGCGTTCCGCCCACTCTTTCCCAAAATCACTATGCGAAATTTTAAATGTTTTGAGAACTCGGCTCAGTCTTTGCCAATCTATCTCGCCACTAATTGTGTAATGCTTGATACTTTCCTCAACAACAACCAGACCTTTATTCATTTGAGCAACACCCTCACGCAAAGCATTAGCCTGCAAACGTAACGAACCCAATAAATCAAAATCAGGATTCAACAAAATTTTCTTTATCTGATTTAGATTAAATCCAACATATTTAAGAGTTGTAATTTTTTGAGCAAGCAAAAAATCTTCATGAGAATAATAACGAAAACCTTTTTCATTTTTATGATGTGGAATTAAAACGCCTTCTTCGTCATAATAATGTAAAGCCCGAATCGAGAGCCCAGTTAATTTACTAAATTCGGCGGTACTCCATAAATTATTCATCACTATTTCCTTAGTTAATAATATCTCAATTAGCAATATGGCAATCATAGCATAATTAATCAATTTTAGCTTTAATTTTTAGTGTTGCAATAAGTTACAATTTTC
>CAYIZV010000046.1:0-22968 GCA_964367915.1 uncultured Neisseria sp.
CATTACAAGCATGGCATGTGCATAATTATAAATTTCTGTCAATGCGTAAGTTCTAATGAATATTGATTACATTTTTTAGGTCGTCAATAGATTGGGTATACATATTATCTCCAAGATCATAAATCAGTAGCATGTGATTAATGGTGCTGTTGCTTCTACTAGTATACCAGCATTATAATTAGCAACCCAGCAACGCACGCACCAACTATATCCCATATCATAGGACAAATACCATCAACTTGCCTGCCTGATTATCACTAAGTTAATTTGAAAACCATAACTATGTCCAGCAATTTGCACCGATCACGTTAATAAAGCAATTAAAAGATATCCAGATATGAGTTAAATGAGCTCTTTTTAATATGACCAATATGGTAGTTTATTCTTCCTGTAAAAAATGGGGCGTTTACAACAAATGTATGAAACTCTCCATTTTCTCCACAGATATCTACATCATGCAAATCATTAATGACTTCAGCATATTTCTGACCAAGTATAGATGGGGCTAAAAGATTATGATTTATGCAAATTATTATTGCTTCAATTCCGTATTTAATAATTTGTCTGCTAACTTCTGGAGTAGATATTGCCCACAATGGAAATATTGGAGTAATACCTATTTCCTGTAACATCTGCTCACGATATAGCTTTAAATCCGCCAGAAAAATGTCACCAAAGGCGATGCTATCAAATATCACACCATTGCTTTTAATTGATGTTATACCATTTAGAAAATCTTCTTTATAGGTATCAGCTCCGGTACTAATGAAATAAGCTGGAAGATTAACAAGTTCTGCCTGTTTCTTAATCAGGTTAATGTTTGTACCATGTAAGCCAACTCTATTGAAAGAACTGATTGTACAGATCAACCCACCTACTTTTATATTGGGGTTTGTCAATAAATAGTATAACGCTAACGCGCAGTCTTTTCCACCACTCCATGCCAGAAGAACTGTTGTTGTCATTTGGTTCTATCTTGATAATGGTAGCCAGCTATCTTGGCAACAGTGGTTGCTACAAATAGCATGAAGGGTTTTAATCATGGTTGGCTTCTAAATAATGGTTTTATCTATCTTTTATACTGCTATTCTTGTATAATGCCTGTAAAACAAAGATTTTTGCATTAGTCTAAACTTGATTAATTACGCAGTGGGTTTATCATAATTAAACATCCAGCGAATTCCAAAACTATCTGCCAAAATCCCAAAACGCGCACTCCAAAAAGTGTCCTGAAGTGGCATAATAATTTTACGGGCATTTTGTGCTAATATATCAAATACACGCTGCTGCTCTTCAGCACTTTTAAAATCAAGACTTAAAGATATTGGGCTTCCCGATGGAACAATCTTCGGCACGCTACAACAATGCTCGCCTTCATCTATAACATCAGATACCATTAATACCAAATCCGGCGCTTTAAATGTAGCATGCATAATTTTAGCGTGCCATTCTACTGGAAGCTGCTTACATAACTCTTCATTCTCGCTGTACAGATGAACTTCTTCCACCTTGCCATCAAAAGCTTTAGTGTATAACTCTAATGCTTCACTCGCAGTACCCGCAAAATTTATATATGGAACTAATTGCATAATTTTACTCCTGAAAATCTAAATGCTTTTTAAAATCAACTCAGCAATGTTAACTCCTGCTTGTTGATATATCTGCTGCATTGCAGTCGGACTGGTAAGGTTAACCTCAGTTAAACATTTACCAATAACATCGATTCCAGCCACAACAACACCATGTTCTTTGGTCCACTGAGCTACGGTATTGGCAATTCGATAATCATCTTCATTGAGAGGATGCACTTCACCACGTCCACCAACCGCTAGATTACCTCTAATCTGTCCATCTTGTGGGATACGGTATAAACAATGATCAACAACTTCACCATTAATGATAAAGATTCGTTTATCACCATAAATAACTTCAGGAATAAATTTTTGCACCATAATCGTTTGGCTAAAATAATTGGTAAGATTTTCTAAAATTGCACCTTGGTTAGGATCGTCATTCGCAATTCGGAACACTCCACGTCCCGCCATCATATCAATCGGCTTGGCAACACATACTCCATGTTGTTTAATAAACTCTAAAATAACTTGCTTATTTTTACTGACTAGGGTCGGTGTAATTAATTCAGGGAAGTTTAATATCGTTAATTTCTCATTAAAATTACGCAAAATACCTGGACGATTAATAACTTTGACACCAGCACGTTCAGCCAATTCTAAAAGCTGTGTAAGGTAATAATATTCCATATTAAACGGTGGATCATTGCGAACCAAAATAGCGTCAAAATGTTTTAGATTAACACCCTCCAGACGTTCAACCACCTTAAACCACTCCATAGTGCTGTATATCTGTGCAACCCCATGAGTTAATTCAAGCTCGCTTATATTTGCCAATGCCTGATCATTTAAACCATATATGTCACCAGGCAAACAATAGCTAATTTGATAATTCAGATCTTGTGCAGTCAACATTAATAAATAGGTTGAATCGCCATAAATATTAAATTTTTCCAGTGGATCGGCAATTATTAAAATTTTTTTAGTCAAAGTTATTCCCCTTTTATTTCATTATAAGCTGAATTATAACGCAGTCTATATTTTTATACACAAAGTATTTATTTTTAATGGTATACCCAAATAGATTAGAAACATTGGCGGGCGATTTACGACGAAGCTTACTAATTGTAAGTGAGAAGTGAATCAACGACCAAGTCAGATAAGTCTGGTTGAGTATAAATGAAATTTGATACAATTTGCATAACATTATCTCAACGCTGCTTAGCTGTTTAAGTCTAAATTATGCTACAATAATGCAATAGTATATCAATTTAATAGGATATTAACCATGGGATATAAAGTTACCATAGAGCAGGGATCGCTAGAATTTTCAGTGAATGCTCAGGAAAACTTGCTAAATGCAGCGCTACAAGCAAAAATTAATCTGCCACACGGCTGTAAAAGCGGTGCTTGCGGTGCTTGCAAATGTAAAGTTATTCATGGTGATATTGAGCTGGAAGAATACAATAAAACAGCATTAAGCGATGATGATATTGCAAATAACTATATCCTGTTATGTAAAGCTTCTGCACAAAGCGACGTTATACTTGATATACCTGGTTTTACCAATGGATTCCCAATAAAAACCATGCCTTCTAAAATTGAATCAATTGATAAAGTTGGCAGTGTTGCCATCCTTAAATTAAAACTACCAGCTAATCAAATTTTTGAATTTTATGCTGGTCAGTATATTGACATTATCTACGAAGGTAAAAACCGTAGTTATTCAATTGCGAACTCACCAACAACCAAAGGAATTATTGAGTTACACATACGCTATCGGCAAGGTGGTGTATTTTCCGAAGCAGCTTGGCATACTTTGACAGTCAACCAAATCTTGCGCTTTAAAGGTCCAATGGGTAGTTTCACTTTACAAGACACTACAAAACCAGCCTTAATGGTTTGTACGGGTACCGGATTTGCACCAATTAAGGCAATCTTAGAACAAATGATTGCCGAAAACAATCAACGAGAAATACATTTAATTTGGGGTAATTTTACCTCCGAAGATTTTTACCTGACAGATATTTTGCCAAGTTGGCAAAAGCAACTGAACTTAAAAGTCACCTTATGCACTAACGATCAGGCTGAAGATTACTATACAGGAATGGTAACAGATTATATTCAAGAAACCTTTAATGATCTTAGCCAACATGAAATTTATGCTTGTGGCAACCCAGCAATGATTGAAAACTTGTATAATATTGCCTCTTCACAGTTAAAATTAGATAAACGTAATTTTTACTCTGATGTTTTCTCACCATCTATTTAATAGGCAAAATCATGTTTAAACAAATTAGCTTTCTGGCTATTCCGACTTTATTTGTTGTTGCATGTGGTTATTCAGGTCCACTTTATTTACCGGAAAAAGGTGCACCAACGCAAAATATGACTAAAAATCAATATGCTCCAGCAACTAATGCCGAAAGTGCTGCACCTAAATCATGGTTGCCGGCTTATATTGTAGAATCAAAAGAGTCTGCAAGTTTAAAAACAGTACCACATAATGCCGAAAGTATACCAAACGCTAACTAATCAGGTATACTACTGGCATTATGCAAATTCTTGAACCTCTGCACAACGTTGCGAAAATTTCTGCCAAATTAGCCAAATTAAACCTGCTTTGTTATTGGGATTTAGCTTTACATATTCCATTACGCTATGAAGATTTAACCAAAGTATATTCAATCGCAGAAGTTAAGCCTGGTCAACAGGTTATGGTACAAGGTAAAATAATAGGTCATGAAATAGTTCACCGAAAAACTAAACAGCTTTTAGTCCGTATTGATGATGGTACTTCAATTATCACGTTGCTTTTCTTTCACTTTTTTCCCAGCTATGCTACGCAATATGCTATTGGCAAACAAATTCGGGCTCATGGTGAAATCAAAAATGACTATATGGGTAACAAAACCATTGTTCACCCCAAAATTCAAACCGTCAACGAAGAAGTTAAGCTTAGTAATACCTTTAGTCCAATTTACCCGACAACCAATGGTCTGGCCAATACTGCCATAGTCAGCTTAGTTGACCAGTTATTTGACGCAAACCTCATTAGTGAAACGCTACCACAAAGTATCTTAGAAAAGCATCAGCTATTAGGCTTAGAACAAGCATTGTTAACATTACATAAATTAACACCTCAGCAATTTGCTAATAATTATCAGAAGCAAGCATTAAGGCGATTAAAATTTGATGAGCTAATTGCACAGCAATTATTAATGCAAAAAATTTATGCTACCAAGCATCACCATCTAGCACCAGCAATTAAAACGACTAATCAATACCTCATCCCACTACTATCTAAGTTACCATTTGAGTTAACCAAAGCTCAAAATAAAGTATTGCGTGAAATATTACAAGATATGTCGCAAGCACAACAAATGAATCGTTTACTTCAAGGTGATGTTGGTAGTGGTAAAACTATTGTTGCTACGATTAGTGCATTAGTCGCTATTGAAAATCAGTTTCAAGCAGTAATTATGGCTCCGACTGAAATTTTGGCTGAACAGCACTATAGCAAAATAAGTAAACTACTTGAAATTTTCTCAATTAAAGTAGTTTGGCTGGCAGGTAGCCTCACACCTAAACAAAAAAAATTAGCAGCACAAGCTTGTGCCGATGGTAGTGCACAATTAATCATTGGTACACATGCGGTATTTCAAAAAAATGTTGAATTTGCTAATCTCGGGTTAGTTGTTATTGATGAACAACATCGCTTTGGAGTTGAACAACGCTTAGCCTTGGTTAATAAAGGAAATAAAGATCAATTCCCACATCAATTAATGATGTCAGCCACGCCAATTCCACGCTCTCTGGCAATGAGTTATTATGCAGATTTAGATGTTTCAAGCATTGATGAATTACCACCAGGTAGAACACCAATAAAAACCTTACTTATCAACAATAATCGCCGTAATGAAGTATTAAAATTTGTTAGAGAACATGCTAACCTTGGACATCAGTCTTATTGGGTTTGTCCGCTAATCGAAGAATCTGAAAAGTTAGAACTCGAAAATGCAATTAATACCTATAACGAACTTTGTGCAGCATTAGCACCAATTAAAGTTGGTTTGGTACATGGTAAAATGAAACCTAAAGAAAAAGCTGAGATTATGGCTGACTTTGTTGCTGGATGGACACAAGTTTTAGTTGCTACCACTGTAATTGAAGTCGGTGTTGATGTACCCAATGCAAGTATTATAGTAATTGAACATAGCGAACGTATGGGTCTAGCACAGCTCCACCAGTTACGCGGTCGGGTTGGTCGTGGTAACATTGAAAGTCAGTGTATTTTACTTTATGAGAATAAACTTAGCGAAGTCGCCAAACAACGGCTTAAAGTAATATCAACTTCAACAGATGGTTTTGAAATTGCCCGGCAAGATTTACTCATTCGTGGACCAGGTGAGTTACTTGGGCAAAGACAAAGTGGCTTACCAGCCTTACGCTTTGCAAATTTGGAAGACGATCTGGATATATTATATGCTGCTCGGGAAATCGCTAAATCATTGGTAGAAACGTACCCTGTTAATGCTAAACAATTAGTTGAATTATGGTTTCATAATAAGCAAATTTACTCCGGAATATAATAACTATGCATCCTCAGTTTAAGCTATTAATCAATAATCCAGTATTAGAGACAATGAACTATAATACTTCAATAAAATCAGAATATTTGAATCAATGCTTATCTTCATATCTATACTTGCCACAAATTACTAATCATCCGTTTATTTTCAGTTGCTTTGCGCTCTCCATTGATGGTAAATTAAACTATCCCGATCTTAAGAGTGGTTTTGCTATTGCCAAACATAACGCTGTAGCAAGTGAAGATGAGCGTTATGCTGATTGGTGGATTTTGCAACTTGCACGTTCAATCAGTGATGCAGTTATTATCGGTAGCAATAGTCTTAACGCAGAAAAAAATGACTATAGCGCGCAAATAAACATTTCCGAACTAGAACAATTACGCACAGAATTAAACAAACCTAAAAATTTACTCCATATTATAATCAGCCGTAATTGCAATAAAATTGATTTTACCAATGAGCTATTATGTCAAGATAATGATATTCCTCTAATCATTTTCACACAACAAGCGCCTGAATTGCTTCCACAGAGTTTTATCCTAAGCAATATTAAAGAATTAAGCCTAACTAGCAAAAAACAAATTATATTAGATGACTCCTTAGATTTGAGTAAACTAATCCAAAAACTCTATCAAAGTGGAATACAAACTATTTTAAACGAATCTCCATATTACCATCATTACTTACAGCAACTACAATTATTAGATGAAGCTTGGATTAATAATTCAGGTGTATATATTGGCGGTAATACAAGTAGCTTAGGACAATTTAATAGTTCATTTACTGTAAACAATCACCCACATTATACAATTCTTACCCTACATAGTCTAGGCTATAATTTTATATACTCACGCTACAAAGTTAATTATTAGAAAATGCAATTAGTTAATTCCCCCATCCATCAATTTAGTTACAAAAACCGCATATTCTATGTCAAACGAGATGATTTACTTGATTCACAATTCAGTGGCAATAAAGCGCGTAAGCTTGCTTATTACTTAAAAAACTCATTACCAAATATTGATACATTAGTAAGTTATGGTGGTAGTCAATCTAACTTAATGTATTCTTTGTCTTGCTTAGCAAAATTAAAGCAGTGGGATTTTATTTATTATATAAAAAATCTTTCTACTCAAGCAAAAAACGAAACCTCAGGAAATTTAGCGCAAAGTTTGCAAAATGGAATGCAACTTATCGAGCTTGCAGGTAATTATAATTTATTTTGTGACAACTTAGCCAGTACAATAAAAAACAATCAACTACTGATTCAACAAGGTGGCGCGCAAATTGAAGCCGAATATGGAATGCAACAACTTGCATATGAAATTAGGTTATGGGCACAACAGCAAAATTTCCATCAATTAGCAATTTTCATTGCTTCAGGTACTGGTACTAGTGCATTATATTTGCAAAAATACTTACCTGAGTTTGAAGTTTATACTACTAATTGTATAGGTAATCCAGAATATTTATTAAAACAATTTAATGAATTAATTAATACCATTCAAAAAATTCCTAATATTTTAGCTAACGACAAGTATCGTTTTGCGACTCCATACGCTGAACTGTATCAAACCATAATTAACATTCAAAATGCCAGCCAAATTGAATTTGATATGGTTTACGATCCTATTGGTTGGGATATTCTGCTTCGTAATATAGAAAAAATATCAGCGCCTATTCTTTATTTACATTGTGGTGGAATCAATGGTAATAAAACTATGCTACAAAGATATAAAAAAATCCTTAGTTAAAACTAAGGATTTACAAGTTAAAATATTTTAGGAAATTTAAACAAATTTAACTTACTGGTTAGTTGCATATTTTTATCAATAAGTTCTTTTTGTCTTTTTCGTAAGGCGGTTAGAAATTCCAAGTTAACACTATGAACATTACTCAGATTATTTATATCTGTTAATTTTTTTATATAATCTGCTAAATCATCATTAATAGCTAGCAAATTCTCTAAAAACGAAGTAACAAATTCATGGCTATAATTAGCAATCTCAGCATTTGAATTTTTAATTACATCCAAACTCTTTTGCAAAAGTGGGTTAGCGCTCCCCAATTCAAGTATTGGACCTAGATATTTTTTAACTTCTGGAGTAATATTTACAGTAGCAGCTTTAGCTACTGGTTTAATTTCTACTACAGGTTCGGGTTTAACAACTTCTGCTGCCAGACTCGCATTTTCCACCTTAGCTACTTTAGGCGCTGCAACTGGCGCTGCTTTTACTACTGGCTTACGAACTGCTCTTTTTTTAACTGTTTCTGGTTGTTTATCTTCAACACTTTGTTTTTCTGCATCAATTGATTTTCTTAATGATGAAGTTAATTTAGTTGCCATTTTATTTACTCCTAATAATTTTAATTTATTAACGTTACAATTTCTTTAGCTAGTTCTTTTATTTCCTGTTTCGCTTTTGGATTATCCAAATCTAGCACTGTTCCACCAAATGCAGCCGCTTGGCGATAAGCTGTACGCTGATAAATATTAGATTCAGTTTTAGGGAAATCAAATTCAGTGATCAATTCTAAAGCTTCTTTAGAAATACTAATATTGCTTTGACACATATTAGCAACCAAACGCGATACAAGTTTATCGTTTATCTCGCTTACATTAGCGATTAGTTTTTGAATCCCTACTGCAGCCCATAAATCAGTTGGACTAGGTATAACTGGAACCAGTGCTAAATCAGCAATCAATAGTGCGGATGAAGTAAAGTTATTATCAATCGCAGGTGGACAATCAACAAAAATATACTCATAATCTTCAAGATACTTCTTTATCTCTCGATTTACTTTATCTGTAACATTTGCCAAACTCATAACAGCCGCGGGAAAAGGATTATCATCACTGCTACTATAAGCCCAGCGAGTTGCGCTTCCTTGCGGATCACCATCAATTAGTAACACCTTTGCGTTTAAACCAATAACACCAGCTAAATTCATGGTTAGCGTTGTTTTTCCACAACCACCTTTTTGATTTGTTATAACTATAACTTTTGCGCTCATCTTTCCCACACTTCTAATTTAAATCTCACATTATCTTATCATATTAAATCATATACCAGTATAATAAGTCACTAACCTTATTATAATATCTCTAATACATGTCTCCTGTGGCTGCATATATAAATTTAAATTATATTTAACATTTTGTAATTTCAATAACTCCGAGTTTTTTTATATACAACTTAGTTTCTGTATAAACAATATTTAGGACTTGGAAAATATTTAACCTGTCAGTACTTATGTATTAAATTATAATTCTCACCTAACTGCAAATAATTATGTCACGTCACTTAATTATAGAGTTATACAATACCACTCTTCCAAACCAACACTACTAGTTACACCAATTATTAAAATTATTATATGTTATTACACACTTTATCAGATGTTTCACATGAAACATTTTTAAATATTATATTAAATATTTTCTCTGAAGCACCACAATATTTATCTATAAATTCTGAACAATGCCTTTTCAAAGCATTATACTTATCATCATCCTCAATTAAATTATTAACCAACTTCTTTAATTCAGATGGAGAATCAATCTGTATTGCACAGCCAATATCTACCGAATTTTTTGCAACATCACTAAAATTAAACATTGACTTGCCAAAAATTACTGGTTTATTCATATAAATTGCTTCTATTGGATTTTGCCCTCCAAAACCTTTGAAGCTTCCACCAATAATAACAAAATAACTGATTGCGTAATAAGCCAGCATCTCTCCCATGCTATCACCAATTATAACTTTACAATCAGACGTTATTCTTCTATTATCAGAACGTTTACAATAAGCTATATTATTTCTTATTAATAAGTTCTCAAGCTCAATAAATCTTTCTGGATGACGTGGGATAAATAGATAAATAACATTTTGATTTAAATCAATATTATTTAATAAAATTTCTTCTTCGCCATTTCTGGTTGAAGCAAAAGTGATAAATTTACGACCATCAACTAACTGTTCTAATTCTTTTATTTTAATATTATTTGAATCATTAAATACTAAATCAAACTTTGTATTACCTACTGTTTGCAAATTTTGATTATATCCAAGTTTTAAAAAATTATTTTCAGTATTCGCATCTTGACATAAAATTCCGTTAAATTTATTCAAAATCGGCAGTAATGCCAATTTAAAGCGATTATAGCCTCTAAAAGAACGATTTGATAGTCTGGCATTAACTAGATAAAGACAAGTCCTAGACTGCTCAGCAAAGTGTATTAAATTAGGCCAGATTTCGGTCTCCATTATTATTCCAATTTTTGGTTTAAAGTTTTTATAAAAACTTTTTACACAAAAACTAATATCGTACGGAATATAATGTACGATTGCTTGTGGATATAATGTTTGAGCAGTTTGTCTTCCTGTTGGTGTCATTGTTGTTATCAAAATCTGATAATTAGATAGCTCATTAGAAATAAGCTCAACTAATTTCTGCATTGCCCTAGTTTCACCAACTGACACAGAATGCAACCATATTATTGGTTTGCTAGAAGAGTTTTCTAGTTTTATACCAAAACGCTCATTCCAATTACGTAAGTACGCCGGATTTTTTTTACCGCGTTTTAATAAATACAAAGGTAGTAGCGGTGCAAGTAAGTATGTAAATAATGAGTAGACTAACCTCATTTATCTTCTTTCGGTTTTTTCTGCATATAATCCATAAACTGAAGCATCATATTTACTGGATTTACATCCTGAAAGGCTTTAGCAGAATTAGCCATATTTTTCATTGTTTCAAGCTGAACAATGTATTGCTGTAAATAAATTATTAGATTATTAGAAAATTCAATCTGTTTTTCACATTCGCTAATACATTTATCTGGAGACGTAAACATTTCGTTATTAAACATTTCTATTCCTTATCAAATCAGTTTATTTTGTAAAATACAATCAATTATCTCATTTGGTTTTAATTCTTGCTTATATCCACCTAAATTAAATCCAATTTTACTTTCTACAATTCCGACATATGATGGTTTACTATGTAAATATATTGCTATAGTTGGAATTTTTAATAAATTAGCCATATGTGTAAAACCGGTATCTACCCCAACAACTAAACAACTATCTTTAATCAAACCGCTTAATTCAGAAAAATTTAGCTTATCAACCACTACGAATCTACTGTTAGTTATTTTTTTATTTAATTTAGTTACAAAATTTAATTCATCAGAATTACTATATGTGGCAACAATATCTTTATTGGTATGTTCAATAAACCAATTAATTAGTTGCACCCAGTTTTCTAAACTCCACTTTTTATTTTCTTTTGAAGTACCATGTAAGATCATTATATAATCTTTATTCAAATCTATTTTAGCTTTAGTTACATTAATAATAAATTTAAAATCATTTAAATTACTTTGTAAATTAAATATTTTTGCTATTAATCCACGCAATCTAATTACTGCAACAGCATTTTGATCAACATAATATTTGTAATCATATAAGTAACTAGATATTTTTTCACGTGCGCTTAGAGAATCAAGACCATATACTTTACCATTAAAAAGTATTTTAGCTAAAATTGCAGACTTTATTAAACCTTGAGTATCAATAATATAGTCATATTTTTTACTAATCGTTAATTTCCTAAATTGGATAACTTTATAAAACCAGCTAAATTTATTTTTCTTCCAACGCCTTAAAGGAATTGCAATTACATTGTCAATCAACGGTGATAACTTAGCTACTCCTTCAAAACTACTGTCAACCAACCAATCAATTTCGGAATCTGGTAATACTTTTTTAATATCCGATAAAACAGTCATAGTATGAAGAATATCTCCAATTGAAGATAGTCTAATAATAAGAATTTTTTTAGTCATATAATTTATTTACTAACAAATAATTGTGGATAAATTAATAAATAGCTGTTAATAAAGTCAAACTATTAACAAAATAAATTTTATTTACTTATTTATTAACAATATAAACAGATCAATCAATATTAATACTAACCAAGTTTAATATAAGATAACAATTTGATATTATTAATAAAAATTTGATTAATAACATAAATCTAATTGATTAATAACTATAATAATATATATAAGTATTATATTATTAATAATAACTATAATTCAAATAAAATTTAATATATTTAAAATCTATTGTTAAAATAACTTGTTAGTTAATTCAAATTTGCCTGTTAATAAATCAATACTTATCAACATTTAAAATTTGATGTCTAATTATATTAACAAAATGTAATTAATCTAATCTTTAATTACTAACTATTTTTATATAAAATTAATATTCTGTTTTAATTTAATATTATATAGATATTAACAATAAAATTAGTAATTAATAACTATAATAAAGTATATATATTAAATAAATAATATATAAATGATAAAATTGCGGATTGTTATTAGTAAGGATATATAATGAGTAAAGAAAATAAATATACTATAGAAAAAATAACATATTTAAAACAATGGACAGATCATTTATTTAGTTTTAAAATTACGAGAAATGAAGCTTTTAAATTTATACCTGGTCAATTTGCTAGACTTGGTGTAAAAAAAGAAGATGATAGTATTGTGTGGAGGCCTTATTCAATAGTTTCTGCAGATTATGATGAGGAATTAGAATTTTATTCAATTGTGGTTCCTGATGGAGAGTTTACTCAACGATTAAAAAACCTTAAAATAAATGATGATATATATATAGATAAAACTAATTATGGATTGTTAACTACAGACCGTTTTGAAAATGGTAAAAATTTATGGTTCTTATCAACAGGTACTGGTTTAGCACCGTTTATTTCAATTCTTTATGATTTTACAATATGGGAACAATATGACAAAATTATACTTGTGCATGGTGTAAGAACTGCAGAAGAATTAGCATATCAAGATACTATAAATAGTTTTTATACACATGAATATTATGGAGAATTAGTAAAAGATAAATTAATTTATGTTAAAGTAGTTACTCGAGAAAATTCAGGCGGTGATCTATATGGAAGAATTACAGAATTAATAAAAAATGGTGAGCTTGAAAAATTTGTTAATATTCCGATTACTATTGAAAATAGTAGAATTATGATTTGTGGTAATCCAGAAATGGTAAGTGATACTAGACATATGTTAGCTGAAAAAGGATTAACTGTTTCTAAACGTGGAAATCCAGGTAATATGGCTGTAGAAAATTATTGGTAAATGTATATATGTTTCATATGAAACATATATACATTATATTTTTAAATGGTGAAATTTTTATATCTTAAAAAAAGCTTTGTATTTTAATACCATTGTTGTCTAGATTTATAAAGAGTTAAATTTTAAAAGTATGAATAATGAATGATTATGAATTAATAATAGAAATATTAAATAATGTTTACAGTGGTAAAAATTTAACAGATGAAATTAATAAATATAAAAGTAATATTAATATTTCACGAATTAAATATATAGTGTATGGAGTTATTCGTAATTATTATTTAATTGATTTTTGTATTCATAAAATTGTAAAACATGTTTCAAAAACTAATAAAATTATTATTCAAATAGGAATATATGAATTAAATAATAGTAATAAACCTCATTATGCAGTAGTAAATACACTAGTAGAAATTGTAGATAATGGAAAAGAGAAAAAATTTATTAATTGGGTGCTTCGTGAATATCAAAGACAAAAAGAAAATTTAAGTATTTTAATAATAAAAGATTATTCTTTAAAATATAATATTCCAAATTGGATGATTGATTTATTGAAAAAACAATATAAAAATAATTATCTTAAATTTTTAGATGGTTTAAATTATCACCCAGCATTTGGTTTGAGAGTTAATTATATAAAAAAATCCTTGGATGAGTATATTGAAATATTGAAGCAAAGTAATATTAAATATATAATTAACGAAGATAATAAAATATGTTTGGAAAAATCCTTGGATATTAAAGATGTACCTTTATTTTTAGATGGTGTTTCAAGTATACAAGATGTAGCAGCACAATATACAGTTAATTTATTAACTAAAAATAATATTACTCCAGTAAAAGTTCTTGATGCTTGTGCGGCACCTGGTGGTAAAACTTGTCAAATATTAGAAAATTATAATTGTTCTTTAACTGCTATGGATATTAGTTCTCATCGCTTAGAAAGAATAAAACAAAATTTACAGCGCTTAGAGTTAAAAGCTAAAATAATAATTGGTGATGCTTTTAATCTCGATTGGTGGGATAAAAGTAAGTTTGATTTAATTATTGCTGATGTACCTTGCTCAGCAAGTGGCACAATAAAAAGAAATCCTGATATAAAAATTAACCGTTCTTATGACGATGTTATAAAATTTACAGTAAGCCAACGTAAAATAGTATTAAACTTATGGAATTGTTTAGAAGACAATGGCTATTTACTTTATATCACTTGTTCAATATTCCGTGATGAAAATCAGGATAATATAGCATGGTTTAAAGATAATATTAAAGGATTTAAATTAATTGATGAATTACAAATTATTCCAACTGAATATAATGATTCTCTTTATTATGCGCTGGTACAAAAGAATAAGTAAAAAATTTAATTCGCAACGATAAAAACTTTTATATTTAAAAAGTAAATGTATAAAATTGCAATATTTAAACTATACTTAAACAGATTTATTGTTTTAAATTATTTATTAAATATAGGTTCAATAAATAATTTACTAGTATTTGTATTTTGAGTCTGTTTAAGTATGTCAATATTTAGGTATTAATAAATGAAAAGAACTAATATAGGATTTTTAATAGTATTATTTATTTTAATAGTATTTAGTTATTTTTATGTAACAATATATTCAAAATATGATGTAATGTTATATCTAAATGATTATAAAGAAATTATTCAGCTTAACCGTATAATAGAAGTGCTATTGTTAATAACTATTGCTTTTTTTGTTTACAAAATTTTTTTTAGAAGTAACTACGTTTTTGGATCGAGGATTACTAAAAAATTATTTATACTTCTGTCATCTGTAATAGTCATACCATCGTTAATTAATATAAAAATTGCTAATTACTTTATTGATAATACAGTTAATCGATTATTTAATCCACAAATTGAAGAGCTTTTTGATAATAGCTTTAATATAGCAGAAGAAAGTATAAAGTATTTTTCAAAAGAACTACGTAAAAAATCAGTAATTGCTGCGGAATACCTAAAATTAGTTGATAAAAATGACGATAAAGCAGATTTAGCAAAAATTCGCAATATTTTGGATGTTACAAGTCTGACTATTTATAAGCAAAATGGTATATTAGAATTACAAGACAAACAAAATGATAGTAAATACTTTCCAAAGATTTTACCTAAATATATTATTGATAAAATAAAAGTATCTGGTTATTACTATGAGATTAACAAAGATAACAGCGGTAATTATTTATTTTATTATTATCAGTTTTATGATGATAATAAAATTATAGCACTAACACAATTTGCCCCAGACTTTATTCGAATAGATAATACCAAGCTAATTCAAAATAAAGAGTTATATTTGGGATTGCTTAATAATAAGGATCATTTAAAAGATGTATACACTAGTACGTTAATTATTAGTGTATTATTATCAATTTCAATAGCTGTTCTTTTATCCATGTTTTTCTCGCAATTCTTAATAAAAAGGATTAGCAATTTAATTGAAAATATTGAATTAATTAAACAAGGATCGTATCTTAATAATAACTCATTTCAAGGTAATGATGAATTATCACAACTTATTACATCTTTTAATGAAATGAGTCATAATTTGGATCGGGTAAGAAAATTAGAGAAATTTCAAAAAGATCAAATAACAGCATCAAAAAATTTTCTTGAAAATTTAATAAATAACCTTAATTTAAGTGTTGTTGTGTATGATCAGGATTATATTATTAAGAGTATTAATGTAATTAGCCACAGTATTCTTGATATAGATCTAGAAACTATAAAAGGAACTCCGTTAAATCAATGGGGAAATTTATATCCACATCTTGAAGATTTAATAAATATTATTGAAATAAATTCAAAACAGAATAATGAATGGGAAGAAAACGTAATTGTACGTAATAGACATAATATTAAAAATCTATATATCAAAACAATTAAATTTAAAACTCATGAAAATAGTCAGTATATGACCTTAATAAGTGATGTAACAAATTTGATTAAAGCAAAACAAAATCAAGCATGGGCAGATATTGCAAAACGTTTAGCACATGAAATAAAAAATCCACTTACACCGATTGTATTATCAGCTGAACGAATTGAAATGAAATTGGTACCTAAATTATCAAATGATGATCAGGTATTTTTACAAAGACTGGTTAAACAAATTATCATTCAAGTTGAAGATCTTAAAGACTTAGTTAATAAATTCAGAGATTTTGCAAATATAAATAAGCCTAATTTATCTAAAATAGAAATGGTTCATTTTTTTAGTCAATTCTTAACTCTTTATGAAAATGTTAACTATATTGAGTTTAAAGTTGATATACCAGAAAATGAAATTTTAATAATGGGTGATTCAAGTCTTTTAAGACAAGTGTTTCATAATTTATTAAAAAATTCAATAGAAAGTATTGAAAATATTGAAAATAAATTAATTAAAGTTATATTGAATATACAAAATGAATATCTAGGGATTACAATTAAAGATAATGGTAATGGTTTTGAAAATATTATAATGGAGAATTTATTCGAACCTTATCGCACTACTAAAGGAGTTAAAGGAAGCGGACTTGGGATGGCAATTGTGAAGAAAATTATTGATGAACATAATGGTAAAATTGAAGTATTTAATGACAACGGTGCTAATGTAGTAGTAAAATTACCACTTATTAGTCAAAATACTGTATTATAGGTTAAAAATAAATGGATAAATTAATATTGATTGTAGATGATGAATTGGGTATTCGTGAGTTATTACGCGAATGTTTAGAGGATGAGGGTTATGTAGTAAAATTAGCTGAAAATGCGTTGGAGGCTGATAAAATAGTTAAAGAGCATCGCTTTGATTTAATTTTAATGGATGTATGGTTGCCTGATATGGATGGTGTATCATTGTTTAAAAGATTTTTATCAAATGGTATTACTGCACCAGTTATTATGATGTCTGGACATGCATCGATAACAAGTGCTCTTGAAGCAATTAGAATTGGAGCTAGAGATTTTCTTGAAAAACCTCTTTCATTAAGTAAATTATTACCTTTAGTTGATAAACATATTTTAAAAGAGCGTACTAATAGCGATGGAATTTTAGAAGATATTTCTGAAATTATTACTCTTGACTTAAATAATCAACTTAAAGGAATAAAAGAAACTTTAGAGCGTAGATATTTTTTATATCACATGAATAAGCAAAAAGGAAATATTACTAAAATTGCTGAAGTTTCAGGTGTAGATAGAGCTCATCTATATCGTAAATTTAAAAATTTAGGAATTAAAATAAAATAAATTTTATTGGATGTAATGTAGTTAACTTATGAAAATTTATAATAGTTTATCAAAACAAAAAGAGAATTTCGTTTCAATTAAACCCAACGAAATAAAAATGTATGTCTGTGGGCAGACTGTTTATGATTATTGTCATTTAGGCCATGCCCGCAAAGCTGTTGTTTTTGATATGGTACGCCGTTGGTTTATTACTAGTGGATATAAAGTCGTATTTGTAGAAAATATCACGGATATAGATGATAAAATTATTCGACGTGCTGAAGAAAATGGTGAAACTATTTATCAATTGACTGAGCGCTACATAAAATACATGCATGAAGATTTTGCATCTTTAGGCGTTATGAGACCTGATCATGAGCCTAAAGCTACTGAATATATTTCTCAAATGGTTTATCTTATTCAAGATTTAATTAATAAAAATTATGCATATCAAGCTGTAAATGGAGATGTTTATTACCGTGTACGCAAATTTGTTGGTTATGGTAAATTATCTGGAAAATCTTTAGATGATTTGAGAGCTGGTGAACGTGTAGATGTTGATCTTAACAAAGAAGATCCACTTGATTTTGTTTTATGGAAAGCTGCAAAAGAAAACGAAGTTTATTGGAATTCTCCTTTTGGGAATGGTCGTCCAGGCTGGCATATTGAATGTTCGGCAATGTCAGAAGAAATTCTTGGTAAAAATTTCGATATTCATGGTGGTGGGCAAGATTTACAGTTTCCTCATCACGAAAATGAAATAGCTCAAAGCGAAGCGCATAATAATTGTCAGTTTGCTAATTACTGGATGCATAATGGTTTTTTAAATGTTAATGATGAAAAAATGTCCAAGTCATTAGGTAATTTTTTCACATTACGAGATGTATTAAACCAGTATAATCCTGAAATAATTAGATATTTTATGTTAAAGAGTCATTATCGTAGTCCATTAAATTTTAGTTATGATAATTTACTTGATGCTAAAAATAGTTTAGGTAAAATTTATCAAACATTACGTGACTATGATCTTAATGCTGATAATTGTAATATTGATGAAATAGATTGGTCAGATAGATATGCGGTAAATTTCAAAAATGCTATGGACGATGATTTTAATACCTCATTAGCCATTAGTGTATTATTTGAAATAGTAACTGAAATTAATCGTGAGAAAAATTCTAAATTAGCAAAATTACTCTATACTTTAGCTAATACAATTGGTTTACTAACTAGTAATCCACAGCAATTTTTACAATCAGGTGTGGAATTATCAGCGCAAGTTATTGAAGAAATGATAATAAAACGTAATCAAGCTCGTTTGGATCGTGATTTCGCCCTATCAGATAAAATTCGTGATGAATTATTATCCAACAAGATTGTTTTGGAGGATAGTAAAAATGGCACAATTTGGCGTAAACTATGAGCTTTTACGTAATAAAAAATTTTGGTTTATGCTATAATCGTGACTTGCAATAAAGTAAATAGCTTGGAACAAGCTGTGAACAGAGTGATTAAATATCAACTGATTCAGGGATTGTGTGCATCTGCTTTTATAACAATTTGTTATCAGAGTTTAAATACATTAATTTCTTCACTGCTTGGTATGTTTATCGCTATATTCCCAACTATTGTGTACGCTATAGCAGTGTCATCACGAAATGTTGAGAATTATAGTGTTAAATATAGCAAACATAAAAAGGCAACATTGTTAAAGTTTATAGCTAATATGCTGGGATTTTTCTTGGTATTTAGCACCTTTAAAAATGTTAATGCTTTAGCATTGTTTATAGTTTATATTATTGCGCTTAGTGGTTATTGGACCAATTTATTTGGTTTAATGGGAAAAAAATAAAATTTGGAGGAAGTATGGCGTCAGCAACTGAATATATTGATCATCACCTGACCTTCAATACGATTACATTATCTGGAAATCCTGGTGGTTTTTGGACAGTTAATATTGATACTTTAGTTACTTCATGGGTGCTAGGTTTATTATTTCTACTTACTTTTGTAATTGTAGCAAGACGTTTTAAAGTAGCTAATCCAGGTAAGTTTCAGCTGTTTATAGAATTAGTTTTTGAAATGGTAAGTTCTCAGGTAAATGATGCTTATCACAAGAAAAGTAAGTTTATAGCTCCGCTTGCACTAACTATATTTTGCTGGGTTTTTCTGTTTAATTTAATGGATGATTTACCAGTTGATATTATAAACTTTTTCACAACCAGCCTTGGTCATCCAAGTGCTCACTGGCGGCTAGTTCCATCCGCTGATATCAATATGACGTTTGCTCTTTCTTTATCAGTATTGATTTTAATTATCGTCTATAGTATTTGGGCTAAAGGTGTTGGTGGTTGGTCAAAAGAGTTATTAACAAAACCTTTTGGTAAGTGGTTGTTACCATTTAATCTTTTATTTCAATTAATTGAAATATTTTCGAAACCAATCTCGCTTGCATTGCGGTTGTTTGGTAATATGTATGCTGGTGAAATGATTTTTATTCTAATCGCATTATTACCGTGGTATCTACAATGGATTCTTGGTACTCCTTGGGCGATTTTCCATATATTAATCATTACTCTTCAAGCATTTTTGTTTATGATGTTAACTGTTGTTTATTTAAGCCTCGCAGTTGAGGAACACTAATTTTTATTGTTTGGTGTGTTTTTTGTTTTTAATTTTTTAGGAGCCTTTAATGGAAGCTATTATTTCTAATATTTCTGGTTTAACTGCTGTTGCTGCTGCATTGCTTATTGGTCTTGGTGCCTGTGGTACTGCAATTGGTTTCGGTATTCTAGGTGGTAAATTCCTAGAATCATCAGCTCGTCAACCAGAATTAGCTACTGGTTTGATGATCAAGATGTTCATCGTTGCCGGTTTATTGGATGCGATTGCGATGATTGGTGTGGGTGTGGCATTCTGGTTAATTACTAGTAATCCAATCTTGTCAACGGCATTAGAATTATTGAAAAATGCTCACTAGTCGTAATTAATATTTAAAGGAGATTCCTCGTGAATATTAATGCAACAATGCTCGGAGAAATGATTACCTTCATTTTGTTGGTACTCTTTACAATGAAATTTGTCTGGCCACCAATTAGTAGTATGCTTGAAGAACGTGCAAGTAAGATTACTGATGGTTTAGCTGCTGCTGAAAAAGGTAAGCAACAATTATTAGATGCTGAAGCAAACATTGCTGAAGAGTTGAAAAAAATTCAAGCTCGTGCAGGTGAAATAGTTGCTAATGCTGAAAAAAGAGCTAATCAAGTTATCGAAGAATCAAAAGAGCGTGCTCGTATCGAAGGTGACAAAATTATTGCTGATGCTAAGGCTCAGATTGAACAAGATTTTGTACGCATGAAAGAGGACTTACGACTACGTGTTTCAGATTTGGTGATACGTGGTACTGAGCAAATCTTGCGGGTTGAGATTGATCAATCTAGACATGAGAAAATATTAGCTCAACTTAAAGCGGAGTTATAATTATCATGGCAGAATTGAGTGTAATTGCGCATCCATACGCACAGGCATTATTTAGCTTGGCAAAGCAAACCAAGCAGGAAGATGTTTGGCTTAGCAAATTATCTGATTTGCAACAAGTTGTTGTTAATCCTGAATTTTCTGAGTTATTAAATAACCCAGAAATTGAGGGTTCACAGATTATTTCTGTAGTTAATACTTTGCTAAAGAATAATGCTTCGATAGAAGTTACAAATCTTTTGAATGTATTAATTGAGAATAACCGAGTTTCAGCTTTACCTGAAATTTATCAAGTTTTTCGCGATTTAGTTCTTGAAGATCAAAAGCGTGGTGATGCAATTATTGAATCAGCTTATGCAATGAGCCAGACAGAAAAACAAGACTTTGAGGAATTACTATCTAAAAAATTTGGTAAAAAAATTACTGCAACAGTGGTAGTTAATCCTGAATTATTAGCTGGAATCAAAGTTACTATCAATGATAAAGTTATTGATGGGTCCGTTAAGGGTAGATTAAGTGATTTATCTACTCAACTTACTAAATAAAAATAGGAGCGATTCATGCAATTAAATCCTTCTGAAATTAGTGATATTATTAAATCAAAGATCGACGGCACTCAAAATAGTAGTGACTATCGCAGTAAAGGTACAGTAGTATCAGTTACTGATGGTATTGTTCGTATCTATGGTTTATCAGAAGTTATGCAAGGGGAAATGATTTTATTCCCAGGGAATGTTTATGGTATGGCAATGAACTTGGAGCGCGACTCTGTCGGTGCTGTAGTTCTTGGTGATTATGAGCATATCAAAGAAGGCGACGAAGTATCATGTACTGGTCGTATTTTAGAGGTTCCAGTAGGTCCTGAGTTGGTTGGGCGTGTAGTTGATGCTCTTGGTCGTCCAATTGATGGCAAAGGTCCAATTAATTCAAAATTAACATCACCAGTTGAAAAAGTAGCACCAGGTGTAATTGCGCGTCAATCTGTTAGTCAACCATTACAAAGTGGTTTAAAAGCAATTGATTCAATGGTTCCAGTTGGGCGTGGTCAACGTGAGTTAATTATTGGAGATCGTCAAACTGGTAAAACAGCTGTTGCCCTTGATACAATTATTAACCAAAAAGGTACTGGTGTAACATGTATTTATGTTGCTATCGGTCAAAAAAATTCATCAATTGCTAATGTTGTTAGTAAACTTGAAGAACACGGTGCTTTAGCTCATACGATTATAGTTGCTGCTTCCGCATCTGAATCTGCTGCATTACAATATCTTGCACCTTATTCTGGTTGTTCAATGGGTGAGTATTTCCGTGATATCGGTGAAGATGCTTTGATTGTTTATGATGATTTGTCTAAGCAAGCAGTTGCGTATCGTCAAATTTCATTACTATTGCGTCGTCCACCAGGACGTGAAGCATATCCTGGAGATGTATTTTATTTACATTCTCGCTTATTGGAGCGTGCTGCACGAGTTAATGCTCATTATGTTGAAGAAGTTACTAATGGTGCGGTAAAAGGTAAAACTGGTTCTTTGACTGCATTACCAATTATTGAAACACAGGCTGGTGATGTATCTGCATTTGTACCAACTAACGTAATTTCGATTACTGATGGTCAGATTTTCTTGGAAACTGATTTATTTAATTCTGGTATTCGTCCAGCAATGAACCCTGGTATTTCTGTATCACGGGTTGGTGGTGCTGCACAGACTAAAGTTATTAAAAAACAAGGTGGTAGCATTCGTTTGGCATTGGCTCAATATCGTGAGTTAGCAGCATTTGCTCAGTTTGCTTCTGATTTGGATGATGCAACGCGTAAGCAACTGCGTCATGGTCAGGTAGTTACAGAGTTAATGAAACAAAAGCAATATTCTCCGCTAAAAGTTTCTGAAATGGCTTTAA
>CAYIZV010000047.1:0-22333 GCA_964367915.1 uncultured Neisseria sp.
TAACTCTTTTGCAATCAACATTAATTATTTCAAAAACATACCACAGTCAAGATAGGAACCTTTTTCAAGCATTTTATTAGTAAAGAAAAATAAAACTACAGGTGCACCAAAAGCACTATAATTTTGTTCCCACTGCAATAATCTTTTGTCTGTATCCTGACGGGTTATACCCAATGTTTGGTACATTTGCATACCGCATGCAACACGCCTTAGCTGCATCTCGCGCGGTAATTTGGCTGGGTAATAGTTATAGTCTAGGTTTTTCTCTTGTCCAGAACGAAATGCTTCAACCAGCCTTTTGTCCAATACAGCTTTAGTTGCACCACTAACTACAGCGACTTGCCATGGTTGAGTATTGGTTCCCGAAGGAGAGCGCTTAGCATACTCAAGTATCTTGGCTATGTCATCATATGCTGGCACTTTATCCAGAAATTTACGCACTGATTGACGTGCCGCCAAAGCTTCATGAACTAACATATTTTGTCCTTTTTCTTCATTTCGAAACATCTTGCAACGCAAAATTAACAGCAGCCAAAGCGTGAATCCTTGCCGTTGCAAATAATGGTACGCTACAATCAATTTGATTAATCAACTGTTCAATCTCCGTACAACCTAATATAATACCATCAGCACCACGCGCAACTAATCTCTTTATTAAATCTAAATAATACTGACGAGAATCATCCTTGATAATTCCCTGACATAGCTCATCATAAATAATATCATGAACCACTTTTCTCTCATCATTATCAGGAGTAATTACCTCAATCGAGTGGTTATCACCCAAGCGCCCCTTATAAAAATCTTGCTCCATCGTAAAGCGAGTACCCAATAAAGCAACTTTTTTTACTCCAGATAATTTGATACGCTCGGCTGTAACGTCAGCTATGTGCAATAGCGGGGCTGACACTGATTGTTGTATTTCATCAAAAACTTTATGCATCGTATTAGTTGCAACGACGATCAATTCTGCTCCAGCTAATTGTAATGCACGAGCAGCATCACCTAAAATTAAAGCAGAACGCTCCCAATCACCACTTTGTTGCAATTGCTCAATTTCAGCAAAATCTACAGAATAAACAATGCATTTTGCGGAATGAAGTCCACCAAGCTGTCGTTTAACTTCTTGATTAATAATCTGGTAATAGCTCTGCGTCGATTCCCAGCTCATACCACCAATTATGCCAATGATTTTCATCGTTAAATAATTCTTAACGTAACTGCATCATCACTTTTGGCATTAAGCCCCTCTGCTGAGGCTCGTTTACTATCTAATTTAATGCGCATTTTTATGTCATTTAAGCTATCTGCATTTTTTAATGCTTCTTCATAGCTAATTTTACCAACTTCATATAGTTCAAATAATGATTGGTCAAACGTTTGCATTCCCTGCTCACGCGATTTAATCATTACCTCACGAATCGGATCAATGGTTTGTTTGAAAATATAATCCGCAACCGTAGAGCTATTTAGCATTACTTCAATCGCGGCTGCCCGACCTTTACCCGCTTCCAGTGGAATCAGGCGTTGCCCGATTATGGCTTTTAAATTAAGCGCCAGGTTCATATATACCTGATGTTGTTTTTCGGAAGGGAATAAGTTTACCACCCGTTCAATACTTTGCATACAGTTGGTCGCATGAATAGTCGCTACACATAAATGCCCGGTTTCCGCAAATTGTAAAGCATATTCCATTGCCTCAGCATCACGAATCTCACCAATTAAAACAACATTTGGCGCTTGACGAAGCGCGGATTTTATCGCATTGTGCCAGCTTTCGGTATCTACGCCAACCTCACGCTGTGACACGATACAATTTTGATGTTGATGAACAAACTCTACCGGATCTTCAATCGATAAAATATGCCCGTATGAATTTTTATTGCGATGATCAATCATTGCCGCCAATGTAGTTGATTTACCTGAACCTGTCTGTCCGATTACTAAAATCAAACCTTTACGCTCCATCGCTAGTTCAGCCAAAACCGGAGGAACTTTTAAATCTTCAAGTGTTGGAACTTTAGTATTAATCTTACGTAGTACCATTGCTGTTTTATTTTGTTCACGGTAGGCATTAACCCGAAAACGCCCGCCATCAACGGCAATTGCAAAATTTAGTTCTTTCTCTGCATCATACTGTTTGCGTTGTGCATCATTCATAATTGAATATACCAATAGGCTTGCTTGCTCCGGAAGAAGCTTCTCGCTAAACTGTGGTGTCATTTTTCCATCAATTTTAAATGATGGTGCAAAACCTGAGATAATGAAAGTATCATCTGCGCCGATTAGCAAGGCTTGTTTCAGCAAATAACTCATAAAAAGTTTTGCACTTGCTGACTCACGAATCATATTAACTTCAATAGCCATCGACCATAACCTCTCTATAGATCAAAAAACAATTCTTTTTGTACCGCATATACTGATGCAGCCTCAGCTGAAATATCTCCGCTTTTAACTGCTTTAATCAGCGCTTGATCCATGGTTTGCATCCCGTACTGCTGTCCAGTTTGCAGAGCTGAATTAATTTGCGAAACCTTATTTTCACGAATTAGATTTTTAATTGCCGAGTTAACCAGCATAATTTCATGCACTGCCACACGACCGGAATCATCTTTTTTCTTAATAAGCAGCTGTGAAATTACTGCCCGTAAACTCTCGGACAACATCACCCGCACCATATCTTTTTCAGCTGCAGGAAAAACATCAATCACCCGATCAATTGTTTTTGCAGCGGATGATGTATGCAGTGTTCCAAAAACCAAATGTCCGGTTTCTGCTGCAGTCAATGCCAAACGAATTGTTTCCAAATCACGCATCTCACCCACCAAAACGCAATCTGGATCTTCACGAAGCGCTGATTTTAAGGCATTAGCAAAGCTTTTGGTATGTGTATTAAGTTCACGTTGGTTAATTAGACTACGCTTACTAACGTGGACAAACTCGACAGGATCTTCAACAGTTAAAATGTGTTGATAATCTGTTTCATTAATATAATCTACCATTGCTGCTAGTGTAGTTGACTTCCCTGAACCTGTCGGACCTGTCACCAGAACAATACCCTTGGTATAGGATGCAATTTCTTTAAAAATATTCGGTGCATTAAGTTTTTCCAGGGAAAGAATTTTGGATGGAATACTTCTGAATACAGCGCCAACACCTCGAGTTTGCATAAAGATATTAGCACGAAAACGCGAAACATTCGGAATCTCAAAAGCAAAATCGACTTCCATATTTTGTTCAAATACTTTACGTGTATTATCATTCATGATATCATATACCATGTTTTTTACTTCGGTAGAGTCTAGCGGTGGTAAATTTACTTTACGAATTTCACCATTAACCCTAAGCATTGGAGGTAATCCACTTGATAAATGCATGTCCGAAGCTTTATTCGCGACACCAAAAGTAAGTAATTCAGTAATATCCATGGAAAAACCTTAAAAAGAAAACGAATTTACGATTAAACAGACGACTTGAGAATAAATTTATTTAGCATAATATGACGGATAGTCAAAAATTAATTTTGTAATATCAAACCCCTGTTGTTCTGCGATAGAAATCAACCTTTGAATATCCTCAAGCGCAGGTGTTTCTTCACGAGAATAAATCCATAAATATTTTTCATCTGGACTCGCTACCATTGTATACGAGGAATCGGCATAAATTATCCAATAATCACTCCGTCCGAGATGAGTCCAACGTAACCATTTGGGAAATGATGTGACAACGAGTTGTCCATTACCACTCAGGTTGTTTTCAGATAAATACGCAACTCCATCCCGCGTGTAAATATCCCCAGATACCGTAGCACAGCTATTTGTAATTTGTATTTCATCACCTTTGTGCACATACTCGGTAGTGATCGGTGCAACACAACGCTTTTCAAAATAAGCTGGTAATCTGGCAATCTCAAACCACTTACCCATATACTTATCTACCGCAAAGTCATTAATCGCAACAATTTTGCCAGACTCATTACCAACTGCAGCGCTGGAAACAGAAATGCTTGATTCAGCAGCAAAACAACTTCCAGCCGCACATAAAAAGATTAATAATAAATTTTTCATTTAAATATCATTTACCATTTATAATTCAAATTAATCATTGATACCATAATTTTGATTTTAACACATACACTACTAAGTAAAAATGTGTAAATAATCATAATTCGCTATTTTTATATCAAAAATTGAACACAAAATTTATCTAAAAAATCTAATTTACATTTTTGGCATTAGATGCTTAAAGTTTTTCATCATCTTCATCATACCACCGCCACCGCTAAACTTCTTCATCATGCCACTGATTTGTTCGTATTGTTTTAATAGTTGATTAACTTCTTGCACTGAAGTACCACTACCCAAAGCAATCCGACGCTTACGCGAGGCTTTTAATAATTCTGGTTTCTGGCGTTCAAGCTTAGTCATTGAATCAATAATTGCAACATTTTTACGAATCATTTTATCATTAATAATTTGTGGCGCTTTTTCTGCAATATTGCCAGGTAATTTATCCAAAATCTTGCTCATGCCACCCATATTATTCATTTGCTCAAACTGCATTTTAAAATCATTGAGATCAAATCCTTTACCTTTTTTGACTTTGTCCATTAATTTTTTGGCTTCAGCCTCATCAACGTTGCCCTTAACTTCGTCAATCAGCGAGAGGATATCGCCCATTCCAAGGATTCGTGATGCCATCCGATCTGGATAAAAAGGTTCCAAGCCGTTGATTTTCTCGGATACCCCGATAAATTTAATCGGTTTACCAGTAATATTTCTGATTGATAAAGCTGCACCACCACGCGCATCACCATCCATCTTAGTCAAAATTACCCCAGTTAAAGCCAGAGCATCATTAAATGCTTTAGCGGTATTTACCGCATCCTGTCCAAGCATCGCATCAACTACAAACAAGGTTTCAACTGGATTGAGCGATTTATGTAAATCTTTAATCTCATTCATCATAAATTCATCAACACTCAACCGCCCTGCAGTATCGACAATCAGCACATCAAAATAATGTTTGCGAGCATAATCCAATGCACTTAGCGCAATCTCTTTCGGCTGCTGTTGTTCAGTTGAGGGAAAACATTCCACATCCAAGCTTTTAGCTAAGGTTTTTAGCTGTTCAATCGCCGCCGGACGATAGACATCGGCACTCACCACCAAAACTTTTTTTCTATCGTTATCTTTTAATCTTTTAGCCAGTTTACCTACCGTAGTAGTTTTACCCGCCCCTTGCAAACCAGCCATTAAGATCACGGCTGGTGGCACTGCACTTAAATCTAACTGATTATTGAACTCTCCCATCAGTGAGGTTAGTTTTTTATTAACCACATCGATTAATGCTTGCCCCGGAGTCAGGCTACCAACAACCTTTTCACCAAGTGCTTCTTCTTTAACATCAGCAATGAATTGCTTCACCACTGGTAACGCAACATCAGCCTCCAATAAGGCAATCCGAATTTCGCGTAAAGCATCGGCAATATTGCTTTCAGTCAGGCGGGAATTACCTGATAAAGTTTTAACTACTCCGGAGAGTCTAGACGATAAATTTTCAAACATATTTTGTGTTCCTATAACAATAATAGTCTATACTCAATCAGATTCATCATGCTGGGTCGTTGATTTACTCCTCACTTACGAGTAGTAAGCTTCGTCATAAATCGCCTACCAGCATTTCAAATCTGTTTGAGTATACATGACAACTGATTAACCCACATACTAAAGTGTGGACATTTAGCTTTAATTTTATCTACATCACAATACAAGGCAAAATTACTTGCTCCCTTGGTATAAGCAAATTTCTCAAGCTGTTTTGCGGGATATTTGCTTGGTATTGTGTTTATATTTTCAGGGTTTGAGGCATAATTTTGTAAAATCTGCTCAATTCTAATTTTATTCTTAGCTAGTAATGGATCACTTTGCTCTAAAGCTTCAATATCTGCAAAGCATAATGCTTCAAACTCATGTGGTTGAACGTAAGGAATTATATTAGTACAATTTACAGCATCGGCAATTATCTGTTCGACTTGTACGGACTTATCTTGCGATGATATATTACTGTTTGCCATAATTGCACTATAATTATCTAGTTTAGCAGCGTCAAGACCAACTAAATCAATTAATGTCGTAACGATATCATACTGCGGAGCAATATTTTTTAGTCGATTAATCAACTTATCAGATAAAATACCACCTTGTAAATTTTGCACATTAACATTAAGCTTCTTACTGACCTTACTTTGTAGATGTGCACCCAACTTATGAATTACAAACTTTTCTTCGGCGTACCCTTCAACAACGAAACAAAGGTTAATCACGGTCTGCCGCCAATAACATTAGTTTCCCATAACTCGCCAAGTGTGTAATTTTCCAGCCATTTCGCCAAATCATAATTACTTAAACGCCTAAATTCACTATATTTATCTTTTTTATCGACCACGATCACATCATCTGGTTCAAATTGACTTAACAATTCCGCAGATTGAGTGCTAATAATAACTTGTCTCTCCAATGATGCGCGTTTAATTAAACCAGATAAAACATTTAATGCAGTAGGATGAAGCCCAATTTCTGGCTCATCAACAATAATAACTTGTGGCTGTAGTTCACTCGGCATTAATAATAATACAGCCAATGCAATAAAGCGTAATGATCCATCTGATAAATAATGCGCTTTCCACGGAATATCAATATTATTTTTGTTAAACCACTCTAAGCTTAAAAACTCGCTATTTTGGCGAATAACAAAATCATGAAAATCGGGAACTACATTCCGAATAGTATCGATGATCATCTTGTAATATTCTGGATGTTCATCATAAATGAGCTTAATCATGCAGGCTAAATTTTGCCCATCTGCACGGAGGAAAAGATTATCATTATTCGCAACTGTTGCTTTTAGTGGTGAGGTATCGCTGGTATCGTTAAAATGAAATACTTGAATTTGCTTTACATACCCTACAAATCTTGTGGAGCCAATAATACCTAGATTATTTTTCAAATATAATTGAGATTCATTTCCAGAATTACCAGTATTCCACCAACTATATCGCATAAAATCTTCAGCCGTAAATTGAAAAAAATCATTCACTGTAGGCATTAATGAAAAAAAGTACTCACATCTCATAACATCTAAACTGGCAGACAAAAACTCGGACTCTTTTTGCCCATAACACAAAAAAACGTCTTGCCCACCTTTACTTAGAACATACTTTTTTAACTCTCCAGCCTCCATCTTACGCAATAAATTGAAAAAGCTAATTAAATTACTTTTACCAGCCCCATTACTACCGATAAGAACATTTAGCGGCTTTAATTCTAAATCAAGCTTTTTGATTGATTTATAGTTTTCTAGCGTAATGTGTTTGATAAAGTTATTGCTATCCATTATGAGACCTGATTAACCTATCTTAATTCACTAGGAAGAGCAAAAGTCATATGCTCTTCAACCACATTTAAGGTTTCAGTAGTGTTAAATCCTTCTTGTTGCAGGCGCTTAATTACGCCTTCTACTAACACTTCTGGCGCAGAAGCTCCAGCCGTAACCCCAACATTCGTCACCTGATCAAGCCATTCACTTTTTATTTCATAATCAAAATCAATCAAATAGGATTTTACGCCCAAATTCTCAGCCAATTCTTTCAGGCGATTGGAATTAGAACTATTTTTACTGCCAATCACTAATACTGCATCACAACTTTTTGCCATTTCTTTGACCGCATCCTGACGGTTTTGCGTTGCATAACAAATATCTTCATTTTTAGGTAAGCGCAGATTGGGAAAAGTTTCTTTCAGTCTGGCAATAATCGATTTAGTTTCATCAACTGATAAAGTAGTTTGAGTAACTACTGCAATTTTCTCGATATTACGATCTAACGGTAATGTTTCAACATCCGCCTCAGATTCAACCAAATGAATATGATCCTTAACTTGCCCCATTGTGCCTTCAACTTCAGGATGTCCGCGATGTCCGATCATAATAATCGTATAGTTCTGCTTATGCAAATTCTTAATTTCAACATGAACTTTACTTACCAGCGGACAGGTAGCATCAAAAATCATGGTTAAGTTTTTTGCCATCGCCTCTTCGCGTACCGACAAAGGAACCCCATGCGCTGAATAAATTAAAATGCTCCCCTCGGGAACATCCTTAATCTCTTCAATAAAAATTGCACCACGTTCTTGCAAACCGTCTACAACATATTTGTTGTGTACTACTTCATGGCGCACATAAACAGGCGCACCATATTTTGCTAATGAAGTTTCAACAATTGTAATCGCTCGATCTACACCAGCGCAAAAGCCGCGCGGATTGGCTAAAATAATCTTTTTCATTTATTACCTTATTTTTTACTAAAAAATAAACTTTCGATCACCAGCAAAGTAACACCAACACAGATAAAACTATCCGCCAGGTTAAAGGCTGGCCAATGATGAGTACCTACATACCAGTCAATAAAATCAGTAACTTTACCAGCATGAATTCGATCAATTAAATTGCCAAGTGCACCACCTAAGATAAAACTAAAGGCAATACCTGCAATCATTTGGTATGATTTACGCATAATGTAGTAAATCAACGCTGCAGAAACAACAATTGCAAACCCAGCAAACATAATTTTTTGCCAACCACCCTGATTACCCAAAAAGCTAAATGCAGCGCCTTCGTTGTACATTAAAGTCCAATTCCATGAGGGCAAAAATGCTTTAGGCAGATATAATTCAAGCGAACTGCGTGCAAAATGCTTGCTGATTTGATCAAGAATAATCACAATAATACTAACGCCAAGCAAACCTACCCGGCACGAAGTTGATATTTTTTTCATTTGTATAAGTTTACCTTTTTAATACTTATCAAACTGATTCGAACACACGCGTGTGGAAATACTAGTAGGCGATTTATGACAAAGCCTACACATAGTAGGCGATGAATAAATCAACGATCTAGGATAATGAATCAGATTGAGATAATTACGCTGTATGACGAGTTTCGCCACTACCAGCTACATTTTCCACACAGCGTGCACATATCGTTGGATGCTCAGAGTTACTACCAACATCTGCAGTATAATGCCAGCAACGTTCACATTTTTGTTGTTCACTTACAAGAACTTCAACGCTAGTAGCATCTGCTGCAACCAAGGTAATTTTAGAGACCATGTAGGCAAATTTCAAGTCTGCACCAATTGAATTTAGCAAAGCATAAAGTTGTGCATCTGCATTAATTACCAGTTCAGCTTGTAACGATGCTCCAATCAGGCCTGCAGTACGTTTATTTTCGAGCTCTTTAAGCACAGAAACCCGAAATTCTTGGATTTGCGACCATTTAGCTAGCAGTTCACTAGCATTATCCAAGGTAGGAAGTTGATGATGAACATGATACAAAGTTGAATCATTCGCATCATTAACCAATACTTCCCATGCTTCGTCACTGGTAAATGCTAAGATTGGCGATAGCATCCCCAATAATGCACGAGTAATATGATATAAAGCAGTCTGTGCCGAGCGTCGTGCATGACCATCAGCTTTAGATGTATAAAGACGATCTTTAAGCACATCCAGATAAAAACCACCAAGCTCTTCTGAACAGTACGTTACTAATTCTTGGACAATCAAATGAAACTGATAACTTGAGTATAACCCAGTATTTTGATTAGTAATTTTATCCTGCAATTGCGCTGCATAAGCTAAAGCATAACGATCAACTTCAACCATATCGCTCAGTGCTACACTATCTTTAGCAGCATCAAAATCATTCAGATTAGCTAATAAAAAGCGCAAGGTATTTCTAATTCGGCGATATGAATCAGTAATCCGCTTCATAATTTCATCTGAAAACGCAATATCACCCGAATAATCGGTACTCGCTACCCATAAACGTAAAATATCAGCACCGTATTTTTTCACACCATCAGGAATAGAGATAATATTACCTTTAGATTTGGACATTTTATATCCATCACCGTCAACCAAGAACCCATGGGTTAACAATTGCTTGTAAGGTGCGTGACCACGAACTGCACAACCAGTCAATAACGACGACTGAAACCAGCCGCGATGTTGATCTGAACCCTCGAGATATAAATCAGCAGGCCACTGTAAGGCAGTGCGCTGGTTAAGCACGGTTAAATGTGTAGTCCCAGAATCAAACCAGACATCCAAAGTATCTTTTAATTTTACATAATCGGTCAAATCAAACTCAGGCAAATCAGCCGCACTTAGTCCAAACCATGCATCAATCCCACTAACTTCAATTTTTTGCGCTACAACCTGTAAAATCTCATAACTTTGTGGATGTAATTCACCAGTTTCTTTATGAACAAAGAACGTCATTGGACTACCCCATTGGCGTTGACGAGATACACACCAATCCGGGCGATTTTTAATCATTGCTTCTAAGCGAGCACGTCCCCACGCAGGATAAAACTCAGTAGCATCGACTGCCGCTTCGGCTTGTTCACGCAAAGTTTTACCAGCTACACCCACTTTATCCATGCCAATAAACCACTGTCCGGTAGTACGAAAAATAATTTTAGTCTTATGGCGCCAGCAACATGGATAACTATGAGTAATATTCATTTCACACATTAAGCGATCATTATCTCTTAGTGCATCAATTACTATCTGATTAGCATCAAAAACATTCTCTCCAGCTAATCGCTTTCCATTCAATAGATTTTCAGTAGAACTAATATAACAACCATCATTACCAACTGGATTGTGTAAATCCAAATTATATTTTAAACCAACATGATAATCTTCCATACCATGTGCTGGTGCAGTATGTACCAAACCAGTACCGGCATCGTCAGTTGCGTGATCACCTAAGATTAATGGAACTTGCCGCTCATAAAATGGGTGTTGAAATTTTAATAACTCTAGTTTATCACCAGTAACGGTTGCAACTACTTTAGACTCAGTGAAGGAATAACGTTTAATCGCATCTTCGACTAATTTATTAGCAATGATTAAATATCTATGAACATCTTTTACTAAATTTTGAATTTTTGAACTATTTATTTGTACCAAGGCATATTCAACCTCAGGACCAGCACAAATTGCCTGATTCGCTGGTAAAGTCCATGGAGTAGTTGTCCAGATTACAGCTTCAACCGTTGAAAAATCTTGCGGGAAGGTATAATTAAAAGCCTTCTCTAATAATGCAAGATTACCCTTATATTCTTGTGCAGATCCAGCAAGTCTAAACGCAACATCAATCGCAGGCGAAACTTTGTCATAATACTCAACCTCAGCCTCAGCCAGCGCAGAGCCACAATCAACACACCAATGTACGGGTTTTACACCACTATACAAATAGCCCTGTTTATAGATCTCACCCAAAGCACGCACAATTCCAGCTTCAGTGCTAAATTCCATCGTTTTGTATGGATTATCCCACTCACCCAAGACACCAAGGCGGATAAAATCAACTTTCTGTTGTTCGATCTGAGCATTGGCATATTCGCGGCATTTATTACGAAAATCAAGCGGTTCAAGATTTTTACCAAATTGTTTCTCAATATTTAGTTCAATCGGCAAACCGTGACAATCCCAACCTGGTACGTATGGCGCATCAAACCCTGCCAAGGTTTTACTGCGGATGATGATGTCTTTTAATATCTTATTCGAAGCGTGTCCAATATGCAATTGTCCATTGGCATAGGGAGGTCCATCATGCAAAATAAACTTATCGCGTCCGCTGCATACCTGACGTAATTTTTGGTAGCGTTGTTGCTGATTCCATTTATCCAGCATCGCAGGCTCACGTTTGGCTAAATCACCACGCATCGGAAATGGTGTATCAAGTAAGTTAACTGTATTTTTATAATCCATCTAATTTATTCCTTGTTGTCAAGCCTGGCGAAAAACTCGCGGGCATCATCTAAATCTTTATACATCTGCTTAAATAACGGTTCTAGCGCCTCAAATTTCAATTCCGGGCGTAAATAATGTAAAATTTCAACGGTGGCAATTTTACCATACAAGTCTAAATCAACATCCAATAAATGGGTTTCAATCTTATAGACCTTACCCTCGCTAACCGTTGGGTTTTTGCCAATATTCGTTACACCCAAATAACGCTTGCCTTCAATATAAACATAGGAAGTATAAATCCCCCAAAGCACCGGACGAATTTTATACAAATTAAGATTTATCGTCGGGAAATTCCACTTACGGGCTAATTGATTGCCTTTGACAATCCGTGAACTATAACGAATATTGCGCCCTAAATAAGCTCTAATTAAATCAATATGTTGTTCCGAAGCCAATTCGCGAATCAGAGAGCTTGATACTCGTACCTGATTATGTCTTAATTCTGCAAACTCGGTAGTCTTAATTCCGCTACCAGTTAAATCATGAATAGTGCCCTCAGCCATATAACCGAAGCGAAAATCATGCCCAACAATCATCTCACAAACATTAAGCTTAATTTTTAATATCTTATAGATAAATTCCTGAGCCTTAAGTTTAGCCATTTGCTGACTGAAATGAAGAATTACTATTTCATCAACTAAGCCACTTTGCTGTAAAATCGAAACCTTATCACGTAAGAGTCCAATTCGTGGAGCACGAAGCACCCCATTTTTATCCGCAAAATATTCATGCGGCAAAACATCAAATGTTATTAGCATCCGCCAAGAATTGTCTGGCTCAGCTTGCTGACTTAACTGCCCTAGTAGCTCAAGATGCCCCAAATGCAGACCATCAAAATTGCCGATGGTTGCAATTACTTTCTGTTCATTGGTTTTAGGCTTTGTACTCAGTTGAATTCGATACATATTGCTCATTCACAAATAAAAATCCCACACGCTCTGTGTGGGAAGTTGAAAATCTGAATATTCTTTATTACTCAGTTACAGTCTCAGTTTCAGTTTGTTCAACAACTATTTCCACGCGACGATCAGCAGCGGCACATTTAATTAAGCCGGCATATTTGCTATTATACTCTTCGTGTAACCGCTTAAACTCTGCTGGAGTCGCTGCATTGTCAGCAATCGCAAGCGCATTATTAACTTCCGCGTTACTCACATTATATTTTTTAAAGCAGCCATCTGAAACTAAAGAATTTTGGTATCCCATACCTGTTGCCGTTATTTTACCACTAGGGATGCCTAAGCTAACCAGAAAATCTTTGACATTGGTTGCCCGCTCTACGGATAACTCCTGATTTGCATCTTCAGTACCTATTTTATCGGTATGACCAGTTACGATAACTTTGGTTAATGTATCCAGCGAACCATCGCCTTTAGCCACGGTTACCAGCTTAGTTAGCTCTTGTTTACCTGTGCTAGATAAATCTGCTGAAAAGAAGTCAAACAAGTTAACGCCAGATTCACTAAATGTTACCTTAGTAACATATTTATTAACTTTGACTTTAGGTGCTTCATCACATTGATCCAAACCATATGCAGGTTGCCAATAGGCATTATGCAAACATTGTCCATATGCGGTTCTTATAACATTACTCCCTGAAGCTGGAGTATAAACATAACCTGGAACATCTCCCGAATCATCCGCAAAAACTAACCCAATAGCACCCACGAGCACAGCCATCATAAATGAATTAAACTTTGTCATAATATCCACCTAAAATTAATCAAAATTACTCGCAATATTATACACAACGGCTGCATTATCCCGCAATCCTTATTTGGTAAATATGCGTAACAACCAGTTGCGGATTACAACAATCTCCTCATAGCAAACACTATGTTCCATCGGGTACTCATGCCAATCATATTTCAAGCCAAACTGCTGCAAATGCTTTGTTGCTGAGCCTGCCATATTTATGTTTACTACAGGGTCACGACTACCATGACAAACTAAAATTGGTAGATTCAACTTATGTTGTATTTTAGCTACGTCAATCAACGAAATATCCGGTAAATAACTCGACAACACCATTAATCCACCTAAGTCGTAATCACTGCCCAGCGCAGTATAATAGCTAATCACACCACCTTGCGAAAACCCAGCGATAATAATCTGCTCAGCACTAAAACCCTCGGCAATTAGTTCATCAATTAATATACCAATCTGCTTCACACTCACGATAATACCATCGCTATCAACTTCACGATGTAAATCGCTGAAATCAAGAATATCATACCATGCGCGCATTTTGTAACCGTTGTTAATTGTAACTGGAATTACCGGTGCATTAGGAAATACAAATTTCAACCCAATTGGCAATTGAAGCTCATTAACTACTGGCACAAAGTCATTATAATCAGCACCAAGTCCATGCAGCCAGATTACCGCACCAACTGGTTTTTCATCCGGTTTATTTAATACAATTTTAGTTTCAAGTTTACTCATCAATCTTACTCCATCATAATTTACATTTAATCGGGTAATATTTTACAGCATTTTATGTAATCTTCAAGTTAATAATTCTAATAATATGCTCACAGCTAATCTTGGTAGAGCACTTTTTGAAATGGTGATAAAAATAGTTATAGTAGCCTGCTTGCATCATTAACGCTCGAGCAATAATATAGCTACATCATAAACATTGCAACTACAAACATAAAGCCCTCAGTCTTTAATCTGTGGGCTTTATTAAGTCAATAAAGAAGCCGTTAGCTATTTCTTACTATTAGCAGTTATAGCAAAAATTGCGCCATCGTAACCATTACTCCAATCTCGAATAATGATGTTAAGCTTGCCAGAGTTCACACTTTCCCACATCCAGTTATAAGTACTATCTAAATCACGATACACCATTGATGATAAGCTATAACTTGGATTACTGATTATATAATTGGTGTCGGGAGTTAAAACCAGTTGATTTACAAAAAATGCTTCGGTGCTACGATTATTAAGATAGTCAGAATTTTTCTGAACCAGTTTATCTACGCTTTGAACATTTGGCCAAGGTGAATTAAGAGTGCTACGTGGCCAGATAAAATTGTAAGCAGGCTCTGCAGTTACTTCCTGCACTTCCTTACTATCTGGCGCAACAACAATCAAATTAGGCGTTGATTCGCTACTCAAATCGTCAAGCGTCCAAATATCGTCAAGTTTAGAGCTAGGCTTATAATCTTGATAACTAATAATCTTGCCAGCAAATTTTGTTTTAATGTTATCCAACAATGCTTTTATTCGTTTGACATTATAACCATAGATATGTTGCAAATCAAGAACGATAACCTCATGAGGATTGGCATTTAAAAACGTCTGTAGCTGTTCCAGATCATTGGTAAATGGATGGTTGCTTACCAGACTATGTGACGGATAAGAATCACCGCTTTGGAAACAAAGCCTGATATCAAAATAACGAATACCACGTTCAAGTTGCTCCTGCATAGTCAAATACTGTGCTTTGGCAAATGCAATTCCAAAACGTGGAGCTTTCGCAAAAGCGCTTGCATCTGGATCAGCAGCGCACAAATTTGAACTGCTCAGATCATAGGTCAACGAGTCATGCGTTCCCGGTAAAACTAAAGAAGCTAAAGATTTATCACGAAGCTGATTACGCATTTGCCACATCCAGCTACTATAACCTTGCGCGCGTTGACCAGCTGGTGTAACTCGTACAAAAACAATATCTGTTCCGTTAACTCTAGAGAAAGTATTTACACTAAGAGATCGTACAGAAAAATTACTACTGAGTTTAGATTTAACACCAGCCTCAGTGGATGACTTGGCGATAGAAAACTCGGTAATAGCAATTTTCTCGTTAGTTTTCTCATCATACAACTCAAGATCGCTAGTGCCTGATTTTAAAAGACAGTCTTGTTCCAGATAGATATTACTGGCAGTCACAGGTTTCAAAGAAATTGCAGCGTTATCTATGTGCGCAATACAGCTTTTATTTGTTGGAATAACTTTCAGTGTAGTATCACTTGAGTTATCGACAACCAAAATAGCACCTCGACCAGCAAAAGCACTGGTTGAGGCAATCGTAGTCAATAATAAGAATAATTTTTTCATATTACGCCTTAGTTAAAATTGATCAATAGAAATATGGAACCATTCAGTTGATATCGTAAGATCATACCATTAATTTCCAGTACCTGAAATTAGCGTCTGATACTCACTATCAATTCGTTGACCGGATACTACATTTGGTGGGGTTAACTTCACTTTAGCACCAGATTTCCAGCTCAAGGTTGTATTGGAAACGCGACTACAACTAGAATCAATACACCCAATGCCTAAAGCTTGTACTGCTGCCATTCCATCATATCCCATAATCATTTTAATTGCAAACCAGTGATTTTTATAGCTTGCCAAATTATAAAAAAATGTTTCAGGATCAGTTCTTGTTCTACCATCCTTAACTTTACCTTCTTTACTAAAGCGAATGTTGTAAACATTCTGTCCTGTTGTCGGAGAATAAAACCGTAGCTCTCGCGATCGCCTAAAATGAGCTGGATTATCTCCTTTATTACCGTCATAGTATGTTACTGGCAAAATCCTAGTTGTTGCAACACCATTATCTTTTAATTCGAAATCTCCCGCCGCCCAGCTAATATCATCAGAGAAGAAGCCAACTTCTACTAAGGTAGTGCTAAAAAGAACCACATCTTTTTTATCTGTTGCTTTTTTAGTCCAATAGTCATAATCCTCATTATCAGTAAATAGTGTATGCCGATCAACCATATCTTTTACACTCCCTCCCTTTATGCCAGCAGGATAACTCTCAGCAAAAACCTTAACATCGTCAGAAGTTAGTTGTTTCTTCAAAGTAAGAGAACTATCTATAGAAAGCTTTTGAGATGAAGTGGCGGAAATTGACCCGTAGGCATAACGTGCGATCTTAGTTCCATCTTTAACCACAGGAAAGACTACATTAGTTGGTTTCCATGCCCCATTACCCAAATAGCAGTTTATACCTAAATCAACTAAGCCATACTTGCTTAGACTATCTCCAATGGGATTAAAACCTAAACCAGTAACCTCACATTGTCTCACAGAAATTGGAAGAGAGGCACTTTCATCAATATTATTTAAAAAAGTTTTATCATCCAATAGAGGTTGTTGAGAGTCAAACCAGTCGCGATTTATTTGTACAGCAACATCCTTCTCAGTAATAAATGGCAAATATGTTTCAGACACTTTATTCAGATTATTCAGATCAGTTTCATAAGTGTTAAATAGCATTTGCGCCGCTTTCTTAAAACCAGTTAGACCTTGATTTTGTGCGGGCATTGGATTTGCTGGATCAGAGGAAGTAAACTTAACATCTAAATTTGCTTTTGCCCCATAATAATAAGCCAGCTGAACTAATTGCATATTATAAAGTTTTTGTAATGATGTCAATAATTGAAGCCTAATATTCATGATATTGTAATTATAACCATTAACATACGTCATCATGTCTTGATTATCTAATAACCCAACTGTAGCAAGTCTGGACAAAAAGGCTACTTTATCTCCCTGAAACGCATTAATTACGTTACCAGATTTGGATACATCATTGATAAATGTATTTTGAAATGTAACATAAAGATTTTCAGTACTTACAGGATCTAGATTCAGGGCTTTATTTTGTTCAGCACCTTTGGAGTCCAATTTGTCAGCATTAGTAACACCAATAGTTATCAATGTTGGATAATCTTTATGAGTTTGCACATTACTATATATTTGATCCAATTCAGTGTTATCCAGCGTGCCATAAACATTTTTACCTTTAAATAAGCTATTTCTGGTACTAATTAGCTCTAATTTTTCGTTAATATCAGAAAGCTTATCTTCAAGTGATTTATTTGCAAACTCAAGATAGAACTTATTCAACGTCGCTAAGGTTTGAGTACTAAGCTTGAGTTGCTCTTTTAAATTTGCGTTAATTTCCGCAAGTTTTGCATCAACCTGATCAAACCGATCATATAACTTTTGATTTGGATCACCTAAAAATTTCGCTAAAACACCCTTTCCAACAGACGTACCCAAAGAACTTGCCGCCGCTTTAACCCCCATTTGCAATAAACTAACAGCCAAAGTCACGGCCTGCACACTCTTTTGCCCACTACTTTTTAACACCATTCCACTTTCTTGTACTGGGTATCCACCGTTACCAGTCGTAGCCACATTACCATCATCACCAATACTATTTGATTCAGAAGGATTACAAGCAGTCAAAGTCAAGCCCAAAATAGCGCATAATAATATATTTCTTTTCAATTTTGACTCCTTAGAGCTTTCACTCAGATATTAATTAATTGTCGAACAAATAGAATTATAAAGTAGCTCTCAAATTTTCACAATAGATGATTTTGTCTATTCAAGCACAAACCCAATTCATAATACACTGTACTAAATCAATAAAACCTAACTCAAAATTTATAAGCACTCTTAGAACACAAAAACAATCTAGAATTAACTCATATTATCTGTTGCAATATAGATACATTAACGAACGTGATGAGATGATAATACTATTACCGAATAAGAAAAATAGCATAGTCCAGAATAATTAAAAACGTAAACAAAATAGAATACATAGCGCTTTTCTGGTAAAATCTCCATATACTTTATCAATATATATTTGTTATAGATATGTTAAATCAAAAAGAAAAACACGAATACCTACATAATGTAGTAATAGCCAATTTTTTACCATTAGTAAATCAGAAGATATATTCCGTTATTTATGATTATAACTGTAAAATAGCCATCTGCACTAACTACTCGGCACAATCTATTGCTATGCAATCATGGGAAGATGCTGTTGGGATCACATTTAGAGACCATCAAAGAGCAGACTTGGGAGCCAAAATCTTTGGTTCTAAATACACAGGAGTATTTGTAGAGTTCATTCACCACTATATTCAAAAAATATACCAGCTTCAACTAAGCATATTTAGGAACAAAGAAGTAGTAAATTTTATAGACTTGTTACCTTACAATGACAAATTTATTGCTTATTTGATTACTTACGTCCCAATATTTCATCCTTCGGGCGAAGTTATTGGCATTCAGAGCTTTGCAACCAGTATTCCTTTTTTCAGTCATCACGACTATATGCAAAATATTCTTAGCTATTCTCCGTTAACAAGCAAACCAAGCAACGGTTGCTCAATAAAATTAACTGAACGAGAACATGAAATTCTCTTTTTACTCGCAAACTCAATACCGCATGAGCAAATGACTCAGATTTTGGGGATACGACGAAGTACTATATCAAATATTATAGCCAAACAAATCAGCAAAAAATTTGGTTTAACTGGCTCTAACTCAAAAGCACTAGCTCAATTAGCAGTCGAACATGGTTATCATAAAGCAATTCCTGAATCTTTATCTAAGCCATATATAATTATTCTTGATGAAAAGCTCGCAAAAGAAATAAATCTTGAGATAAAATAAGAACCTCTCATTACAAGGGGTTCTATACTTCATTTATTGTAACAACAAATTTAATTTATTGCCATCATACCCACGTAGTTATTGCTGTAGTTCTCCTCACTTGTCCACTGCCCCTCAACATAATACAGATTACGACCATCAGTAGTAACATAATCACAAGAAAAGTAATCAGGCTGAGAAGAGTTAGTTAATACTTGCCAACTACTACTAGCTCCGGAGCCAGATGGTAGATAAAGAAAACTTGATTCAGCGCAAGCGTATGCAGTATTTTTCACATAAACCAAATCATTAATATTATTATTTGCACTACCAAACGGTGCTGCCGAAGTAGAGCTACCACTAAGTGGAGTAATATAAACCTGAGTCGTTGTTATAGTCTGAAAATTTGATTCAGTATCCAACTGATAACTGTAGTAAAGGTTACCATTTTGATCAAAATCTTCTATCACACCTGGAGCCGGCATAAAAAAATTAGGTACAGACTCGAGTGAATTACTTGCTAAATTAATCGTATACAAGGTCGCTAAATTAGGGTCAGAGATATACAATTTATTTTGGCGATACAATAACTTACTATACGACATTACAAAAGGTATATCAATGCTGTTTATAGCCCAAGTATTGTCTTGCGTATTATATTTCAAAATAAAATTATTATCTGTAGTTGCCTCACTGCCCAAAGCATAAATATTGCCCTGATTATCACTAACCACTTGTGACGCAATAAGTATATTATTTGGAGGTGTAAGATTGCAGACCATATTGCCAGGTATATTCTGCACCGCAAGCTGACATAGAGTACCGCTCTGGTCAACGCTATAAACACTTTTGCTGACTTGGTCATAAGCAAGTCCACTTAAAGATGGATTAATGGTCATAGTATTTGTCTGATTTCCAGAGGAATTACTCGTGCCATTACATGCGGCAAGAAGAGTACTTGCTAAAATTAATCCACATAACAAACTATTATTAATTTTATTTTTCATGATGTTGTTCTTTCTTTTTCTTGTTAATCTCTAATATTAAAGTGGGTTAGCAGATTTTGTAAACTGCAAATCAATATTTGTAAATAATCCATCGTTACAAGTAAATGTTCTAGTATCAGCAAATTTATTATCATTTGCAGCAGGTAAACATTTATAAGTTCTACTTCCACCAAGAACTCCTGTATACGGAATCACGAACTGATTTATATAGGAAACACCATTTTCTGTAGCAGTATATGCCTGTGCTGTTTTATTATTTGTTTTCTTATCATTAGTATAAGTTGCATAAACATTCACAAATGAAACTGGCACAAGATAAGTTAGATTACCACCTAAGGTATAGTACCAACTACTACTTAATTGACTATACTTTACCTTATCAAAGTTATAGGTAGTTTTACTATTTTTAAAGGTATTTTTTATTTGGGCTACAATCGTCGGACAGGTTTCAGCATAAGCATTAAAACAGTCAGCCGCTTTTAAGTTTATGTAGCTAACTCTGGCATTTAAAGTTTTTGTCTGACTTTTAATGTATGAATTAAGATCAGGCTGAATTGGTAAAGAGTCACCCTTATAATGACTTAGAAACTCAATTCGACTTTTACTAAGGTTTAGTTCATCAAAAATCTCAGTCTGAGCATTTAAAGCTGCTGTTGACAATGGTTTCGGCGTGGGAACAGTAACGCCTACAGAAGAATAAGGGGTTATTACAGGACTAAAGTAAAATAAGTTACTCAAAATCATCCCATTGGCATCTTTAACTTGTGAGCCAAGAGTAGAAGAATAGGTAATAATTGAATCGACCAATGCCTGGCATGCCGCTGGAGATGCAACGCTACAAGCATTAACATTATAGCTTCCTTCTGGGGTTTTGCCAAAGATATCCGTTAATTTATTTGGTGTACCACCATTTTGTAATGCTGAAACAGTAATCGCCGCATCGCTAGATATTTTACTTCCCTTGGCTGATAATGCCGGCACTATATTAACCAGTCCGTATCCTACTGAAGCAGAGCTAGAAAATTCAGCAGCTTGTTCCTTGGTTTTAAATGTAATACTTACATTTACAGCAACAACCGCACCAGCATCCAGATTGCTTACAAAAGAATCACCACAAGTTTGGAAAAATGCAGACTCTCCAGCCGTCAAAGCTTTTTGACCGCTACTACTTAAGTTCTCATTGCCAAAAGTTGTTGTTAGGTCAGCTTTTGTCGAATAAGTATACAGATATGTAAAATTATAAGTATAATCTGTATTTTTGGTACTTGCAGCAAATGATGCTCCAGCTCCAAGAGTAAACCCATATAAGTCAAGCCCTGTCACACTTAGTCCAAGATTTAATGAGCGACTAACTTGTTCATTGGATGCTGTAGAACTAAAATTTAATCCAGCCTGAGGTGAATTACCAATACTATAATTTTTTGTATTCATACAGATTGTTGAACTGGTTGGCATTTCAGTTGCATAAAGAGTTGGCGCACCAAGCACTGCCCAGTCATCATTAACACCGGATTGCAATCCTTTATCCTTAACTACAAATGCTGCACTTGAATTAGCAAATACCGCACTAGTTAAAATACTTAGTAACATCCCTGTTAACAATAGCTTTTTCTTTTCCATTACAGATTCCTTTTATGATTGTATTACATGCTTTTCCATGTTCTGAGAGGTATTTTATAGGATGTTAATTATTTTAACAATAGATATTTTTGTCTATTCGCGTTCATCAATGAGCATATCTAACTGTATTATAATGATATTTATCAATACAAACCCAGTACCATCGTAATTTAAGTCATGCTTCATTAAAATTACTCCGTATTATATGTTGTAATAAGTTCACAAAAATATAGCCAAACTAGCAAGAATAAAAATGAGAATTAGATGATTAATTGAGTTAACCCATTCTTTATTGACTAATACGTAGTTTAAAAGCCTCAGAAAATTTATCATTCCTAAGATTAACATTATTGTAGAACAGAAGCAGCCAGTAAGCTTTAATTCTCAAATATGTTATAATCACAGCTA
>CAYIZV010000048.1:0-22123 GCA_964367915.1 uncultured Neisseria sp.
AACTAATCAATACGACGGTAGCACCAGCAAGTAACATTGTCACAGTAACAGCACAGAATCCGGCTGGACAAACGCAAACTAGTACTGGAAATACTAATCAGAATGTAAGTCCAGATGTAGTACCGACGCCTAGTCCTACGCCGACACCAACACCGACTCCTAGTCCCGCTCCCGCACCAGGACCTGCGCCGCAGTTAAGTAGCGAGGTTCCAGTTGATGCCGCAACAAATGTTTCGTTAGCTGCAAGTATTAGTATTACATTTGATGAGCCTATGGATTTAACAACGTTGATTGCGGCTAATTTTCAATTACAGAAAGTATCGGGGTCATCTTTTGTCACATTGGCGAACCCAGTTTATAGTTCTGATGGTAAAACTGTTACTTTCGTAACGAGTAGTGGAACAGCTAATCCTGCATTGGTTTCAAGTTCTCAATATAAAATTATTATTCCAACGCCAGCAAATATAAAAAGCGCAAGTGGTACAGCGTTAAATTTACCTTCTGATACTTATCCAAATGGGGTTATAAGTACTTTTACAACTGGAAATGTTACACAATGTTCTCCTGAAGGTGGTGGATGGGCTGGAATCCTTAATTCAAGTAATAATTCATTTACCAAATGTTTATGGCAAACTGATGGCAGTTTTTACAACTGTACTGGTGACGGGACAGCGATTGGATTATTTTCAACTCCTAGCGTGATTCTCTTTGATGGTGTTAGTAGTTTGTATGAAGCTAACTCAGGATCAAACTCGTTAGCTTATTATGTTGCTGCATCATATACGTCATCCTTTGCTGCTCCTAGCCCATTGTATGGTCTGACAGCGCCGGCTATTAGCGGAGCAGCAGTTGCATACAATATTTATAAAGGATTTGTTTTTGTTAATACTACTGGTGGCTTAAATATTTGTGGTATCAATACAGGAACTGGGGCGCTTACAGGATGCGCGGCAGCTAATCCTACTGGACTTTCAGCTGATGCATATGGTTCTGGTTTTTCTTCGGATGGTACTGCAAATGGTATTTTCTGGGTCACTAATAAAAATTCTAACACAATTAGTGCATGCCCTGCATCCAGTGATAATCCAACTGTAATTACTCAGTGTAACGATGCCGGAGGAAGTAAGTTTAATCAACCAACAGCTATATATGCGACTAACTCTTATGTCTTGGTAACGAATTCTGGTGATAATACGATAGTTCGTTGTGACCAGTCTAGTGGTGTGCTAAGTAATTGTGTCTACACTGGCGGTAATATCAATGGACCAAGCTCGATTGTTGCCGGACAGGCTTCGGCAAGCACGCTTTACATAACTAACTTAACCGATAATTCTGTCACTTTTTGTAAGAATTCTAATGGTGTTTTAAGCAACTGTAATCGCATGGTATATCCTGCAGGCACATTTACTGCACCAAGTGGAATTTTTGTTAGTAACACTTGTAACAGTGGTTAAATAAAAAACTAGTAAGCTTGATAAACGAATAGACTATTGTATATCAGAATAAAACCCCAGCTAAGATTTACTGGGGTTTTATTCTGTCTCATTCGATAGTATACGCAATCACGTCTTAACTATGATAAAATCCGTGGTTAAACCTTTTGGTATTCAATAAATAATATCTATGCAGAAATTACTTTTTTTAGCACTTTGTGCGGTAGTTGCACTTTTTCAATACGAGCTGTGGTTTGGTCGTGGCGGCATATATGATAGCAATCGATTAAAAAATACTATTGCTCAGCAAATTAAAATTAATCAGGAATTGCAGAATCGCAATGATGGGGTAATTGATCATTTGCAAGAGTTGAAAGGTTCTCCCGAACTAATGGAAGCGCGTGCCAGAACTGAACTTAATCTGGTTAAGCCGAATGAAACGCTGGTATTATTGCCAAATCAAAATGAATCTTTAGCGAAATAAGGTGATTTGTGTACGCACTCGAAATTAATAATGTTAGTAAAATTTATGATAATAAATTTACTGCTTTGGATGATGTAAGTTTTAAATTAAATGCTGGAGATTTTGTCGGATTGCTAGGAGTGAATGGTGCTGGTAAAACAACTCTAATTTCAGCAATTGCTGGCATTAATAGTTATGACGGGCAGATTAAAGTAATGGGTGTTGATCTTAAAAATGACCTAGTGACAGCTAAAAAAAATATGGGTATTGTGCCGCAAGAAATAGCCTTTGACCCATTTACGACGGTTTATCAAACTTTAAAACTACAATCAGGTTTGTACGGAGTTAAGAATAATAAGTCTTGGCTGGATGAAGTGATTGTACGGATGCATCTGGAAGATAAAATTGATGCCAATACGCGAAGTTTATCTGGTGGAATGAAGCGTAGATTGATGGTTGCACAGGCATTGGTTCATAAGCCGCCGCTAATTATTCTCGATGAACCAACGGCTGGGGTTGATGTTGAAATCCGTAAAAATTTATGGGATTTTATTACCGAACTACATCAGCAAGGGCACACGATTTTACTGACTACTCATTACTTGGAAGAAGTTGAAAAACTCTGCAACCATATTGTGATGATTGATAAAGGTAAGGTTATTGCGCGTAGCTCAAAAGAGGAGTTAAATCATAAAGCTAATGGTATGCCGACAATATTTGAAGTTGAAACTAAAGACGGGTTGTTTTTGGATGAGTTGCGGAGTTTGATTATAGCTACAGAAAATAATAAATATACTTTGCGCCTTGCAAATAATGATCAAATGATGCTCGTATTAAATCAACTTATGGCAGGTGGCATAAAAATTGAAAATATGAATATCAGTAAGCCTAAACTAGAAGATATTTTTCTTAATTATTTGGGACACTGATTATGCCATTTATTGCGTTAATAAAAAAAGAAATTTTTCGTTTTAGTTCGATCTGGGTACAAACAGTTTTAGGCCCATTGGCAACAGCATTGCTCTATCAATTAATTTTTGGACATCAGTTATCCAGTGTCAGTACGGGTATTGCCCATATTAATTATGCAACTTACTTAATTCCCGGTTTGGTAATCATGCAGGTTTTATTAAATTCATTTGGCAATAGCTCAAGTAGTTTAATTCAATCTAAATATACTGGAAATATTATATTTATCCTGATGGCTCCGATTTCTAACTGGAGCATGTATGCCGCATATCTGGTTTCAAGTATTATTCGGGGCGTAGTAGTTGGTGCTGCAGTATATCTGGGTATAGTATGGTTTGGTACTTTTGAATTACAGCATCTTTGGGCTGTACTTTATTTTGCCTTTATGGGAGCGGCAATAACTGGTGGGCTTGGCATGATTGCAGGCATTGTCAGTGAAAAATTTGACCAATTAGCAGCATTTCAATCATTTGTGATGGTGCCATTGATCTATTTGTCAGGAATTTTTTTCAATATTCAACACTTTGATCCACTATGGAAAAGCTTGGCAATGCTGGATCCGTTTTTATATATTGTCGATGGTTTTCGCTATGGCTTTATTGGTGCCGCCAACTTTGATATCAGCTATGGTGCTCTATTTGTGCTGATATTTGCAATAGTGGTAAATGGAATAGGTTTTAGTTTATTGAAACGTGGAGTTAAGTTTAAACATTAGGCTAACTGCATATTGTGGCAGTTATGGATAAGTAGTTACATATTAGGAAAAATTTATGTTAGAAGATGTAATTTATCAAGCAATTGCTGAGCATTTGCCATGTCAATTTTTGGATGTTAGTGGTGATGGACGCCACTTTGAAGCAATAGTCGTGAGTGATAGCTTTCAAAATCAAAACCGTCTGGGGCGTCATCGTTTAATTTATGATGCTCTGGGTGATCGAATGAAGGAAGAAGTTCATGCTTTATCAATGAAGCTATATACACCTGAAGAGTGGAGTAAGTTAAATGGATAAATTAGTTGTAAATCACTCGATGAATTTAAACGGTGATATTCGGGTCTCAGGTGCAAAAAATGCCGCATTACCAATTGTTTGTGCAAGCTTATTAACTGCAGATAATCTTAAACTTACCAATGTTCCACAATTAAAAGATATTTTTACACTAGAAAAATTGCTGGGTGGCATGGGCGTGAAAATTAACTTTAGTGGTGATGTGATGCAGTTTGATGCATCAAATGTGACAAGTTTAGTTGCTCCTTATGATCTAGTTAAAACCATGCGTGCATCGGTATTGGTTTTAGGTCCATTGCTGGCACGTTTTGGTTATGCTGAAGTAAGTTTACCCGGTGGCTGTGCTATTGGTGCACGTCCGGTTGATCAGCATATCAAAGGCTTAGAGGCAATGGGTGCCGAGATTATAATTGAACATGGTTATATCAAAGCTAAAGCAACTCGCCTAAAAGGTGCACGGATTGTGATGGACATGGTAACCGTAACTGGAACCGAAAATTTATTAATGGCAGCAGTTTTAGCCGATGGTATTACAATACTGGAAAATTCTGCACGCGAACCTGAGGTAACTGATTTAGCCCATTGTCTAATTAAGATGGGCGCTAAAATCGAAGGTGTTGGAACTGATACATTGGTTGTGACTGGAGTTGATAAACTTCATGGTGCGGAGCATGCGGTTGTTGCAGATAGGATTGAAGCGGGTACTTTTGCTGTCGCAGCAGCTTTAACGCAAGGTGATTTGACTTTGACTAAAGCGCGCCCAGATACTATGGGTGCAATTATTGAAAAATTAATCAAAGCGGGGGCGGTTGTTACAGAGGGAAATGATTTTCTTCGTGTGGTGATGAATAAGCGTCCACAGGCAGTTGATATTAAAACTTTGCCTTATCCAGCCTTTCCAACGGATATGCAAGCTCAGTTTATGACCTTAAATTGTGTGGCAGAAGGTAGTGCTCGTCTGGTTGAAACAATTTTTGAAAATCGCTATATGCATGTTCCTGAGCTATGTCGAATGGGTGCTAAAATTGATGTTGATGGAAATACTGCATTTGTTCATGGTGTTGAAACGCTTTATGGTGCAGAGGTAATGGCAACAGATTTACGTGCTTCAGCATCTTTGGTACTTGCCGGGATGTATGCAGAAGGACAAACTATTGTTGATCGGATTTATCATTTAGATCGTGGCTATGAACATATCGAAGATAAATTAAATAATGTTGGTGCTAATATTATTCGGGTAAAGGGGTAATCGTATGCAAATAAAACGTTTTGTACTAATTGCACTGAGTGGGGCTCTGCTCGTTTCATGTGGCAAAAAAACTCAGACTGCAGTCGATACTCGTTATGTTAAGGTATTTGTCGCTGGTAATGCTGTTGCGCAGACTAGAAGCACTTTTCATGGAATTATTCATGCCGAGTTTGAACCTAATCTATCATTTCGGGTTGGTGGTAAGATTATTAAACGTAATGTTGATATTGGTCAGCAAGTTGTGAGTGGTCAAGTATTGGCTAGTTTAGATCCTACAGACTATAAACTTTCCGCAGATTCGGCAAATGCACAGCTTGCTTCAACAAAATCAAATTATGTGACACAGAAAGCTAATTTGGAGCGTTATAAGCAATTATTAGCACAAAATTTTGTTTCACAAGCACAGTACGATACTCAAAAAGCTCAATTTGATAGCGCGAAAGCTCAGTATGAACAAGCCGGGAATCAATTATCAAATAATGAGAATCAGGTTAAATACACTACGTTAAAAGCACCTTCCAGCGGCATAGTTACTTCGGTTAGCATGGATGCTGGGCAGGTTGTAACAGCTGGACAAACTGTTGCTACTATGGCTGTATCTGGTAATAAAGAAGTTGAAGTAGAATTACCAGAGGCGCAAATTAATAACTATAAGGCAGGTATGCCGGCAGATATTAAAATTTGGGCTACCAATAAGGACTACAAGGGTAAGATTAGAATTATAAATCAGGCTAGTGATCAACAAACTCGTACCTTTACCGCGCGGATAGTGATTACCAATCCATCCGATGATATTAAATACGGTATGGCTGCAGATGCCACGGTTGAACCATTAAATGCAACCAGTGGAATGGAAATGCCATTAAGCTGCTTATATGCCAAAGATGGTAAGTCATATGTTTGGGTTATGGATAATAATTCTATGGCAAAATTAGTGCCAGTTGAAGTAATCGGGACTGATGGTACATCAATGAAGATACGTGCAGCAGGAATTAAAGATGGGGATAAAGTTGTTTCAGCTGGGACTAATTTTATCTATGCAGGTCAGAAACTCGCAGTTTACACCAACTAGGCTTGCATAAAGCTCTTGGTTGTGTGATAATATCGACCTTATCGGAGTATCGCTAGGTTATAAAAATAAATTTATTACTTGGCGCTACTTATCATTAACCTTATTTAAGGAATATTAATATGGCTATTACTGTAGCTCAAAAAGCTGAAATCGTTGCTAAGTTTCAACGTGTTGCTGGTGATACTGGTTCTTCTGAAGTTCAAGTTGCATTGTTAACTGCTCGTATCAATGACTTAACTGGTCATTTTAAAACTCATGCTAAAGATCATCATTCACGCCGTGGATTATTAAAATTAGTTTCACAACGCCGTCGTTTATTAGACTATCTAAAACGCACTGACTTTAGTAAGTATTCAGGCTTGATTAAAGAATTAGGCTTACGCAAATAAGCAAAAGGTGGTAGAATATACCACCTTTTTTATTTAACTATGGGTATTACTCTTAAATTAGAATCATTAAGAAGCTATCTAATCAGTTTAATTAGTGAGTTGATTCGATAGCTTCTTTAAGAGCTTAACCCAAATTTTTAAGGATTTATAAGTGTTTAATAAAGTAACCAAAACTTTTCAATATGGTAAGCATAGTGTTAGTTTAGAAACTGGTGTAATGGCACGTCAGGCGACTGCCAGTGTTTTAGTAACGATTGATGAAACCGTTGTATTAGTAACCGTTGTTGCGGCTAAAGAGGCCAAAGCTGGACAAGATTTCTTCCCATTGACGGTTGATTATTTTGAGCGTGCTTATGCGGTAGGTAGAATTCCAGGTGGGTTTTTAAAACGTGATGGTCGTCCAGCAGATCACGAAACATTAATCGCGCGTTTGATTGATCGCCCGATTCGTCCATTATTCCCTGAAGGTTTTTATAATGAAATTCAGGTTGTTGCTCAAGTATTATCATTAAATCCTGAAGTTAGTTCGGATATTGCTGCAATTATTGGTGCTTCAGCTGCATTATCATTATCTGGTTTGCCATTCAATGGTCCTATTGGTGCTGCACGTGTTGGTTATATTGATGGACAATTTGTTCTAAATCCAGGTAAGGCTGAATTAGAAAACTCTGCTTTGGATTTAGTAGTTGCTGGAACTAAGCAGGCTGTGTTGATGGTTGAATCTGAAGCTAAAGAATTACCTGAAGATGTAATGCTAGCTGGCGTAATGTTTGGTCATGAAAGCTTACAAGCTGTAGTTAATGCAATCAATGAATTTGTACGTGAAGTTAATCCTGCAGTTTGGGAATATACGCCACCAGTTAAAGACGAAGCATTAGTAGCGCAAATTAAAGAAATTGCTTACAATGATTTAGTTGAAGCATACAATATCAGCCAAAAACAAGCGCGTTACGCTAAAGCTAATGAAGCAAAAGCTAAAACTTTAGCCCAGTTAATTACAGATGAAAATAAAGGTTTAACCAATACGATTAATAATCATTTATTTGATATTGAATCTAAAATTGTACGTGATAAAATTTTGAATGGTGAACCACGTATTGATGGTCGTGATACACGTACAGTGCGTCCAATTGATATTCAAATTGGTGTATTACCACGTACGCATGGTTCTGCATTGTTTACTCGTGGTGAAACTCAAGCTCTGGGCGTAGCTACTCTTGGTAGCACTAAGATGGATGAGCAATTGATTGATGCTATTTCTGGTAGCTATAGTGATCGCTTTATGCTTCAATATAATTTCCCTCCATTCTCAACTGGTGAATGTGGTCGGATGGGCGCGCCTAAGCGTCGTGAAATTGGACATGGTAATTTGGCAAAACGTGCATTACGCGCGGTATTGCCTGATGCTGAATCATTCCCATACAGCTTGCGTGTGGTATCTGAAGTATTGGAGTCAAATGGCTCTTCTTCAATGGCAACAGTTTGCGCTGGTTGTTTATCATTAATGGAAGCTGGTGTGCCGATTAAAGATCACGTTGCGGGTGTAGCAATGGGTTTAATTTTAGATGGTAACAAATTTGCCATTTTGACGGATATCTTAGGTGATGAAGATCATCTAGGGGATATGGATTTTAAAGTAGCTGGTACTGAAAAAGGTGTTACTGCGTTACAAATGGATATCAAAATTGAAGGTATTTCTAAGCCTATCATGCAAGTAGCTTTACAACAAGCGCGTGAAGGTCGGATGCATATCTTAGGTTTGATGAAAAATGCATTACCGTATCCTAAATTATTATCTGATTTAGTACCACGCATGTATACTATGAAAATCAATCCTGAAAAAATCAAGGATGTGATTGGTAAAGGTGGTTCAGTAATCAAAGGAATTATTGCTGATACAGGTGCCAGCATCGACATTACTGATGAAGGTGTAGTAACTATCGCATCGAGCTTGCGTGAGAACGCAGATCGTGCGCGTTCAATGATTGAGGGCATTGTTGCCGAAGCAGTGCTTGGCGAAATCTATGATGGTAAAGTAACTCGCTTGCTAGACCGTAATATGGGTGCAATGGTGTCGATCATGGGCGGACGTGAAGGTTTTGTTCATGTGTCACAAATTGCTAATGAGCGCGTTAATAACGTTAGTGATTACCTAAAAGAAGGTCAGGAAGTTAAAGTTCGGGTTACTGAGTTTGATGATCGTGGTAGAATGCGTTTATCAATCAGAGCGGCTTTGCCTGCTCCAGTTGCAGCACCTGAAGCTGAACCAGTTCAAACAGGAACGACCGTGGGTGAAAATCCTACAAACTAAATGCAAAAAGCCGCACTTAATGTGTGGCTTTTTTATTGCACTGCATATATCTAAAATCTGCCAAATCAATTACAATCATCATCTGTCAGACTAATTTTAGTCATCGTTAATTTTTGAATGATTGTAAGGAACCTAAGTCAAATGAATAAAATTAATTTATCCAGCCTTATGTACACTGGTATTGGTTCTATTGTTGGCTCTGGTTGGCTGATGAGTTCCTACCTAATTGCATCAATTTCAGGTCCTTCGGCTATCTTATCTTGGATAATTGGTTCAATAATTATCTTAGTTATTGCTTTAAATTTTATTGAAGTATGTGGTTTTTTACCAGCCAAAAATGGAGGATTTGGGCATTATGTTGATTATACCCACAATAGTGCATTAAGTTTTATTGTTGAATGGGTTTTTTTACTAAGCTGGATAGGTTTAATCCCTGCAGAAGCTACTGCAACAGTACAGTATTTAAGCTCAATGGTGCCATCAATCAATACGCTTGTGATTGCTGCTAATGGTCGTGATATGACCTTTATTGGTTCAGCAATTACTTCTTTGGTGTGTTTAGCCTTTTTCTTTATTAATTATGCTTCAATGGCATTGTTGATGAAGTGTATTAAATATTTAACCTTATTAAAAATTTTGGTACCAATTATTGTGGCGGTTATTTTATTGGTTGTCGCACATAATTTTAGTAATCTTGGTATTTCAACTCATTCATTTATGCCATATGGCTCTCATGGAATGTTACAATCAATCACCACAGGTGGCGTAGTTTTTGCATTCATTGGTTTTCAAACACCTGTTACCTTTGCCGGGTCGGCTTTAAATCCCAAACGAAATATTCCTTTGGCCATTTTACTCTCTGTGATTTTTTGTACCATAATTTATTCAGTATTACAATTGGCTTATATTGTAGCTGTACCACATGATCTAGTAGTTAAACATGGCTGGCAATCAATAGTCTATACTGCACCATTTATTGATCTTAGCCATGTTTATAATCTGGATTTTCTTAAATCTGTTATTATGGTTGTGGCATTTATTGCTCCATTTAGTGCCGGGTTGATTTTTTATGCTTCTGCCGTTAAGATTACTTCAGGTTTCACGGAATATTTACCTAAAATTGTTGCCTACAAAAAGAAAGATAATCCTTTGGGTAGCTTGCTGTTTGTATTGTTTGGGGCATTGGCTTTTATTTGGTTGCTCCCAGGATGGCAAGAAATTGTTTCTGTAATTTGTGTGAGTTTAATTATTCTTTTTGCTGTAATGTGTTTAGTGAATGGTGCTTTAACCAGACATGCCAAATATGGCAAGTCAGCCCATGGTATTCATCTTCGCGGAAGTAAATATTTTTCAGCTTTGGGCTATGTATTAGCATCACTGATGTATTTTTGGTCTTCTTGGCCACTGACAGGCAAAGGCTTGGTTGTCTTAATCATAAGTACGCCAGTGTATTTTATCTTTCATTCCAGAAAAGTTGGTTTCAAAGAGGCATTTTGTGACTTCTTTCTTGCCAGCTGGTTATTCTTTCATATGCTTTTAATTACGGCTGTTTCATATTTAGGAACTTTTGGAGGAATTGGGTATCTCTCATCCGCAACTAGTCAGCTATTAGTTGTTATAATATCGTTATTATTTTATTTTATTGGTCTTAAAAATAGTAAACTAAGTTCTAAATTAACTGAGCACATTAGTGCACAAAATCAAGGATAAATTTGGTCAAATTTATTAAGTCAAAATAGTTCGAGCAGTTACAAATTTTATTAATCTCTTAGAGGTAACGTATATGAAAGTATTAATCTTAGGTGGTGGAGTGATCGGAGTTACAACGGCATGGTATTTAGCTGAGGCTGGTTGCGAGGTAACTGTAATTGATCGTCAGGACGAAACAGCGCTAGAAACAAGTTTTGGCAACTGCGGGCAGATTTCACCAGGTTATGCGACTCCATGGGCAGCCCCAGGAATACCAACTAAAGGTTTTAAATGGATGTTTCAAGAAGATGGACCACTAAAAATTACGCCAGATGGTAGCTTATTTCAGTTAAATTGGATTAGAAAAATGCTGGCTAATTGTAATTATCAGAGTTATGCTATCAATAAAGAGCGAATGTTGCGCTTGGCTGAATATAGTCGTGATCAATTTGTCAAATTGCGTGAGCAAATAAATATCAAATATGATGATAGGCAGGGTGGGACGCTGCAATTATTTCGCACGCAACAACAGCTTGATAGCATGGCGAAAGATATTAAGGTGCTAGAAGAATGTGGCGTACCGTACCGCGCATTAGATCCTGATGGTTGTGCTGAGGTAGAACCAGCATTGGCTAAGACTAAACATCATTTGAGTGGCGGTTTGCAATTACCAAATGATGAAACAGGGGATTGTAATATATTTACCCAAAATTTAACTAAACACTGTGAAGATTTGGGTGTCAAGTTCGTCATGGGCAAAACCATCACTAAAATTGAGCGACAAAATAATCAGATTAAAGCAGTATGGAGTGGTGCGGAAGAATACACAGCAGATCATTATGTGATGGCATTGGGTTGTTTCTCACGACAATTTATGTTACACCTTGGTATTGATATTCCTGTATATCCGGTAAAGGGTTATTCGATGACGATCCCAATTACCAATCCCGATGGTGCGCCAGTATCAACCATTTTAGATGAAAGTTACAAAGTTGCGATTACGCGTTTTGACAATCGAATTCGAGTTGGTGGTATGGCTGAATTATCAGGCTATAATTTAAAACTAAATCCAAAACGCCGTCAAACTTTAGAAAAAGTGGTTAATGATTTATTTCCAGATGGTGGAGATCTACCAAAAGCGTCTTTCTGGACTGGTTTACGCCCAATGACTCCAGATAGTACCCCAATCATTGGTGCAACACCGATTAGCAATCTATCGCTAAATACCGGGCATGGTACTTTAGGTTGGACAATGTGCTTGGGTTCGGCGAAGATTCTAGCCGCTAAAATTTTAGGTAAGAAACCTGAGATTTCAGTTGAAGGTTTAAGTTTAGCTCGTTACGCTTGAATTATGAGCGCGATGAGTATAGAGTTATAAAGTTTTGATTAACCTTGCTGATTATTTCAGTGAGGTTTGTTTTTTTATTCTTTGCTAATTCTTTTGCATAGAGCATACAATCTTCTGAGCTGGAAAACTCTTTAGTCTCATAAGGCATATAGGGTGCGTCGCTTTCAATGAGTAATTGTTCAAGAGGTATATTCTCAATCGATTTACTCAGTTGACTATTTTCATTAAGAATAGTACTCCCAATTCCGAGCAACATATTTTTTTTCGCTAACTGTTTTGCAGTTTGGCTATTGGCATTATAGGCATGAACCATGCCACGTAAAGAAGTAAATTTAGACAAGATAGCCAGCAATTCATTATAGGCTCTTACACAGTGAATTACCACCGGTAAATTGTATTTCTGAGCTAATTGGAGATGAATATAAAATACTTCTTGCTGCAGGAGAAATTCTGGTTTTAATTTATCCAAGCCAGTTTCACCAATAAAGTCTGGGCGATATTCTAAAATAGCAGTTTCTAATTTTTCTGTGATTGATGCTAGAGTAGAATTGGGACTAATATACCAAGGATGGATTCCAATTCCAATCTTTGCTTGACAATTGCTTTGGCGATACGTAGTTAATCTGCTACTATCTTCAAAGCTCGTTGCTGCAACGGCGAGGAAGAGCTGTTCTGATAGATTATTTAGACTCTCGAGATGGCAGTGAGCATCATAAACATACACTTCATCGTTGAGTTTGTTCATTGTTATTCTACGCTTACAACTTCAAGATGTTCAATCGGATGATTAAGAAATAATTCACCAATTGCCTGAAATTTGACCGGGATATCAGTTACATAAAATTTATATACGCCTTCCGTTTGATGTGGGTTTAAGCTATTATTTTGAGTTAGTTTTGCGATTAGTTCTTCACATGCGGTAATTGCTGGATCAATGATTGTCACATTTTTACCCATGATTTTGGCAATGGTTTTACTAATTAGTGGATAATGGGTGCAACCAAGTACTAGACTATCAATGCGATGCTGGTCAACCATATTTTGCAGATATTCACGCGCAATAAGCTCCAACGCTGGATGTTCAATAAAACCTTCTTCAACCAATGGAACAAAAAGGGCACAGGCTTTAGTATAGACTTCGGCTTCTGAGTTAATTTGATGAATTGCGCGGGGATAGGCATTACTATTGATAGTTGCTGGCGTGGCAATAACGCCGATTTTACTCGAAATAGCACAGCTGGCTTTAGTTCCTGCGGAAATAACGTCAATCACTGGAATATTACCCGCTAGTTGTAAGACGGTGTCTTTGGCTACTGCTGAGATGGTATTACAGGCGATAATGATTGCTTTTACTTCTTGTTTGAGTAAAAAACGCACGGTTTGTTCGGTAAATTTTTTGATGGTGGCTACTGATTTTGTGCCATAGGGAATTCGTGCAATATCACCAAAATAAATAATATCTTCGTGGGGTAATTTTTGCATAATACTTTTAACTACGCTAAGTCCACCTATTCCCGAGTCAAAAACACCAATTGGATTACTGCTATAAATCATAGTTATATCCTAAATTAATTTGCGTTGAATTTGTTTAAAAATCCCATGCAGTAAATCAGCTTCCTCACGCTCAAGATCAGCTTTATGCAAGATTTTTTGTAAACGGCGCATAATCCGCTCAGGATTCTTTTTTGTGTAATATTCGGTTTGTTGCATGATCTTATCCAAACTCGCTAATAGATACTGACTATCGCCATGATTGGCTTTTTGCACTGGATTGATCAGATGGGTTAAATCAGGATTGTAATTACTATAGATTTCATAACACATAATTTGTACTGCTTGCGCCAGATTCAGTGAGAAATATTCTGGATTACCGGGGATAGTTACCAAACGATTACACCGTTCTTGCTGTTCAATAGTTAATCCATGTTGTTCATTACCAAAAACGATGCTAACCTGAGCCTCATTGGCAATAGTGCTCATGATTTCTGGGATAACTGCTTTAGGCGTGATTAAGCGATCACTAAATTCGCGTTTGCGTCCAGTCATGGCAATTACTAATTCAGAAGAGGCAATTACCTCATTCAGACTCGCGACAATTCGTGCGTTTTCAACAACATCGCGCGCATTACACGAGAGAGCCAATGAGTGATCATCAGGCTTAGCTATCGGGTCAACTAAGATGAGTTTATGTAAGCCCATGGTTTTCATTGCGCGGGCAGCTGAACCAATATTTCCCGGGTGAGAAGTATTGCAAAGGATAATTTGAATATTATTTAATGATTTCATTTAATTATTTATTTGAACGATTTTTGTATGAGCGTAAACTAGTAATACTTTCCAGAATTACACCAGAGATGATAATGATCGGTAAAAACAGGCTATTGAATGAGCTTGCTTCAATAGGCATCAGCATCAAAACAAAAGCAAATAATCCGGGCAATGCCCAGAGATTAATCCAGATAAAGCGATCCAGTGTTTGATAAGGGCTTGTTTTATCAGTTGGATTAAACATACTAAAAGTTAAATAGCGTGCACAGCCAAAAGCCAAAGGCAGCAAACACAAAGGCAAAGCATTCAGGAAAAAGCTCTTATTTGCCAAAACCGTTACCCATTCAAGCTTAACTATTATAAAATAGCTAAGCCCCAGGTATAACGGATGTGCCAGAGCGATTCCCAAAAAGCCAAAAATACGAGCCCAAATACTTAATGCCGGATAACTCTTGACTGTATTCATTTTTATACAAATAGTTGATTATTAATCAAAATTGTTTCAACTCGATCTGGGCCAGTTGAAATAATATCAATTGGAGTTTCAATAATTTCTTCAATCCGTTTTAGGTATTTTTTAGCGTTTTCAGGTAATTCATCGTAATTTTTGAGACCTGCAGTTGATTCACTCCAGCCTGCCATAGTCTCATAAATTGGTTCGCAATTAACTACTAAATCCGAGCCAAAAGGTAAAATATCATATTCTTTACCATCACGGATATAACCTACACAAATTTTGATTTCTTCCATGCCATCCATAACATCAAGTTTGGTAACACAGATTCCTGATACCCCGTTGATTTGTACCGCACGTTTAAGTGCAGCAGCATCAAACCAGCCACAACGGCGTGCGCGACCAGTTACTGAGCCAAACTCATTCCCACGACTTGCCAGACCTTGACCAATTTCATCAGTTAATTCAGTTGGAAAAGGACCAGAACCAACACGGGTAGTATAAGCTTTGGCAATTCCCAGTACATAATTAATCATTCGCGGGCTAATTCCAGCACCTGTTGATGCACCGCCGGCTACGCAGTTTGATGAAGTTACAAACGGATAGGTTCCGAAATCAACATCAAGTAACGTACCTTGTGCACCTTCAAAAATTACTTTTTTACCTTCTTTATTAAGGTTGAATAATTTACGTGATACATCAGATACCATTGGCTTAATTTCTTCGGCATAAGCAGACACTTCAGCGTAGACAGTGGCGAAATCAAGTGTCGCTACTTTGTAATAGTGTTCAAGTTGGAAATTATAATAATCTAAATTTTCTGCCAGTTTAGCTTTAAATACTTCATCATTAAATAAATCTTGTACCCGAATTGCACGGCGAGCAACCTTATCTTCATAACAAGGGCCTATACCGCGTCCAGTAGTACCGATTTTATTTTCACCTTTTTTTAATTCACGGGCCTGGTCGATTGCAATGTGATAAGGCATAATTAACGGGCAAGCTTCAGAAATTTTCAGCCGATTGCGTACTTCAACACCAATTGACTCTAATTCTTTGATTTCTTTAACCAATGCTTCAGGTGAAACCACTACACCATTACCGATAAAACATTGCACACCAGCATGCATCATTCCAGATGGAAGTAAGCGCAATACGGTTTTTTTACCATTGATAACCAAAGTATGTCCAGCGTTATGACCGCCTTGGAAACGCACGACACCAGCTGCTTTTTCAGTCAGCCAGTCAACGATTTTACCTTTACCTTCGTCACCCCATTGCGTACCAATGATTACAATATTATTATTGCTTTGCATATATGAATTTCCTCATGAATGATTTTTTAACTCCTGATTTTAACACCATCTGAATCAGGCTGTCATCAACTGTTTTTTTTAAGGGCAAATTGTTGACGATCTTCATTTATAAACTAGTCTGTTATTTACAAGCATACTGTTGTAAATAGTCGTAATAATGCCGTATTGGGCTACTCATGTAAGTTACTAATAATCCTTGCAAAAATTTATTATCAAAGTGAAGTGTTTTAAATTTATTGAGATGGTATGCCAAAATAGTTATACCATTTAACTCCGTTAGGTTGTATAATTTGCTTCCAATGCCTTAGTCGATAAGAATTTACCAAAATAGAGTTGTAACCATGAAAATTAAAGAATATCTGGATGAAGTCATTATTAAAAACTTTAACCTATTAGTTGATAAGAATTTTTATTCATCAATAATAAATAAAGACAATGAAATAGTTTGTTGTACTAACTTATCTGCCAAAGCTTTTGGTTTTAATAACAGTGACGAACTAGCTAAGTTTAAATTATCACTCAAAGCATATGAAGATAAAGAAATTGCCAAACATATTTTTAAAGGCGCTTATAATCAAATAAGTGCAAATGAAATTCATCAGTATATATATAAAATATATTTGTTACAAGAATACGTCTTTCGTACTGGAATGGTTGTAAGCTATATAGATATGCTGCCTTATAACAATAAATTTAAAACTTATATGGTAACGCTTATACCTTTGTATTATGCTGGACAAGAGATAGTTGCATTACAAACCTTTAGTAATGAAACACGAATATTTCATTTTCAGGACTATCTTGCTTACAATGACAAGAGTAGTAATAAAATAAATGAGATGTATATTGCTGAAAACGAGTTTTCAGAAAGAGAGCTGGAAGTTTTATTTTTGCTGTCTCATGGTCTTGCTCAAGAACAATGCGCTCAAATTCAGGGTATAAGCAGAAGTACAGTTGCAACCATAATTAAAAATTTATGTGCAAAATTTGGCGTGGCGGGTTCTAACTCCAAAGTTTTGCAACAGATAGCGTTTCAAAGTGGACATCATAAAAGCATACCTAGTTCATTATGGAAACCCTGCGTGATAATTACAGAATCAGAAGCTGTCAACTATATTAATAAAAAACTTGCCAAAAAATGATTTGCCATACATGGTGCATATTGTTTTTTAATGCTTAAACCAGCTACTAGCTTAGTTAAATAAATATTCCCTAAATAGTACGCTGTTTAATGATCTATTTGTGTATAATCACGGGGAAATATTGCAGCGCACTATGCTGCTTTTAAATAAGCTATACTAGAATAATCAGTTATGGGTGATATTAATGGCAAACTTTCGTATCTTTGTAGAGAAAAAACCGCAATTTAATATTGAAGCAATGCATTTGCTTGACTCTTTCAATAAAAATTTACATCTTAATTTAGCTAAAATTCGAGTAATAAATGTCTATGATATTTTTAATATTGAAGCAAGTGAACTAAAGCGAGCAGAAAATATCGTATTTGCTGAGGTTCCATTGGATGACTTGTCGTATGAGCTAAAATTAGAAAATTCGCGATATTTTGCGGTCGAACCGTTGCCCGGACAATACGATCAACGCGCCGATTCCGCCCTCCAAGCCCTTAATCTTCTCTCCATCAATAATCCCAAACTAATCCTCACCACCGGCAAAATAATAATCCTTGACACTCAACTGAATGATGAAACTTTTAATGCAATTAAACATTTTTACATCAATCCACTGGAAACACAAGAAAAAGATTTGAGCCAGTTAACAAATTATGAACAAGCTCCAGATATTACGCCTGTACCAATTTATGAGGGATTTATTGATCTTGATGCACAACAATTGGCAGCATTCAGGAAAGAGCACGCACTGGCGATGACGGATAACGATTTGCAATGTATCCAGAATTATTTTGCTAAAACTGAACAACGTAACCCAACTGAAACAGAAATTAAGGTTTTGGATACCTATTGGTCAGATCACTGTCGCCATACTACCTTTGAAACGCATCTGGAAAAAATTGAATTTGCTGGGGGTAAATATCAGCAAATTTTCCAAGCTGTGTTTGAAGATTACCTAGCTAGCCGTAAACAAGTGCACGGTAGCAAGCTTGATAAAAAACCAGTTACGATGATGGACTTGGCAACTATTTGTGGCAAGCAATTACGTGCAGATGGCAAACTTGCGGATGTTGAAATTTCCGATGAGATTAACGCCTGCTCATTGTTTGTTGATGTTCAGATTGATGGTAAAACAGAAACATGGTCACTGCAGTTTAAAAACGAAACGCATAATCATCCAACCGAAATTGAGCCATTTGGTGGTGCTTCAACCTGTGTTGGTGGGGCAATTCGTGATCCATTGTCGGGACGTTCTTATGTTTATCAGGCAATGCGTGTTAGCGGTGCCGCTAATCCATTGGAAGCTATTGAAGATACGCTGACAGGTAAATTACCACAAAGCATTATTACAACTAAAGCGGCGCATGGTTTCTCTAGCTATGGTAACCAAATTGGTTTGGCGACAACTCATGTTAAAGAAATCTATCATGCTGGTTACAAAGCCAAACGGATGGAAGTTGGTATGGTAGTTGCAGCTGCACCATATGCTAATATTCGTCGTGAGCAGCCTGCTGCTGGCGATGTAATTATTCTACTAGGTGGGGCTACTGGTCGCGATGGCTGTGGTGGTGCGACTGGATCTTCAAAAGAACACGATATTAATTCTGCAGCGCAATGTAGCGCCGAAGTGCAAAAAGGTAATCCGATTGTTGAACGTAAGATTCAGCGTTTATTTCGCAATCCTGAAGTGACCAGATTAATCAAAAAATGTAATGATTTTGGTGCGGGTGGTGTATCGGTAGCAATCGGTGAGCTTGCCGATGGCTTGGAGATTAATCTCGACTTAGTACCAACTAAATACAATGGGTTGAGCGGAACTGAGCTTGCAATCTCTGAATCACAAGAGCGCATGGCTGTAGTGGTTGCTGCTGCTGATGTAGCTAAATTCATCAGTCTATCTGAGAGTGAAAATCTTACTGCCGTGGTAGTGGCGACAGTGACTCATGACGCCCGAGTAACTATGCAGTGGCATGGCAAAACTATTGTGAGTTTATCGCGTGAGTTCTTAAATACCAATGGTGCTGCGTCTAGTGCACAAGTTTGTGTTGCAGATACGGGGGCGCCTGTTAAATTCAGCCAACGTAACCTTAGCGGTAATTTTGCAAAAGATTACACAAGTTTAGTACAGGAACTAAACGTTTGTTCGCAACAAGGACTTAGCGATATGTTTGATGCCACTATTGGCGCATCAACGATTTTGATGCCTTTTGGTGGTAAATATCAGTTAACTCCGAGTCAAGTTTCGGCACAAAAGCTACCGATTTTATCTGGCGCGAGTGATGCTGCCAGCGTGGCTAGTTTTGGCTACGATCCAGAGTTATCCAGTCAATCACCATTTCATGGTTCAGTTTATGCAGTAGTTGATTCGGTAGCTAAAATTGTTGCCAGTGGTGCGAATCATCAAAAAATCCGTTTTTCATTTCAAGAGTATTTTGAACGTTTGGGTCAAGATCCACAAAAATGGGGTAAACCGTTTGCGGCATTACTCGGAGCTTACCATGCTCAGCAAGGATTTGGTTTAGCAGCAATTGGTGGTAAAGATTCAATGAGCGGTACTTTTAATGACTTAAATGTACCACCAACTTTGATTTCATTTGCTCTTGCACCGACTGATGCTACACAGATTATTTCAGCAGAATTTAAAGCTGCAAATAACTATATTTATGTTTATCTGCCAGAATATGATGATAATTTATTGCCAAATTTTGCTAGCTTAAATCAAGACTACTTACAAATTACCCAGCTAATTGCAGCAAAGAAAATTAATGCGGCTTATAGCGTCGGTTTTGGTGGAATTGCCGAATCGGTGTTTTTAATGACAATTGGTAATAAATTGGGTGTTACATATGAATCTGAATTAGGTCTAGATTTATTTTGCGCTTATTATGGTGGCTTGGTGATTGCCAGTGATACGCCATTAGATAATTCGTTATTCAAGCTTATTGCGACAACTGATGAAAGTGCACAAATTAGGCGCGGTGATACGGTATTGCCATTGAATGAATTAATCAAAAACTGGCAAGCCAAATTAGCTCCAGTTTTTCCTCTGACTAGTGAAGTACAAGCGCCTAGCCATAAAGTTAAATTAACCTCAGTTCCACGGGCAAGTGCGCAGGCTAAACATAAATTTGCCAAACCTAGTGTGATTATTCCGGTATTCCCGGGAACTAATTGTGAATATGATACCGAACGGGCATTTAGCTCAGCTGGAGCTAAAACTCAGAGCTTGATCTTTAATAATCTCTCACCACAGCATATTGAACAATCAATTCAGCATTTAGCAACACAAATTAAACAGTCTCAGATTTTGATGTTACCCGGCGGTTTTAGTGCAGGTGATGAGCCAGATGGTTCAGCCAAATTTATCGCTGCAATTTTGCGCAATGCGCAGATTAAAGATGCAGTGCATGATTTATTAGCACGTGATGGCTTGATTCTGGGTATTTGTAATGGTTTTCAGGCATTGGTTAAGTCAGGATTATTGCCATATGGTGAAATCTGTGAATTAAGTGCTGATTCGCCAACCCTAACTCATAACCTGATTGGTCGTCATATTTCGCGCGTGGTTAATACCCGAATTTGTGCCAACCATTCACCGTGGCTGCGATCTTTTGAATTAGATGAGATACATTCGGTTGCAATGTCACATGGCGAAGGGCGCTTTGTCCTCAACCATGAATTGGCCAAAGATTTAGCTGCTAATGGACAAATTGCCTGTCAATATGTTGACTGGGAAGGCAATGCGACACTGGATGGCTATTATAACCCGAATGGTTCCAATTATGCGATTGAGGCGATAACTTCATTGGATGGTAGAATCTTGGGTAAGATGGGGCATTCTGAGCGTGCAGGTAAAGATTTATACAAAAATATCGCTAATGTGCAAAATCAAGATATTTTTGCTAATGGTGTAAGTTATTTTGGCTAAAGAAGTAATTAATGAGATTTTAGTTTATGAATAGCAATAATTTATACCATGCACCTAAAGACGTGTATGTTTACGTTGATGAAACGGGCAATGACGGTGAAAGTACTGAAATTGGGTATGGTTTTTTTATTACCTATCAAAGTTATGATAAACTTTCGGAGATTACTTACCGGGCAAAAACTGAGTGTGGGATGAGCGAAAAAGAATTTTTTCACGCTAGTGAAAACAATGACAAAATAAAAGAATGTTTATTGACAGTAGTTAATCAATCCTTATCTGGTGAATTTTTTGCAATTTTCGAACCAAAAAAAGATGGTTTTATTCATAGTAAAACTATTATTAATGAAAATTTTAGAAAATTATTGCGCGGGTTGTTAGTCAAGTTTGCATTTTCACCTGTAGTAGTGAATATTGTTATGGAAAATAAACAAGGTGTAAATAGTAGAACAATAACTGATATAATTAAAAAATTTGTAGAATACTCTAGGTCTGAAAAAGTTAGATTTATATCCTATAATGATTTTTTGATTACACAATGTAATAAAAAACCAAAAATCCCACAATATTTTAATTTAATTCGGTGTCAGGATGCTGATAAGCATAATGCAGGGTGTCAGATAATTGATTTTTTGTTATGGGCTTGTACTAGGAATAAATCGGGCAGAGATGTAAGTAAGTTTTATGATCGCATTAATAAAAACATTACCATCTCATCGGTTCCCGTTATATCTGAAACCAACGATGATAATATTTATTTTACAAGCTATATTATTAATCAATTTAATAAAGATATCAAAAATTATCCTGAAGCAATTTTAAAGAAAGAGTTGCAAATTTTTAATAGTGAACTCGCTGAACTATATGCATTTATAGAAAATACAGTAGAAAAATTTCTTTTATTAGCTTCAATACCATCAAACGTTATTCATCACCGCGATGTTATAGAAAATGTAAAATGTTTGCTGAAAAATGTAAGAAATTATCACAAACAAGATATTAGTAATCTTATTAAAAATGCTTGCAAGCTTTTTTTATACCTATTTGATACACTTCCACTATATAAACAACAAGACGATTTATTCTGGTGGCTGAAAGCA
>CAYIZV010000049.1:0-21410 GCA_964367915.1 uncultured Neisseria sp.
CGCAGAATAAACGTAAATATTCACAGCTGGCACATGGCAAGATGGATGTTTATCAGGTGTTTAAGCTTTTGGAGCAAGTGCATGATGAGAGTGATCCAGACAATGATTTACCTCAGGTAGTCCATGCTTATCAATCGGCAGAGTCAATTTTTGAGTTTGCAATGTTAAATGATACCGAGCTACGTGATGATTTGGAGATTAAAGTTTTATTTAAGCCAACTGTTTGGGATGCATTACCAGAAAAATGGCGTGATTTATATGCTAAACATACTCTAAAATCTCTCTATAGTCATATTACAGATTGGTCATGGTTTCCCTTAGTCGGGTTTATTCATGATTTGGGTAAAGTAATGTTGCTGCCTCAGTTTGGTAGTTTAAATCAGTGGGCGGTAGTTGGCGATACATATCCGATTGCAGCACCGTTTGCTGCTTCAAATGTATTTTATGCCAATGGTTACTATACTGAATGTCCAGATTATAAACACTATAATACGCAAAATGATAGTTTGTTTGGTAATTATCCGCGTAATTGTGGTTTTGATAAAGTCGATATGACTTGGGGACATGATGAGTATATCTATGAGGCAATGAAGCAAGGTAGCAATATATGCGAGGAAGGTTTGTACCTTTTACGCTATCATTCTTTTTATCCGTGGCATACTCCACAAAATGGTGTAATGGCATATACTGAATTGGCTTCAGATTTTGACTGGTTGATGCTGCCATTATTGAAAGCATTTCAAAAAGCCGATCTTTATTCTAAAACACCAGATTTACCACCGCAGGATGTCTTGGAGGCAAAATATCGCAAGTTATTAGATTTGTGGATTCCTGCCAAACAGGTTAATTGGTAGAGTATTTTTGTGATTTATAATAAGTAGCAGCGCTTTTATGGCGCTGCTATACTGAAACAGATTCATCATCCTAGGTCGTTGCTAAGCTCCTCACTTACTAACTATAGGCTTCGTCGCTTATCGCCTACTGGTATTTCGAATCTGTTCCAGTATATATTTATAAATATTTTCTGCCAATGCGTCAGCAAGTTTTGTTGCTTGATCATTCATTTCTAATTGATTTGCTATTAACTCACATAGGTTTACTACCTGCAAACCAGCATAACCACAGGGATTGATATAGCTAAACGGAGTTTTATCCAGATTGAAATTAAAACTAAGCCCGTGATAGCTGCAGCCTTTACGGATTTTTAATCCAAGTGAAGCAATTTTTTTACCAGCCACATAAACGCCAGGAGCATCACGATCACCATAGGCTTCAATTCCTAAGCTCGCCAGATAGTTAATTACACCATTTTCAATCCGTGTAACTAACTCGCGAATGGATAATCCCAAACGTTTAATATCAATCAGTAGGTAAATTATAATTTGTTGTGGTCCATGATAGGTAACTTGTCCACCACGATCTGTACGGATGATTGGAATATCATGGTCTTTAATTAGGATATGTTCTTCTTTACCCGCAAGACCTAACGTGAAAACTGGATCATGTTCAACTAGCCACAGTTCATCAGGTGTCTCAGACGTGCGTTGTTCGGTAAATTCTTTCATTGACTGCCAGCATTGCTGATAATCAATTTTACCGATTGGTTTAACTATTACGTTAGCCATTAGAGCGTCATCTTTACTAAACTGTGTTTATTTAATGCTGAGTAGATTTCATCCAATTGTGCTTTGGATTCTGCCCAAATTCTTGCAGTTAGGGCAACATAATTACCTTTGCTACTTGGTTTAACGCTAATGTCACCTTCAGGGTTAAAGTTACTTACATGTACGGAGATGATTGCGCTTACTTCATTAATTAATTCTGGATCATTGAAACCCATGATTTTGATATGAAATGTTCCCGGTAAATTTAAAAGTTCTTCAATTTGTTGATTGTTTGTATCGCTCATGTTGTTTCCTTGTTGCTATCGTATTCTTCGATTAAATCATGTTCTGGGTTTTGTTGAAAAGACTCAGTAATATTGGGTAATGGCGGTAGCTCTTCAAGTGATTGAATTGCCAGATCATCAAGAAATTTGCTGGTAGTAGCCAGTAATTCCGGCTTACCCGGTATCTGCTTATGTCCAACTACTTCGATCCACCCACGGTCAAATAAAGTCTGAATAATAGTACTATTAATCGTCACGCCACGAATATTTTCAATTTCACCTCGGGTAACTGGCTGACGGTAAGCGATAATAGCCAAGGTCTCCATAACTGCCCGTGAATAGCGCGCGGGTTTGGTTTGGTAAAGCTTATTCAAATAACTTTGATATTCAGGCTTGGAACGAAAACGATAACCGCTAGCTATTTTGAGTAATTCAATTCCTCGTTCAGCATAATCATCGGCAATTTCAGTTAAAATCTTTTCCAATGAACTATTACTGATCTGATTATCAAAAACAGTAGCTAATTGTCCCAAATCAACAATATCGTTGGCAGTTAATAAACAAGCTTCAATTACTTTTTTTAGGTGCGAGAATTGCTGATGCATGTACTAAACTAACTCAACAAAAATATTTTGTTCACTATCTTGCACGATACTAACCATTCCTTCTTTTCCCAATTCTAAAATCGCGATGAAATTTACCACTATATGCTGAGTACCTAATTGTAGCTCAAATAAATCAAAGAAATTAGTTTTTCCTAGTTCGCGAAGTGTACGCAAGATTTGGCTCATATGTTCACGTACTGATAATTCCTGACGTTTAATATGATGTTCATTCTGTGCTTTGATGCTGCGTAACAGCAGAGTGTGCCACGCTTTTTGTAAATCAGCCGGCTTAATCTCCGGTAATTCAGGTTCACTTTCTTCTATCAGAATATCAACCCACAAATAATCGCGATAAGCTTGTGGCATGGTATTGAGATTAACTGCCGCAAGCTTTATTTTTTCGTATTCAAGTAAACGCTGAATTAATTCCTGACGAGGATCCTCACCGTCTTCGTCCGCTTCATTAGCTGCATTGGGTAATTTAGGCAGTAATATTCGCGATTTAATTTCCAAAAGCACCGCTGCCATAAGTAAATATTCACCAGCTAGTTCAATATTTAAAACTTGCATCGTATTGATATAATTGATGTATTGATCGGTGATTTTAGTTATTGGTATTTGTAGAATATCTAGATTTTGCTTGCGAATTAAATACAGCAATAAATCCAGCGGGCCTTCAAACATCTCCAAAAACACCTGCAGCGCTTCTGGTGGAATATACAAATCAGTCGGCATATCCGAATAGGGTAACTGATTGACCGTAATTGCTGGATTGGTGAGAGTAATTGGCTGATCTGCTGTTTGATTAATAATGTTTGTCCTGATAATTAGGAGATGTTATCAATTTTAACATAACACCTCCTATCCGTCTATACTCGAAAAGATTGGAAATACCAGACGAATCTGTTTGAATATATTATTTAGTGGTTGTTGGCGGAATAGCTCCAGTGGCTTGGGATGGCATCGCTAATTGTTGTAAATCCTTCATCGGTATTTTAGTTCCAATTGCTGGCGCTGTTTGTGTCACTATGTTTGCCATATTGTCTTTATAAAGATACTGCACATTATAACCTGACTGTGTCTGTACTGGACGATACGCTGTTTGACATTGTGTGCTTGAGCCATGTTTAGCTACATAATCTGGTTGGTTGGAACGCTGGATTTCACGTCCAATCAGTGCACCTCCAACTCCACCTGCTACTGCACCAACGGCTGTTCCGCCACCGCCACCATGAACCTGATTACCAATTATACCACCAGCAACTGCACCAGTTGCACCACCAATCAAAGCACCTTCAGTACCATTTTTTTGATTTTTCACGTAACGGGTAGTCCCAACTCGATGGCAGTCTTGATAAGCTTGTTGCGTTGTTACATAATTTGGTGACACTGCGACAATCTGTGCGGTATCTGGGGCTTTGAAAATGAAATATGAACCTGCTGCAACCGCTACGGCAGCAACTGCGCCTAGTCCGTATAAAAGACCTTTATTGCTTTTTTCTGCGCGGGGAGGGTAATTATTTGCACGAGCTCGGCGAGGTTGCTCATCATAATAGTCATCTTCTTCATAATTTTGGCGATTTTGCTGTGGATTAGGTGCACGACGCTGCGGAGCACGCTCTTCATATCCATCATCCTGATAGCCACGGCTATTGCCACGGTTGGCATTGCGCGGTTGATCGTCAAAGTTATTATCAGCAAAGTTGTCAGTATTTCTCCTGCGCGCTGCTTGTTGTGGAGCTCTTCTTCGTGGTTGATTATTATTGTTTGGTGGAGTGTAATCGCTCATAAAATTCTTTCTGTGTGAGTTTTAGTAAAGTTAGTATTTTAGCATAGCCCTAAAATTATGCAAATGAAAATATTTGTAAAAATATGCTTTGCTAAAAGTTATTGTTGTTAAATAAATTATTTGCAAATAAAGTTATTATTTATCATGAAACAATCCCTGTGCGGTCATTGTTGGTTTTATGTTTGGAAAATAAACTCGCTGATAGATGTTGGAGGTATGTTTGCTCCAGTTTCCTTCTTCTGTGCGGTTGATCGTTGCCAGATAGCTTGCCATCGTTGCGTCATAATTCTGGATATTGGCAACTAATTTACTTGAGTCGTATTTTTCATAGTGAGCGAAAGTCTCCTGCGGTAAACGTGGTTTTAATTTTGAAGTATCCGCTGGATAACCAATGCATAAGCCGTTCACCGGAAAAGTATACTTAGGTAGGTTTAGTAATTTAATTACTTCCTCTGCGTGCAGGCGGATTCCACCAATTGGTACTATTCCTAAGCCCATGCTTTCAGCAGCAACAATAGCTCCACCCATAGCAATTCCACAATCTAGGATTCCAACTAGCCCACCTTCAGCACTTTCATGAATCACTTGAGTGCGTTCATTCATTTCGGCAGCAACGTTTGTTTTATAAAAATCAGCAACAAAAAGAATAAATACTGGAGCTGCGGCTACCCATGGTTGACCTCCACATAATTCTGCCAGTTTACTACGGGTTTCTTTGTCTCGAACGATGACCAGAGAAACTTGCTGTCCATTGATAGAAGTTGGCATTGCTTGCGCTGCATCAATAATTGCCTGAAGAGTGTCGGCGGGTAAATCTTTATCTAAAAAACTGCGGATTGAACGGTGATTTTTAATAACTTGGATAGTTGAATTCATTGAATTTGTCCTTTGGATTAATTAATCAGGTATTATAACCAAATAGCTATTCAAATGGCAAACATCCATAAAAGTAAGGTTGTTATTTGCTCTACTGAGCTTATATACTCTTCGTCTTTGAATCTTGGACTTTGTCGGATTTCAAAAAAGACTCCTTATGTAGCTCTGTCTACACGACGTCGTCTTTTTTATCAATCTTTCGCGTCCAATAATCAAATACTATGAGTATATTATAAAATTTAGAATGAGTGTTTATTCTGATTTAATGGTTTTGATACTATTATTTCTGAACATTACACTACCATCTTGTGGCAAATCATAGATATTTTTTACATCAAGATTAATGTTGTCAGTCAAGGCGTGGATACTTCGGCTTTGTACTTGAGGGTAATTTAGTAACAGATTATTAATGTGTTCCTGATACAGCCATTTTAGAGGCATTAGGGGATAGATAATCACTATATTTTGCCAGTTTTGCTCACTAAAAGGTTGATAGCCACTGCCAATATAGCTAAGATTGCCATTGTGTTCACGAAAGCGTAATCCAATTTGATTTTCAAATGGGCTATTTTCAATTTCAACTCCATCAAGATTGCTGCTAACGTCCAATTTAGTTGCAGTTACCTGAATTTGGTTGTGTTCTAAAATATCCTTAATCTCACTTTCGCTTTGATTGGTAATCAAATAATCAATTTGTTGGATATTCTGCGAAGTTAGATAGGGCAGTACGGTCATCGAAAGTTGCTGGCTGGTTTTAGTGGCATCATTTCCTGCGATAATCAGCAAGTTATGTTTTTGAGTTTGCGCAATCACGTAGCCGCTTTTAGAATTGGCAAAAGCATTGATTTGTAGCTCGCCATATCTCAGATCAGTTCGATTATTAACAAAAAATAAGCTGGCAAAGAGAATCAAGCCCAAGATATTTTTACCAGCTAATGACCTAGGTATTAGCAATAAGATAATTCCGAGATAAGCTAAAATTACGACCAGCAGATTTGGTGTTTGCTGATGGTAGGGTTGGATTTTGGCTAAGTACTCAAGCGGCAGCATGGCATAATTTAAAATATCAGCACAGAGAATGATTATCCAGCTCAAATGAAACAAACTGGCAACTACAATCACTGGTGTCATGATATTACCAATTACGGGGATTGCCCAGAGATTGGCGACAAATGAAATCGGTGGAAAACATGCAAACAAAAACAAACTTAGTGGTACACTGACTAAAGTTATAAAACAATGCATTCGTACCCAGAGCGCAAGTTTACTGCTGATGCGAGCATAGTTACTTATCACGATAAAAATGGTCGCCACGATGATAAAAGAGAACCAAAAACCAATGCTGAAGCTAGCAAATGGATCCATCAACAATACAACGACCAAAGTTAATCCAAGTTTGTTGATTAAAGGTAAGTAAGAGCGCCGTGAGAGCAGATACGCCATTACCAATAGCTGATAAAAAGTTCGTTGCGTGGGAATAGTAAATCCAGCGAGCAGGGAATAAGCCAATGCTGCAAGTACACCGGCCCAAACCAGGATGATCTGGCGGGGAATTCTCGTTGGCGGTAATAATTTGAGCAGAAAATTAATCAGTATAACGAACATCCCGGCAACTAGCGTAATATGTAAGCCGGAAATACTGACAATATGCGTTATTCCACTATTTTTAAAGACAAGCCATTGAGCGGCAGGGATTAAATTTTGATAGCCTGTAACCAAAGCAATAACCAAACCAGCATATTGTTTATCCGCCAATGTTTTTTGCAGGTAGTTAATTAGATTTACTCTTTGGGTATTAATCAGCGCGGATGGAGTATAACTGGTTTTTTGTATTTGTGGATTGCCGACTAAGCTAGCATTGGCGGTGATATTTTGCGCCACCAGATATTGTTGATAATCAAAAGCATAAAAATTGGATGGAATATTTAATGGGCGGATATTGAGCGTAAGTTGGTATTGATATTGTGGGAGCAAAGTTGTATTGGGCTGAAAAAATAAGAGCATGTTTTGCCCTTTAAAACTACCCGAGTCAATTTGAATCTGACTTTGGAGATAGCTATTTTTGTCCTGAATCGGTGCAATCAGATGCGCTTTTACCGTGAACTGGCTGATTGGCTCTTTGATTACTCCTGCTAAGCGTGCCGAGATGCGTAAATCAGCATACGCCAGACAGCCAACAAATAATACTGCCCAGATAATACTACGTTGAAGCTGTAGATTAGCAATAGGCGACTTAAAGCGCAGCCAACAATAGCTACCAGCACATCCAATCAGGAGAATAAATGCAATAAACCGAGGTAAATGAAAAAATTGGGCACTAATTATACCTAAGCTAATGCATAAATAACTAAGCATCTCGGCTGAGATATCCTTGGAGCAACATTAAACCAGCTAAAGTCTTACTGTCTGGAATCTGCCCGGTGTATGCCAAATTCATCACTTCCGTCAGAGGTTGCTTGATTACATCCAGAAACTCACCATCATCAAGATTTTGCTCAGTATAAGCTAAGTCACGAGCTAGGTAATAAACAATCCGTTCACTGGAATAGCCAATACAAGGCAAACACTCACCGAGTAAAATCCATTCTTTAGCAACATAACCAGTTTCTTCAACTAATTCACGGCGTCCACAGCTTAATTCATCTTCATTGGGATCTAATTTACCTGCCGGAATTTCATATACTACCCGTCCAACTGGATGGCGGTATTGGCGTTCCATAATTAGATTGTGTTCATCATCAAGCGCTAAAATTGCAACCGCGCCAGAATGGCGGATATATTCACGAGTAGAGGTTTTACCATTGGGTAGCTCGACACTATCGCGATATACGCGCATAAAATTACCCGCAAAGACTTGTTCTGAAGTAATAGTTTTTTCGATGAGATGTTGATCGGACATTTTTTGATCCTATGAAAGAATAGAATTGAAGAGGAAATCAATCTGTAAGCCGGATCCTGTCTTAAGCTGTAAGCTTGAGGCAATCATTCATCTGGGCCAATTGTTACCAAGAGGCTCTAGCAACCTACCCGCGCAACTATGTGTAGAGGATAAATACGAATTGCGCCTATTTGGTCTTGCACCAAGTGGGGTTTTGCCTGCCACAACTATCACTAGTTGCGCGGTGCGCTCTTACCGCACCTTTTCACCCTTACCATTGCTGGCGGTATATTTTCTGCGCCACTTTCCGTAGCCGCCGAAGCGACCCCTGGGGGTTACCCAGCACTTTTATCCATCTGGTGTCCGGACTTTCCTCGATTAAGCCAATAACCGCGATTGCCCGATTGATTTCCAGAGCAGGATTATAGCATAAAGAGCTAATTTAAGTACGTAAGCTCAACAGATTGTCTGATAAAAAACATCTGCATGTGCGCATGAAAATCAAAAAATAATGCTATCCCTTAATACATAATACTTGTTTTAAGGTTTGCACAATTTCAACCAAATCAAGCTGCGCATTCATTACTTCATCGATATCCTTATACGCACCAGGTATCTCATCAATGATTTTGGTATCTTTGCGGCATTCTACTCCGAGGGTTTGCATCTTTAAATCCTCGATGGAAAAGGCCTTATTTGCCTGAGTACGGCTCATTTTACGCCCCGCTCCATGTGAACATGAGCAATAAGCACTAGAATTACCTTTGCCAGTTACAATAAAGCTTTTAGCACCCATGGAGCCAGGAATTATTCCTAATTCACCAGACTTGGCAGAAACCGCACCTTTGCGAGTGATCCACATTTTCTCACCAAAATGTTCCTCAAGTGAGGTAAAGTTATGATGACAGTTTACCACTTCTCCCACTATTGATAAAGTCGGCAATTTATGTTTAAGTGCACCAATCACCAGATTTAGCATCGTATCCCGATTAAAGCGCGCATAATCCTGTGCCCAAGTCATAGCCTGAATGTATGAGTTAAATTCAACTGAACCCTCATCTAACCACGCTAAATTTTCATCGCTAGGCAAACGATGATTAGTAATGGCTTGGGTTTTTGCCATTTCAATTGCGACGTCACCAATTTGACGACCGATACCCCGTGAACCAGAGTGCAACATTATCCAGACTCGATCTTGTACATCAAGACAAATTTCAATAAAGTGATTACCACCACCTAACGTCCCAACTTGACGAATAATTTTAGTTGTTTTGGCTGCCCCTAATTTGTTCTGTAATTCCAAAGATTCAAATTGCTGGATAGTGTGATAAAGCTTATTTCTGTATTTCTCACCAATATCCCCCAGTAAATTAATTTCTCCCTGATGATCGTTAAAACCAACTGGGATATCTCGCTCAATTTGATTACGTAAGCTCGACAGATTATCGGGTAAATCATTTGCGGTTAAATTAGTTAAAGCTGCGCACATACCACAGCCAATATCAACCCCAACTGCCGCAGGAATAATAGCATTGCGAGTAGGAATTACCGAGCCAACGGTAGCTCCTTTACCTAAGTGAACATCTGGCATAATCGCCAAATGCCCAGCTAATATTGGCAATTCCGCGATTCTAATAATTTGTTCGCGGGCAGGTAACTCAATCGGCAGATTACCGATCCATAATTTGACATTGTTCATTATATCTTTCTTAAAATTTATTTGTAATAGCTGTAGCAAGAGTGCTTTTAGCTTATTGCGGTTTAAGTTAGGCAATGATTCTAACAAAAAATCGCCAACTCTAATAACAACAGCAACAAAGCATTTTAGGATATAAATAATGACTGATTTGATTATGAATTAACGCAATTTTCAGCAGCTAATGATTCTATTTTTGAGAATTTACAAAATTATTTCATTGAGCTAATTTGTGAGTATTTTATCGTTCAGATTATAATTTTTACAGCTTATTACCTCTCAATTTTTAACAATTAGCTAATCATATCAGACACAAAATAGAACTGAATATTTATAAATAGTGGTGTAGCTGCTTTAAATTCCACTATCATAAAATAACGTCTTGTGGATTAGGGCACTACTAAAATCAAAGCTTAACTTCAAAACCACTCTGATTAAAATGCGCTACTAAATTACGCTAATGAGATTAACTCGATTAATCAATTAAAACAATAGTTTTGAGCTTCGATAATCACATTAATTACCGATATATTAAGGGGAAATAAATTGAATACAGACTTTAAAAATGCAGATATCATTCACCAAAAAATATTGCCAACTTTAAAAGACCGTAACGCAAGGGCAAATGAGAATGAGCAAATAAGCTTAAGAAAAGCGGCGGCAATTCAGCAAGAAATGTTGGTCGTCATAAAAACACTCAACGGTGCAAAAAAGATCATCACATTCAATGAGTTTGATAATAATATTGAGCAAATGTTTACTGCCGAATACGACCAATTCCTCAAGCAACAACAGTTAGCCAATGATTTACTGAAGGCTTACTATAGCTTAAGAATTGCGGTTGCCGCACTGAATCAACAGGTGGGAATTAATGAATTACTGGCAAATATTGAGCTAACCAAAAAACTTATTGCACAGGAAACCATGCTATTAAGCGAGTCAACCACAGCAATGACAACAGATGTTATTAATTTGCGCTTAAATAAAATTCGCAACAACGACACGCAAAGCATCTATAGCGACAAAGAAGTTACTACTTCGCTAATAACGACGACAGACCGTAACCGGAGCCATGAAAACACCAACCAATATAAACAGCGACTCCGTCAATTAAGCGATGAATTGCTTGAGTTAAATATTATGACAACAGTAAAATTAACCCCTGAACAGATAAATACATTACTCCAAGCGGGTATTATCTAATACCGCGAAAGCGGTACCTCTGGAACAGAAACGGCTAATAATTTTCAGCAACCAACTACTGCGCTGGTGTGCAAAAAGATGCAATTGCTGCGATGAAATTGTTATCGCGTTGGCATCTATTTTTTGTAAATTGCGTTGTGGCTTTTTTTATCAGGCTTATTTGCACAATAAAAAAGTACCACACTAATAAATTGTAATATGTTTATTGCTTTGCCGATTTTATTATCCGTTTTCTGAACTGAGGTTTACATTCTGAAGATTTATCAAGCTATTTTTGCACCGGATAACTGACTGGAGACCAATATTCCTGCGGATTATCGATCATTATTTTTATTACTTCTAATGTACTCCTAAGATAGCTAATAATCTGGATTCTATCTCATCCATTTGCTTCTTTGTCAAATGCCCTACAACTTTCTGGACTCTACTTTTTTCCACTTGCATGATTTTATCTACCATTACTTGTGATGTGCATTGCAAACCATTGGTGTTATTAGGTTCTACTTTGTACCTAATAATCTCCATATTCAACAATTCAGAAGTAAGCGGTAGGACTATTGTAGTAGCTAATCTATCATCCTGATTCAAAATATCAGCCTGAACAATTAAAGCCGGTCTAGGCTTTCCTACATTTCCACCTAGGTTCAAGACTACAACGTCAGCTCGCTTCATTTCCAACCCTCAATACTTGTCAATTGTTCAAAAGCAAAATCATTTAACTCTTGTTCATCTTGAGTAATTTTATAGTTAGCTAAATCATTTTTCAGTTTTTCTTGTATTGTAGCATTTTCAATATCAAATACCCATTTTTGAACCCGCTTAAAACCATCCTTTAACATGTTATCACGATGTTTTTTTACTCTTGGTGCTGAAGAATGTTTATCAATAGTTAATGTTGCCATGTTGGTTACTCTTATAGAGTTGTTAGAGGTAACTAATTATACACTACTAAAAAACACATGTCAATATTTTTACCGAGACAGTCGGGGCGGAGCTTCTTTTTAATATTTATGTAATTAGCCGCGGCTAATGATTATATTTTTGGGCATTTACCTAATTATTTTTGTACGGGATAACTGACTGGAGACCAATATTCCTGTGGATTATCAATCATTATTTTGATAATAATTGGAAGTAATTTCATCAATAAATTATTGCCATCGTTGATTTGCTTGCGATTAAGGATACTATTCCAGCTGGCACCACCATGCACCAACTGATTGCGTAACGTATATAAACGTGAAAGAACCACGCTTAAATTAGCCCATAAAATAACTTCTTCCTTCTTCGCGAGATTTTATGATTTTATGTTCCTCTACTCCATGAGCCCAGGCTAATTTTACACTTGCTTGCAGACGAATTTTGGAATTAACTTTAGGATCAAAAGCATCTCTTGATAATAACCACAAAACATTCATGCGCTCATATAATTCTGTCACGTATTCATAAAGTTCATTATCTAACATCTGTATGTATTCAGTAAATTTTTTCCTTGAAAGTTCAATAAGTTCTTGTTCATGTTTATTAATATGTTCTTTGAGAATGCTCGAAGCAACACTTGCTGATATTGATCCAATGATGACGCCCAAAATTGGGATTGGGATCAGTACTTGTCCAATGGTTCCACCTACATAGCTTACTGCTGTATCAAAACAGATAATTTGGCTTTGATCAACTAACTCCTCACCTGATATTTCACCATTTTTATAAGATAAGTACAACGATGACATGCCAGAAATTGCCGAAACGTATGCACCTGCCAATGGAGCTGACATGCTAGCGTAATTGGATAATGTATAAATCGCCGCACCTTTTATTGAGCCATTAATCGCACCTTCTCCAAATACCTTGCCGACATCTTTCCAGTCTTGTTCCGTGTATTTTGCTAATGATTTCTTTTTCTTAAACATAGCGATAGCCGTTTGCATTCCAGCCTCTAAGGCACCAGCATAAGCGGCAGCTTTCAATCCTTCACCAAAAGATGCTTTGCTTTGTTGAGTTGCAGTGTTTTCTTTTTCTTGAGCTTGTTTGTTTATTTCATTGTTACGCTCATCATTAATTTTACTGATTTCATTTTTTTTAGAATTTAGCGTTTGTTCAACTCTCCCTGACTGGACTTCACCATAATCTAATTCTGACGGTTTGACTAGTTTACTAAATAATTTGCCTGTCTGCTTTTCTAGTTGATCAGCGTTAGCTTTAATTGCATTTTGCGACCTCAAGCTAAGCTCACCTTTATAGGTTCCATTCATGATCTCAATAATATCATTATATTGATCTTTAGGTATTACATATTTTCCACCTTGATTAGCGAACGTGTTATGGTCATCTAAGTGTCCTAAAATAGCCTTGACTGTCTTATTGGCGCCATTAAGAAATTTTGATTGGATATTTACCCCGTTTATTTTATAATCCTCAGGAGCAAACCTACCAATACCTTTAAATGTATGACTAATTTTCCCTCCACTAACCAACTTTTTAGCATTGGTGAGTCCAACATCCATCATTTCAGCAATTTCACCATGTTTAGTGCTAGGACGACCTAATATATTTTCAGGATTACGAATAAATTTTTCTATTTCAGCCATACAACCCAAAGCTTTACTAAAATTTTGCGCTTGTTTCGACGTATCTTTTAGCCTTTGCGAAATAATACTGCTCATTGTTTCATTGTATGTGTTCTGTCTAGCAGTATTCATTACGTTAACTATCGATGCTAGTGCTTGTCCCGTTTGGATATCCTGATTTTCATAAGCATTTTCATCTTTAAGAATAACCTTATTTTTAGATTTTAAAAAATTAAATAATTTCATCTTAACCCACTTGTTTAGATATTAACTTTGATAAAGAAAGCGTATTATTCACTAACGTGAATAGCATGTCCTGTTTTTTCTTAGAGAGTTTATCAAAATTTACTTTTTTGATTGTGCTTGCATTTAACGCTACTAATTTATTTTGTTCAATTGGCACGGGCTTAAATTTTGTCTTTAACCAACGAAATATGCCAACAGGAAGTTGAATTGTAATTGCAAATATAGCTATGAAACTCACAATTGTAGGCATAGGCTCACCTAATCCACTTTTATCAATAATTGAAACCAAAATAATTAAAACAATAGAAATGAAAAGGCTAGGCTTAACTCTAAAAAATCGGCTAACCAAACTCTCATTATGTCTAATAAGCAGGGGAGTTTTTTTACCAGTAATTAATTTGATTACTGAATCTAACTCATTGTTTACACTAAGTGAATGTTCTAAGGTTAGTTTTTCTAACCCGATTACTTCGGCTTGAATTTTTTTTAGGTTATTAGTTTGCCCCTTAATTTGATACACCATTTGTTCGGCATCTTCAGCAATTCTTTTATTTTTGGATGCTTTAAAGAATAAAGATCCAGCTAAAGCAACTCCGCCGATAGTCCAAGTCACTGGACCACCTAGTGCTGACAATAAGGCTCCTCCACCAGCCATACCGCCGCCGCCAGCCGCAAGTGCTCCTCCACCTAACCACGCTGCTGCTGCATTAAAAGCTGCAGCACCACCCAGACTTGAAATAGCAGTCCCTGTTGACGCAGTACCGAAGGTTGTTGCGATTGCCATTGCAGCTGTTGGTCCAAACGCAGCTACGCCAAGACCTGCCGCACCAATCCCAGCCATTGAGCTACTGGTGTCAATTTTTTTATCACTCTCTAATTGAATATTTATAACTTCTTTGAAAAACTGTAATTCCGCGTTAATGTTTCCAATTTCTTTTTCTAGCTGCTTTGGAGATTGAGCAATGGAATTAATAAATGTTTCAACGTTATTAATCACAAGCACGGCTTGAGTTCTCGTCTCAAACAATGAAGTTATATATCCCTGCGCCACGGCAAATGTATCTTTGTAATCTTCTTGTGCTACTTCTAACTGTCCAAGCCATTCTTTTTTTAAATCTGAATTAAACATACTTACCCCAAAAAAATTTTTTATAAATAAAACCAATAAGAGCACATATAAATGTGCTCTTATCAGCTAAACTTCTATGTATATTAAGAACGAGGAATAGTAAAATTAACCGTAGACGGCTCGTAATGTCCTTTTTGAGCACGTAAGCATGCAATTTGTATTACACAAGGAATCGTTACGCGAAAAGCTGGACCAGACAAATCGGCAATTGTCCACGCTCCAGTTAGAGTCCAACCGACAGGACCCGCAAAAATACTCATGGCACGAGTTAGACCCGCATTTGCAGCCAAAGCTAACCCACGTCCAACCAACATTTTAGCAACAGAATTAGCCACGATCAGTGCTACTTGATACGACGCAAAACCGCCGATCCGAATTGAGGCTTGCAATGCAATAACGATCGCCTCTTTTGTAAAATTTGTAGTTTTTAGATCTAACTCTTTTGTGATTTCTTGTAATTCAGCTGGTGACATTTTATCCATTGAATCAGTTAAAATTTTCATGAGTAAATTCTGTTCAATCATTTCACAAGAGGAATTATCATTGAAATTAACTTTCATTTTTTTACAAACATCGGTGAGTATTTCTCTATAAGTCACACCTTTACCGCCCCGGAAAAGCGTTACAATGCTGTTTGCCCCAAAACATTGTAATTCCGCGGCAATTAAATCCCAATATAAATTATGCTCAGGGAAATCTGATTTATATCTTTGCGATTGAGTAAGCTCTTCAGTAATTCTTTTTTCGCCATCTTTATCTATTGTCAATAATTTTACTAAAACATCCAGTTCCTCAGCAGAACAGGTCTTTAGAAATTCTAAATCATTATCATACCTATATGCCATATTAATAACCTTTCAAAAAACGATAACTGAGATTAATTTTATAAAACCAACCTTTGCTATATCGCAATATACATCTAAAACAGTTGATTCTAACATGATTTATCGCTAAAAATTGTCCACTTTTGAGCCAATATTTCCAAGGTGGTTTTTACGCACCACTCCTAATTAGCTGTAAATTTAGCCAATTATTTTTGGCTAAATTTTTGTTAAAGATAAAATATGTTATTGACATCTCGGGTTATCATTTAATAATGCTCTGCAATAGACTCAATATAGTTCATTGTGTGTTTTCAGCGTCATTATATTTATGTCAATACAAGCAACCGTAACGGTATCTCCTGAAAATATTACTCTTTGAGAATCTTCATGATAGAGTTCAATGCTCATAGACTCGTTTATTGCAGTACTAATATCAAAATCACCAATGTCATTATCACCATTTAATATTGATTGAATCATTTTTTTCACCATTATAAATTTGTTATAAAACTACTTAAGGTTGCGCTATTAGCGATTTTTTACGCTAATAAAATAAACAATAAATCCTAAGATTGGGTCAAATACAAGGCTCAAGGCAAACCACAGCCAAAAAGATCTCCCGCTGCTTTTCGCCATCAAACCCACAACTAAGGATAAAATAAACCAGATGATAAATAGCATAATTTCTTTCCTTTGCAAAATGATATCCGTTGTATCGTCTTAGCTAATTCACTAGGAATAAAACTAGTTAATAAAACCCCTCAGGTAAATTACAATTTAACTGAGGGATTAATCGATTACGTCAGGTAAAACTACTGGATTACTGACAGGTAAGTTTTCCGGGTTTTTCTTGAACTGAAATTACTTTAGTAATATCAAATTCTCCCTTAGTGATCTTGCTTGGTACATACTCAGCTTTAATGACGCATAATTTGCCAGTTTCTTCACCATTGTTAAATGAACAAGTTTTCTCAATCTTACTGGCACCTTCTTTAACCACCTTAGATTGTTTCACATTTCTGTAACCATCTTGTGGGGTATTTGAAAATGATGCTTTGACTTTACAATCAGTCTTGGCTCCATTATCCTGTTTATAACCCTCAAAATACCAATTGGCACCCGCGGCACTGTTGACTTCACCTGCAAAAGTAGCCGTTTCTGCAATCACGCTAGTCGCAGCCAAGATTAGCAGCGGTAATAATATTTTTTTCATAACTAAATGCTCCTTAAAAATTTAATAACACACACTATAACCATTTTCTTTACATGAATTAGCCACTACCATACAGTTAGACAACAATAAGACATCTTGTTTAGATGCTACGTTGTTTCCACTAAGTGCGCATGCCCAAAATAATTTACGGCGGCAAAAACCTGTTGAACTCAGTCCCTGTTTTTTGTAAATTTTACTAATCTGTTCATCAACATTTCTAAGCTACTGGCTACATACTCAGCTTTAACTATGCATGATTGGTGACTTCTTCAATAGTCACATTAAGCCGATTAAAACTAAGTCCTTAATCAGCAACGATGGAACTACCAAAGAGCAACGTCTTCAATACAGTAAATTCAAATTAATTCAGACATTTTAAATATGTGTAAGGTACGAATCCCCCCCCAGCATAACTAGACATTTTTTAAAGAGTGAATTAATTGACACAAAATTCAGGACACACTCCCCATAAAATCCACCTCTAATTAAGTTTTTTAGCTGAAATAACTTTTATAATAGTGTCTTTTTTCTGATTTAATTGCACTTCTATAATACAATCTGCCTTTTCATTCCCATTCATACCAATACTGCATCCAGCGCGATCTAAAACATCTGACATTTTACTCGATGATTGTTCATTATTCCCTAAATTGTAATCTTTGCCAGATGAAGTAAAGACAGCGTATGGCACATAAGCTGTAGCTACGCTTGAAACGTATCCTTTTAGAGTTATTGATGATGTTTTTGCAATCACGTTAGTTGCAGCCAAGATTAGCAGCGGTAATAATATTTTTTTCATAACTAAATACTCCTTAAAAAATTAACAGTAATTAATAATACGAACAAGTAATGCATACATTCTTGTGATAAATACATGCATCACCTTTTCTATCTAAAGTGCACCAATGACCTCTGCCTCCACCCATATGGCTATTTAAATAGATTCGCTCACAAATAATCCCCGATGAGGTTTGTTCACAATTGGCATAAGCTGCATTTCCGATACAATCACCGCTTCTCATAGTGTAAGCCGATGCAGGTGTATTGGATTGAATGTATATACCATTACACTTGACCAACTGATGAGGATTGGATTTTACAACCTGTTTTGTTTTTGTTTCGTTTTGGGCTTGCTTTTTTTGTTGTGCTTCTAATTGAGCCACTTTTCTCAATTGCTCTTCCTCAGCTTTTTTCCGGGCAGCTTGTTTCTTCTGCTCTTCGGCGCAAGCTGACAGTTCAATTTGGGTAAACTGGCTGGTTAGCAAGTCGGATTTTTCCTGAGCCGTTTTTATTGCTGCTACATTGGGATACGGCGTAAACGGTTTGTCAGTCTTACGTTTCTGGCTACTGTTTGCACCTAAAAATCCCCCCAATGAAGAGGTTACACTTTTTAACGATTCTGTAATCGCATTACTGGCTTGTTCTTTATTGACATTATTTTCATCTAATACAAAATCACCACTGCAATAACCTTCGCTGTCAGAATCGCCGTACTCAGAATTACACTGAAAATTCGGATTATCACTTTTCGGAATCGTTAATAACTTATAGTTTTTAGCATTCAGATCATAAATTGCATACAACACATTTGATGAGTTAATATAATTTGCCGAGGTTTTAACAACTTGATAGCCCGATTTAGTTGGCAGCATTTTTAGATAAAACCCACAGTAACTTCCGACATCTTCGGCAAAACTAGTTGCACTAAAAGAGATTAACAACAATAATTTACAATATTTTTTCATAATTTAACTTCTTTCTGAACTAGTGGATTTTTTTACTCATCATGGTAATAATTTCATCTGTCGCACTTCCTTTGGCGGTAAACTCGTGGATACCATTTAGAATGATCTCAAATCGCTCCTGTTCATCACTGGTTAAATTTGCCAACGCATTGATCGCTGGAGAAATCTTCAATTTAAAAATTGTGCTTGAATTAGCCCGTAACTCAACGAAATGCTCAATTTGCTGAGCTAATTCTACCAGACAAGGAGCTTTATCGCCAATAAACTCATCATGTTCCACAATGGTACTGGCAAACTCGGTTATTTCATCGTTAATCTGACCTTCGGCAACGATTAATATCGCTAATGACTGAATTAAGATCTGTGGATAGTTGCTCGCGACCAGCTCTAATTTTTTTGCTGTAACCATTTGCTCTGTCGATACTTTAGATGTAGTTGTATCACTCACGGACGTTGGCTCTGATGCCGTATCTATAAGGTAAGCACCACCATCAACCACGCTTGCCATATTCAACGCTTCAATCCGTCGCTCTAGGGATGGGTGGCTGGAAAAAGCTTCTCCCAAAAAACCTAGTCGACCAGAGATTTTCATGGCACTTAATCGAGCATGTGCTTTATCATCATCAATTTCATCATTTGCCGCTTGGAGTCTTTTCAGGGCATTTATCATATACTGTTTGCTCAATAATTCAGCCGCTAGTTTGTCGGCAGCAAATTCACGTTTACGGGAAAAGAAGTTTACTACCATTATTCCCAAAAACATTAAAACTGCGGCAACAATAACCCGAACCACCCAGATTATCAAACAAGCTAAATAGCTGGCACCATCACTAAAAATGCCAATTACATGTAATAGCCACAATGGTACAGTAATGATTAGCGTAATAGTGTTGACTACCGCTTGAACTAAGGATAGGATTATCATATCGCCATTGGCAACATGGGCAATTTCATGTGCCGCAACTGCCGCGATTTCATCCGCACTCATTTGGTTTAATAATCCATGGCTAAAAGCGATTAAGGAGTTATTTCGGTTGTACCCAGTTGCAAATGCGTTGACTTCTTCCGAGTCATAGATGGCAACTTCTGGCATCTTTTCAATATTGGCTTTTTGCCGTAACGTATCGACCAATTGATATAATTCTTTTAAATTGGTATCCGTTTCGCGATCTGAAATTATTTCCATTGCGTAGGTACGCTTAGCCATCCAGCGCGACAAATATAACAAAATAAACGGTGACAATCCACCAAGTAAAAGAATTAGTGGCGCAAAATGTAATCCCACGCCTCCAGTTATTAGTTCAATGGAGATGAGTACTGCCAAATTAGCCAAACCCAGCCACCATAAGGCGCGGAAAAAGCTGCCACGTTTAGCGATTTTATTTGAAGAAATTTTAATATTTGCAAACATTCTGTTACCTATCAATCAATTGCGTTGGTTATAGTTCTTAAGACTTAGCCTTAAATTGCGGAGCGCAATATCGACACCTCACGTTAGTAGGTGATGCATTGCTGATATCATTCTGCTTAGTTATTTTGATTATAAAGCGTCGCGACTTTGTTAAATTTTTCTTTAAACCACGCCCGTAAGTCTTCTGGTTCAAGAATCTCGGCATGGTGCATAAACTGTGGAAAATATAACTGAGCTTTAAGAGCTGAGCATTCAAACTCAAAAATATTCTCCTGTTGAGCAAGCAGTTTTGGACGGTGAGTTAAATTTTGGCGATACATTTCCTCACCCACATCATCAAAGCGAACTTTTACTCGATGACCAAAGGAAAGAAATGCATCAAAACTATTCTTTATCTGTTTGATGTATTCGCTATCGTAATGCTCCAGCAGCGCATTAACCGAGACACCGACGGCATGAATATTAGATAAGCGGTAATTACAATAGCTTTGTCTTTTTTCACAGTACGTAAAAATATAGTTCCGCGTCTCACCATCTGATTTAATTATAAAATATGGTTCAATAATCCGATATTCATTTCTATAACGGATTTTAATTTTACGCCGTGCTTTGATACCTTCTTCAATAATTTTTAGAGATGAAGAAAAAATAATTCGCTCTCTTAAGTAACGTGGGTAGTTACAGTAATTAAACAAAATTACCCGGAAAAATTGTGCTTTATTGGTAATACTAACAGTATCACATAGGGCACTAAAGCGATCATGATTTTCTTGTGTCAGCGTAAACTGTAACGTTTGATTATTAATTGACATAATATCTGAGCTATCAATAAGGTGATAGTTCATTGCGAAGTATGCAAAAATCATGTTACAAAGTTTATTCTGGTTTATTTCAAAGCTGCTTACGTCACTTTTAATAATATTACTAACAATAACCGGAACATTTACCCTGACTTTGGGCTCAAATTTAAACTCCATATTTCACCTTCCAATAACTAACTATGTAATATTTATCTAGAAAATATCATTTAATTTAGCCAATATCACCAAAAAACAACTACATAGCTATTACGAAACTTGACTCTGTTAAGCGAAACTGAATTAATAATTACAACTATCAATACCATGATTTTGGTAAAGGTTTTTTATACTCAAAAATATTGCGTAATCATTAACTAATTTTTTTATCGTTCATGGCGTAATTTTATGTTAATTACGTATAAATTTGATACAGCAATCTTATAAAATAATTTACTCTAGTTTTAGTCTGATTTGTTTTGATATATTATAGAACTTACGCATTGACAGCAGATATGGTATTATGATTGATATGACATAACC
>CAYIZV010000050.1:0-21286 GCA_964367915.1 uncultured Neisseria sp.
TGGTGCGGAAGAAGAGACTCGAACTCTTACGCCTCGCGGCGCTGGAACCTAAATCCAGTGCGTCTACCAATTTCGCCACTTCCGCTTTAGGTGAGATAGGTATTATAGTTGAGTGCTTCAAATTTTGCAAGTAAAATTTACGCTTTTATTTAATTTAACACATCTAACAGTTATCTTAGATTTATCAACTAATTGAAGTACTGCGTTTATTTTGTTGCTGTGTGATTGCCCACGCAATATGTTCTTTTACCATTGTGCTGGCAGTTAGTAATCTAAATTCCAATTCTGTGATGATTTCTGCCTGATATCGAGCATTGCCAAGCGCAACTGCTAGATTCCTCTGCCATGAGTCGTAGCCAATGCGTAAGATTGCACTGCCTTGCATTTTTTGTGTAAATTCAGCCTCGTTCCATTTAAATAAATCCAGCAAATCTGATGCGTCAAGTTTATGGCGTGGAGTGAAATCGGTATATGTGGTGAGAGTACTAAATTTATTCCACGGGCAAAATAATTGACAGTCATCACAACCATAGATGCGATTACCAATAAGAGGGCGTAACTCAAGCGGAATTGAGCCTTTGTTTTCAATGGTTAAGTAGGAGATGCATTTTTTGGCATTCAAAACATACGGCGATATAAATGCCTGTGTCGGGCAAACTTCAACACATTTATTACAGCTTCCGCAATGAGCGGATATTGGTTCGTCTACTTCTAGGGGCAGATTAGTAAATAACTCACCCAAAAAAAACATACTACCGTGATTTTTATTGAGCAGCAAAGTATTTTTGCCTCGCCAACCGCCACCGGATTGAGCCGCAATCTGCACCTCCATAATTGGTGCGGAATCACTAAATGCACGATAGTGGTGTTCAAACCCTGCTTCACTTAGATATTGGTTAATCCACGTGGCTAATTTATTAAGCTGTTGTTTAACTACTTTATGATAATCACGCCCTAAGGCATAGCTTGAGACGTAGGCTTGCTCAGGCTGCCCTAGATGTTCTTTAAGTGCTGCAGTGGTTTGTGTTAAATAAGGAGCCTTAACGCTTAAGATGCGGACGCTGTTTGGATGCAGCTTTTGTGGATTAAAGCGTAAATTTTGGTTGTTTTCAAGGTATTGCATATCGCCGGCATAGCCTTGTGCCAGCCAATCCTGAAATTTTTGCTGTGCGGATGGATCAATTGTGCATGATGAAACGGTTAGTTCCAAAAAACCAAGTTCTCGCGCTTTGTCTTTAATCAATGCCTTGAGTATGTTATAATCCACCATATTTTTTTGCTTAAATTATTTATTATGATTCATGTATTTAACTTAGAAAGTCTGAACGCTACAGAAAATCTGGCAACTAGAATTGCGCAGGTGATTGTACCAAATTTTATCGTAAGTCTAAATGGTAATTTAGGTGCGGGCAAAACTACATTAACCCGTGCTATTTTACGTGCGATCGGTGTCACTGGATCGATAAAAAGTCCAACCTTTACCTTGGTTGAACCATACCAGTTAGAATCATATACAGTTTACCATTTTGATCTTTATCGCTTTAGTGATCCAGAAGAATGGTTTGAGGCTGGCTTTGATGAGTATTTTAATGAACCGCAGATTAGTTTCATCGAATGGGCAGAAAAAGCAGAGGGTTTAATTCCCCCGATAGACTGGCAAATAAATATAAAATTTCTTAATGATGAGCGGCGCGAGCTGATTATTAATGCTTTAACGGATACAGGTGACAAATGTTTGATGAAATTAATCAACAACGTAGAAATTTGATTAAATTTGGTTTTTTTTCTGGTCTAACTTTATTGATTAGTTCCAAAAAATCTGCCGCAGATGATTTGATTGATCAAATTGCTAATGATAGTACCAATCAAATTGTATCAGTGCGGATTTGGCCATCTGATGTTTATACTCGTTTAACTATTGAAGCAGAGCAGGGGATTAAGGCTAAGTATTTCAACTTATCTAACCCAACTCGTTTTGTGATAGATCTCCAAAACTCTACTTTAAATACAGTCTTAAAAAGTTTAACTCAGAATCAATTTGATGGTGATCCAATAATTAGCGGCATCAAGGTTGGGCAGTTTAATCCAACTACAGTACGGATTGTCGTTTATGCTAAGCAACCTGTTTCGGCACAAACCCAAACAGTTGATCCTGTAAGTCTTGGTAGTGTAAATTACAAATATCGTTACGTATTTGATATGTATCCAGCCAACGCAGCTCCGAGCAATAAAAACGAAAGTAACGTACTTAACGACCAAATGTTGGCATTTTTACAGTTAAATGCAGATCAATCAAAAAGTGATGAATCGACTGCAGCATCGTCAAGTAAGCGGAACATGGATTACCCAGTAATTAGTGCGCCAAGTGGTGGTAATGATAGACAAACCGTAAATAAGGGCAAGATATTAGTGATGATTGATCCTGGGCACGGTGGAGAAGATCCCGGCGCGATTGGACCTCAGGGTACCAAAGAAAAACACATTGTTTTGGATATCGGTAAACGCTTGCGTGATTTGATTAATTCCAGCGATACGATGCAGGCACAGCTTACCCGCTCTCAGGATATATTTATTCCATTAGGTGCGCGAGTAGCAATCGCGCGTAAAGCCAAAGCGGATATTTTTGTTTCAGTTCATGCTGATGCGTTTACTTCACCGGCTGCACGTGGTTCATCAGTTTTTGTGTTGTCAGAAGGTGGTGCAAGTAGCGCATTTGCCAAATATATGGCAACTAGCCAAAATAACTCCGATTTGATTGGGGGAATGTCGTTTCAAACCCGTGACAGTGCAGTAAATAAAATTTTGTTAGATATGACTCAAAGTTTTACCATGCGTAAAAGTAGTCGGCTTGGACAAACTGTATTAGCTCAGCTTAAAGATATTAATAAACTTCATAGCAATGGGATTGAACGCGCTGGGTTTGCAGTGCTAAAAGCACCAGATATTCCATCAATTCTGGTCGAGTCAGCATTTGTCTCTAATCCTACCGAGGAAGATCTTTTGCGAACTAGTGACTTTCGCCAGAAAGTTGCCCAGCAGGTTTTTGATGGCTTAAAGATTTATACTAAACAGAATTATAAGCTAGCATGACTAAGGTAATTCTCTTCAACAAACCATACGGTGTAATTAGCCAATTCTCACCAAATCCCCCACATAGCACTCTAAAAGACTATATAAAACTGCCGGGAGTTTATCCGGCAGGACGCCTTGATACCGATAGCGAAGGATTATTAATCCTGACCAATGACGGCAAACTTCAAGCAAAAATTAGTGATCCCAAATACAAAAAATTTAAAACTTACTGGGTGCAAGTAGAAGGAAATGCTCACACTGAACAACTGGAGCAATTACGTAATGGTGTTGATTTGGGTGAATTTGTTACTAGCAAAGCACAGGCTAAGATCATTGCAGAACCATCGGGATTATGGGAACGTGTGCCACCTGTGCGATTTCGTAAAACTGTGCCAACATCTTGGCTCGAATTATCAATCTGCGAGGGTAAAAATCGGCAGGTACGTCGTATGACTGCTAAAGTTGGTTTGCCTACTTTGCGATTAGTTCGCGCTGCGATTGGCGGTATTTCGCTGAATGATTTACAACCCGGGCAGTGGCGCGAAATGAGTTATCTTGATTTTATAAAAAAATTTAATCGTAGTTAAAAATTACCTGATAATATCTATAGTTACTCAATCAAATTCATCATCTTAGATCGTTGGTTTACTTTTCACTTACAATTAGCAAGCTTCGTCGTTTGCGCCTACTAGTATTTCCACACGAGTGTGTTTGAATCTGTTTGAGTATTTATAAATATTAATCACAAGGAGGCTTTCCATGAGTTATTCAGTTACTAAAGAAAGAGTTATTGCTGCATCAGCTTCGCAGTTATTAAATTATATCTCAGATTTTAATAATTGGGGTGGCTGGTCACCATGGTTATGCTTGGATCATGAAACTATTGTAAATTGTCAGCATGACTTTCTGCAGTGGAAAAGTAAGTTTACTGGCATGGGACAAATGAAGCTGATTGATAGCAGGGCAAATGAGGTAAAGATAGATCTACAGTTTATCAAACCATTTAAATCTCAGGCGAACGTAACTTTTAGTTTAGAAGCGCTTAGTGAGAGTAAGACCAAAGTTAACTGGAGAATGAGTAGTAAATTACCATGGTTCTTCTGTTTCTTTAAGAAAATGTTTCAGGTTATGATTGGGCGTGATTTTGAGCGTGGCTTAATCAGACTTGAATATATAGTTAAATTAGGTCGTGTTCCTGCCAAACTGGAGTATTTTGACGTCCCTCAAGAAATAAGCGGATTTAAGGTTGCTGGTCTCTCGGCTATTAGTAGCATGTCAGATATTGCCAATAGTATGTATGGTACATTTGGTGAATTACATGAGCTTGTAGGCGAGGCTGATTTTGTCCCCTTAGGAATGGTTTGTTTTTGTGATAAATTCAGAATCAGCAAAGAAATAATGCACTATACTGCAGCTGTAATTTATGATGGCAAAATTATTAATCACAGCGAACTGATAAGTAAATCTATTCCTGAGCACAAAGCGATTAAAGTTACTCTATCTGGTAGTTATGATTTTATGGGCGATGCGTGGGCTGGTGCTTATGCTCATGTCCGTGGGTTAAAGCTCAAAGTTGATAAAAGTGTTCCTCCCTACGAAGTATACATTAAAGGTCCACATAACACCGATAATCCTGAAGATTATGTTACTGAGATATACATGCCTGTTAAGAGTTAAGATCATATGAAGCAACTAGAACAACTGATTATCACTGGTGAAGGATATCAGCTTGAATTTAAAGAGAATATTGATAAATCGCTAGCTAAAGAAATTTGTGGTTCTGGTATTATATTAAGATTACTATATTATTAGTTACTTGATTTATAATTTGCAGGGGTGCGATGTTTATTTAATATAACGTACTCTATATTAATATAATTTGTATGAATAACATTATTCAACTATAATGAATATAACCATAAGTTAGTACGTTTCAGAGTGGCGCAAAATGATACAATACAGTCTAGTTATCGAAATCTTGTGCATTACAATCATCTATTAAATAGGCATATTTAAATTAAACTAAGCGATAAGTCTTGAACATTTAGTGATGTTAGTTATATTTTGTTACTTCATAAATAACTTGTACTGCTTTAAATCAAATTATTAAGATAATTTACAAAGTACATGCAGCAAAAAATTTAAACTTCTTTAGTCGCAATTAATATAATTTTTAATTTGTACTAAACTAGCAGTATTGGTAATCTATGCAAGATAGAGTTTTCGTTCTTAAGTATCAACATAGTTTTATCTAAAATGCTACTTACGTAGTTTTATCCAGACGGTGATAATACAATTTATCCGGGCACCTAAAGTATCAAATATTATGAAGCAAACATGTGTTTTTATGATTAAGTGTGGTTAATTAATCATAAGTAACGGTTAAATTAGCTATTAAATATGCCTGAGTGTTTTTGAAAGTTTACTATTCTATAAATCAATTTTTTAATATTTTTTAGATAAGTTAGTGCAACAAAAGTAATTAAATTAATAGGGGAAATTATGACTAATTTTAATTATGAAGTAATTGGCTTTAAAGGAAGTGTAACTAAAGGTGCTGATTACAAGGGATATGTTAATGTTGTACTGATGAAGTCAAATAATAATTGGGAGTTGGTTAACGGCAGCAACTTCTCTAAAACCAAGAAAGTATTTATAAAAAACTATTTTAATACTATTACGCCTAATAAGTTATTTTTGCTCAAAGTACAAGATGCGACAAGCCAATCTTATTATAATAGTGAAGACGATAGTTGTGAATTTGAATCTAAAGTACATAAAATAAATGATCAATATATTTTAGACAAGGATAATGTTCCTCCTAAAGACCTTATTGAAATTATAGAAAGAAATCTTCCATCTAGTGACAATGCGACTCTTTTGTTAAAGAAAGAACCAATTACTGAATATATTCTGATTAAAAACCAAGATTTCTGTTATGGTCCATTTAAATGGGAAACCTTAAATAGTGATTTAGACGGAACCACCATACAATTAAAATGGTTTGAGCCTAAATTCATGGGGTTATTAAAAAAGGATATAATTTATAAGATAAATATCGACAATTTATCCGCTCATCTAATTTCATTTAAAGATGAGAGTGGATTCGACTGTGATATATTGAATAACTTTGGGAGTATTTTATGGGAGTTAAATGACAGTCATAAATGTGAAGAAGTTGATTATATTTCAACAAGTGATTTAATTACATATGGACTAAAGGAACTCGATAAAATAACAAGGTCGAATTCTGCACTAAAGAGTTTTGTCAATTTCATTAGACAACCAGCATTTGAAAATAATTTCAGAAATGCTATAAAAAACAACAATGATACAAGGCTTCAAAGATTCTTGAATATATCTACTAGTGCTTTAAGCACAACGCTAACAAGTTCACAAAATAGATTAGAGAACATAAATGAAATAATCAAGACCTTAGTAGTCGAAAACCCAGACGTATATGGATTATCTGAATTTACGAATAATAATGATTTATTAAATACCGTTGAGCATTTAGAAAATAACATTAGTAGCTTGCAAGAGAAAAATCAAAAATATTTAGAGTTAGACCAACTAACTAATGAATTGGTGCTAAAGAGACAAGAGCTAACCTCTATTAGAGATGGACATTCTCAATTAGTGAATGAATATAAAAACATGCAACAAAAGATGGATGAGAGTGAGAGATTAGAAGCAAAAATTAGAGATCAAGAAAATAAAATAAAAGAATTAAGGGATAAATATAACATTGTTGAAGATTATACTAACCTACAAGAAAGTATTAAAAAATTTGATATTGAAAATTTAGAAACAACGTATCATACACGAAATGATGTGTATGTTAGCCTACTAGAAAAAACAAAGAAAGATATTGAGACAAAGACAAACGACCTTAAAGAATTAGAGGATAAAATCAATGAAATGACAAATAATTTTGAAACAAAGGTTCGTCAGCAGTTAGTCGAGATAAAACCATATATCAATTATGTAAATGGAAATTTTGGTAATTATAAAGTTGAACCAAGTAAAATTGGTATTAAATATAATCGGTTAGAAAATAAGATTGATCCTCATAAAGATATCATTCTTTACATTAAAAATGTATTAAAAAATAATAATAGATATTTTGAAGACTGGCAAATAGCTAATTTATTGATTTGTTTACAACAATCTTTCTTAACTATTTTTGCAGGATTACCAGGTACAGGAAAAACATCATTGGCTAGATTATTAATTAAAGCACAAGAGTTAGATACTAGGCATATGGAAGTTGCTGTATCGCGTGGCTGGACTAGTGAAAAAGATTTAGTTGGATTTTACAATCCCTTAATTTCTCAATTTCAACCGTCAAATACTGGACTGTATGAATTTCTACTTGCATTATCACAAGAGAGCTTGTCTTTTGATAATAACGAAATATCAGAAGTTGGAATGTCATACATTATTTTAGATGAAGCAAATCTATCACCGATGGAGCATTATTGGTCTAAATTTATGGGAATGACGGACAGATTTAATAACAAAAATCATATTAAGCTAGGCGAAATTTCTGATATATCAAATAATTTAAGATTTATAGCAACTATTAATTATGATGCAACAACAGAAATGTTATCACCTAGAATTATTGATAGAGCACCAATAATAGTACTAGACCATAATCAGCGCATCCCCAAAAGCGATATTTTAGATGTAATAAATAATCATGGAATTTTACCAGTTGGTGCAAATGAAATGGAAGAATTATTTGGGCGAAGTTTTCAAAATAATGCAGATTTTACTACTACTAGAGAAAAAGAAATATTTAATGAGATCAAGCTTGTTTTGCATGATTTTAATCATGATTTTGGGCTTCCTGTTTATATAAGTCAACGCAAGGAACAATCAATTAAGGAATATTGTGCTAAGGCTGGTGGAATGATGTATGATAATGAAAATCCTTTAAGAGCATTAGACTTGGCTATATTGCAGTTTGTACTTCCTCAAATTAAAGGTCATGGAACCTCATTCATCAATAGAATAGAGAAATTACTAGAGGTTATAAGAGAGCACTCGTTACATAATACTGCATCATATTTAGAAAAAATGATATCGTACGCAAAAAATGACTTTGACACAATAGACTTCTTTTGCTGGTAGTGATAATGTCTAACATTAAAGTCTTTTTAAAATATGGTTTTGGAAGAGATAACAAATTTGTTAATGATCCAGAGTCTCGTATAATAGGACATAATGATAATTCTATTGTAGAACTAAATTCAGATCATTTCATTTCATTTCGTATTGAAAGTTGTAATCCTGAAGTGGAATTATACGACATTAAAATCTATTGTGAAGATTTTGAATATTTAGAACAATCTCTAATAAGAAGTAATAATAGCTATGAAACTTTACCCATTAATCTATATCGAGATTTTTTAGGCTATAGCGATATAAGAATATCATCATCTGAAGGATATTTAGATTTTACAGTTAATATTAAGATGCGTAAGATTTCTGCCGAAAAATTTAACGCAATGATAAGTTATTTGTATAACAGATCTGATGTATTATTAAAAAATTTATTATCCGCTAGCAAGATATCCTTTCATCATGACAAACAACAAGGTGATGAAACTATAGAAATTATCTTAGAGTCAGCAAATACCTTAATTGGCATAATAAAAAGAAATCAATTTAAATTAAAAAATTCTCACAAAACTAAATTAATACCTCAGAAAATTGAATCATGGAAAATTAATGGCACCCTCAGTATTTCTCCAACAGATGTTATGAATAACTTAGACTCTATTTATGGTGTTTATGGAAATGGAGATATTTTTATTAGGGGACGTCATTTTAAAATTGGGGGCATATTAAGTGATAAATTAATTGATACTCCGAATACTATAGAAAATAAAATTATTCTATCAGGGCTCTATTCAGTAAAAAGAAAACTGTCTAAAATATCAAATAACCTACTACAGTATCAGCATGCTGAAACATATGCGAATGATCAATATGTTTCCATTAGTGATACTATAATTGCTGAATTTAACAAGAATAGCATGATTGGCAAAATAAATCAATTAATTAATGATGCATGTGAACTAATATGGTTTTTTGAAAATGCCATTGGAGTAGCGTTAAACGGTAAAACATATTATCCAGTAATAACCCCAGTTGTTAGAATTTCAAATTTATATAGATTAATCTTTGAAGAGTTAAAAAAATGGCATTCGTTTGGTAATCCCAACATGAACGTAAATAAAATATATGAATTTTTTAATAAAATAAAATCAGTTCCAAAATTATTTGAATACTTTACATTATTTAAAATTCAAGAAGTTCTTGAACAAAATTATTGGATATGTCAAACTAATATTGTTGATTTAGTTATTAGCTCTGATGTTGCATCTGTAGATTTTATTCATGACGATAATTCAATATTGCAAATAACTTATGAACCAATAATAAGCCCTTTTTTACAGATGAAAACAAAACATTTAGAACTGGTAGACTTAAATCATAGAGATACAGGCAAAATGTATAATTATTATTCTCCAGATTTTGTTTTAAAGTATCAATTTAATAATGAAGTATTCTATTACATACTTGACGCCAAATTTAGTTCTATTAACACAATAAGGAATTATAGGGTGCTAGAAAAAATTGTTGAAAAATACTACTATAACATGGGGATTTATAATGGAAAAAGAAATATTATCTCAAGAAATAATATTTTAGCTGTTGTAACAATTTATCCTGAATATAATGACTATAAATTGAATAAAAATAATAAAAAAATTGAAGATGATTTTAATTCAAGCTTACCTTTAGAATTACCAATAAAAATGAATATTCCGCTTGATATTTATAATTATGAAGCGTTAAATACCTTGCTTATTAAATTAATAAATTTTGCATCAAATAATAGAGATTAATTTATAAATGATTACCATACATAATCCAATTTATAATTATGCACCTAATTCAACGTATGCAAAACAACATTCATCAGGTAATGATCAGACCAATATTGCAAATAACTCGCCAGCTGTAAGTCAGACAAATAAAGAGTCAAATTTTAGTTTAAAAGTCGCAATAAAAAACTAGCACCTAGCTTATTTGGTAGCCTTATTGGTACAGGTCTTGCGTTAACCGTATCAAAAATAAATCTAATATTAACTTATATCAAGAGTTTTTAATAAGTCATGGATATAACAATGAATAGCAATATCCTCATCTATCAAATCGAAGATGGGCAAACTAAAATTGAGACCTTACTAGTAGATGATACAGTCTGGCTAACTCAGGCGCAAATGGTCGAGTTATTCCAAAGATCAAAGCAAAATATTAGCGTGCATATTAAGAATATTTTTACTGAAGGTGAATTGGTTGAAAATTCAGTTGTCAAAGATTACTTGACTACTGCTGCAGATGGTAAAAATTATAACACCAAGCATTATAATCTAGATGTTATTATCTCAGTTGGCTATCGGGTTAAATCGCATCGAGGCACTCAATTTAGAATATGGGCAAGCCAAAAGCTAAAATGATAATTCAGCATTAAAAATATGTTAGCTGTGTTTGATTAACTAATCAGAAATAAGAAAGATATATTAAATGAAACAAGATATCCGCTGGCAGCAGCGTTTTTACAATTATAATCGTGCTTTAGTAGAACTAGGCGAAGCGGTTGAGCTAAGTCAAGTGCGCAAATTAACTAAGTTAGAATCACAAGGATTGATTCAGGCATTTGAATATACTCATGAGTTAGCATGGAAAACTCTTAAGGATTTTATTGAAGAACGTGGAAATAGTCAGATTTTTGGTTCAAAAGATGCCACTCGTGAAGCATTCGCGCTTGGATTAGTTAATGATGGTGAAGTCTGGATGAGTATGGTAAATAGTCGCAATCAAACTTCCCACACGTATGATGAATCTACTGCGCAACAAATTGTCACTCTGATTTTAAATGGCTACTATCCACAGTTTAAACTATTACAAGAAAAATTGCAGAGCTTTATCTAGAGGCAATTATGATCAATAAATATGGCGTTAGTAACGCTAACTGGCAAAAAATAATCAAGATATTTATGCAGCAATCCTTAGTTGAGCGTGTAGTTCTGTTTGGTTCGCGTGCTAAAGGTAATTATCGCGATGGTTCAGACATTGATTTATGTTTATATGGGAATATTTCATTAGCGCAAATTTATATTCTGCAGGATTTATTAGATGATCTAATGTTGCCATATAAATTTGATTTGATTGTGTATAATACAATTAATAATTCAGAGCTAATTGAGCATATTGAACGTGCTGGCGTGGTTTTATACACCAAAGAATAATATGCCTAATTATACTCAAAGTACTCACCACCGACGGCAATGATATTTAAAAAAGATAACTATGAATTTTAACCAAATAAACCTACTGACACCCAAACAGACTGACGACGACGTAATTTCAGTCAGTCAGCTCAACAAACTTGCCAAATCAACCTTGGAAAATCATCTGCCGATTATGTGGATTAAGGGTGAAATTTCAGGGCTCAAAAGTTATGCTCATCTCTATTTTGATCTAAAAGATGAGGGCGCAAAAATTTCCTGCGTTATGTTTGCCAAATTAGCTGGACTACTGGATTTTCCGCTGGAGAATGGTACTCAAGTTGAAGTTCGCGGTAGAGTTACGATTTACCCACAAAACGGGAGCTACCAAATTAATGTTGAACGGGTGCGCAAAGTTGGTTTGGGCGCTTTATGGGAAGCCTATGCCCGTTTGATTGAGAAGCTGAAAGCTGAAGGCTTGTTTGAGTTGAAATACAAAAAACCAATTCCAGTTTTCCCTCGTGCTATCGGTGTAATTACTTCCAAAGAAGGTTCGGTGATTCGTGATGTGGTAACAACGCTTCGTCGACGGATGCCAAATATTCCGCTGGTGATTTATCATAGTGCGGTGCAGGGCAGTGATGCGAGTATGCAATTAGTTCGTGCCATTCGTACCGCTAATCAACGTCAAGAGGTCGATGTACTGATAGTCTGCCGTGGCGGAGGTAGTATGGAGGATTTGTGGTGCTTCAACGAGGAAGTTGTCGCGCGTGAGGTTTTTAATAGTCAGATTCCACTAATCAGCGCGGTTGGGCATGAAACTGATACCACGATTATTGATTTTGTTTCAGATTTACGTGCACCCACGCCAACTGCAGCAGCCGAATTGGTTGCCAAAAGCCGTAGTGAATGGCTCGAAGTTGTACGCTCATTAGAAAGCGGACTTAAAACCCAATTTTTTCAGCTTCTAAATGATAAACAACAGCGCCTAGATCTAAACCTAGCTCAGTTGAAAGCGTCAAATCCGCTTAATAAACTGGCGATGCAAACTCAGCATTTAACCCAATTAGAGCAAAAATTAACTCAGGTAATTCAAAGTAAGTTATTACAATTGCGCTGGCAGCTGGATATTTATCAAAGTAAAATTGTTCAGCTCAAGCCAGAGTTAGAACCACAAGCCGCACGGCTGGAACAACTTAAACTACGCCTTGCCCGCTCGTTTAATTCGGTATATAAGGATCAACAAGTCAGGCTGAATAATTGCATACATAATCTTAATTTGCTTAATCCGCATAATGTTTTAACCAGAGGCTATGCAATTGTCCGTGATAATAATGGCAAATTAATTCAAAGTATTAAACAAGCTAAACATCATGGCAAGATTGCGATTACGCTTAGTGATGGACAGGTTAGTGCGATTGTTGATAAGCAAAATTCACCAGAACAAAGTGAGTTACTCTAGTTATACGCTAATTATATTCACAATTTAACAAATTGATTTATATAGTTTAAATTTAGTTACTCATTGGTATTATGTATAGTTGTGTCGATTGGGTGTGTGTGAGTTGTGGATAACCCTGTCTATGTGCTTAAGTAAGCTAATCAACTGTTGTATTTGTTGAAATATAAGTTGCTCACATGTGGCATGAATAGGTTGATTAATTGGATGTGCATAAATTGTGTACAAAGTAGCGCTTATTTAAAAGCGCTTTGAGATTATAAATTAGCTATTCTGTCATTCTAATTTAAATTTTGTTTTATCAGAGGAATAGTAATCGCTTTTTTAAGCGCTAGCGCAGAATTACTCACTTTTTGAATTAGCTGAATCAACTTGCCTAGGTTGCGTGTATAATGGTGGAGCAGGTATTTTAATTCTGCTTCACCAATTTTGATACCCTCACGATTGCTATAAATGATTAGCGCATTGAGTAGTTCTGACTCATTAAGATTTTTAAGTCCAAATACTAAACCTGAGTAAATCCTTGTTTTTAAGTCAATCCGAATTTTAGAATTGTTAAGGTTAATGGTCGAACTAGTTAGCAAATAATTGTCACGGTTATTAAGCTTTATATGATTGAATAAATCGAATAACTCGATTTGCTGATCTTCGCTTAGGGTATCAATATTATCTACGGCAATAAAACGGTATTCATCTAAATTTATGTTGCTCAACTGCTCTGTGCTTAGCTCCAAAGCATCGTGATAAATTGCATTTTGACGGCGACCAGATGCAAGATTAACCCATGATTTTAATAAATGAGTTTTACCCGTCAAGTGTTCACCATATATGTGGGTAAACTGATTAGTAAAGCTTTGCAAGTTCGCTACGGTTATTTCATTACCAGAAGCAATGAAACTATTAAAATCATAGTGCTGATTGAATAAGTCTAATAGCTGCTGAGCACTCATTACGAATGATCTTTATAATAATGGGTGTTAGTATAGTACTCTTTAGCATGACGGAGTAGAACTACTGCAATGGTTGATAAAGGAAGTGCTAGCAATACACCAACAATTCCAAATACTTTACCAAAAACCATCAACGCAAGAATGATCATTACTGGATTAAGCCCAATTCTGCCACCAACCAAAAATGGAGTAACCAAACCACCCTCCATAACATGTCCAATAGCGAAAACAATCACGATAGCCAATAAATTTCCAGATCCTGTAAACTGTGAAAGCCCTATGGTTAACGCAAAAATCAAGCCAGACAATACTCCTAAATAAGGAATGAATACCATTAGTCCCGTTATAATCCCAATAGCCGTGCCCGATGGTAAGTCCACGATATTTAAACCGACCGCATAGTAAGCCGCCATGATTAGCATAACTGAAAGTTGTCCGCGTAAATATGAAGAAAGCATCACATCAACATCGCGAAATAGACGGTGCATTGCGGAAGTGAATGAACGAGGAATAAGTTCATCAAAAAATTTAAGAATATTATGCCAGTTGATAATTGAGTAAAAAAGAGCAAATGGAATTAATATAATGTAGACAACAATTTCAATTAGAATTATGCTATTTTGGGCAATGTGCGAAAATAGATCTAAATTATTCGAAATTTTTGCTTGATTAGTAACCAGCATCTCTTTCAGACTATTTAAGTCCAAGCTTAAATGAGTACCTAATTGAAGATTTAGTTTGCTAATGATATTCACATTGATTAAAGCAATAATTTGCGGTAGTTTAGTGAGAATAACTTTAAATTGTCCTACAAGTACCGGAATCAGATACATCGGAATTGCAACAAAAATTAGTAAAATTAATAATGCCAAGAACATGGCGCTAAATTTTCTGCGTATTTTGAATTTATTTTCTAGTTTATCAACTAATGGATTTAGAATATAAGCCAAAATTAAAGCTGCAATAAATGGAATTAGAACTTTTCCGACATAAACCATAAAACCAAATAGAAGAATGGTTGCGCCAAGAAATGAAAGTATCGGTTTTAGCTTAATCAGCTGTTGTTGCATATGTATAATTTCCCATGATAAATTTAACAGTTATTATACTACAGCAGACGCAATGCTTTTCAGCTAGATGATTATATTTTAAATCTATTTTGCTTAACCATTACAAACAAACTAGCGATTATTATTGCTTGTAATAGAGTTATAATATAAATGATTAGGTTCAAACTAATTGCAGCCTGCAGTAAATGATTGTAAATTAATGGTCCAATTAACGAAACACCATAAAATCCGCTCATCATAAAACCATTCACTATCGGTGCAATTTTTAATAGTTCTTGATCGAGGTTAATAAAATTCATGCAAATGGTATTCATGTTAATTAGAAATAAGGAATTAGCAAACCCAAGTATAACCGCGATTATATGTAGACAGTACAAAGTAGCGCTATTGGCAAGAAATAGATATGATATTAAAAATAAGCAACTGGCAGTGATTAAACTATGTAGACTGTTTAAATGTTGAACTTTTGGATTTTTGAGTAAAAGAGCTCCACTCATACTACCGATAGTCATTAATGTAAAGAAATTTGAATATACGGTATTGTTGAGGTGTAGCTGGTGAATTTTACTAACAAGAAAGAGATTTAACCCTGATCCGACTAAAATTATGCTAAACATAAAGCCTAAAAATATGAGCAACTGTTTTTGTTTTATCAGAACTAGATAAAGTTGTTTAAGGTTTGGTGTCTGAGCTCTGGCTTCTTCAATAATGGTATTAAATTTAATCTTGCGAACTAATAAAAACATGGCTAGACAAACTACAAAGAAAACAATAATTACGCCTGAAAGATGAGCATAGTTATATGTTAGATTTCCAAATTGATAACCCAATATATTTCCTATTGCACCAAGAATAAATGAATCACTCTGATAATCTTTGATCTTCGTAGCAAAGAGCGCGCAGATTTGCCGACTGAGATTCAAATATAAAGCATTAAAAATAACTCCACATAAGATAATCCAGCTCACATAAATGATAAAGATATGCTGGATAAATAATATTATACTACCGCTTATTAATAAAATACTTAATCCAGTCACTAGTACTTTTCTAAAGCCTAAGTTATTGACAAAATAACTAATTAATAAGCTTAGAGCTTGGGGAAGCGTGGCAGCTAAAGTTGCAATGGTCGCATAGTTATAAAAAACCTGGTTGTCATGCTTAATAGTTAAGGCAATATAGTCTAATGTTGGAACTAACACCGCTTGCATTAAGACGCCACCCAATAAAGAGAAGATTAGAATGTTGCGATATGTGGCATCCTTTAGATTGCTAAATATTAAAGGCAGTTTCATTTATAGTTCTTTCTGTGATAAATAAACTTGAGGTATAGTTTTTGACATCATCGCTGGGATTATTTTGTACGAAGTATTCAATTGTGCGCCCGCTTAATGATGTGCTATAAATGTCAGCATGTTGACTTTCAATCAAGTACGTAATTAATTTTAGCTCAGCAAAACCTACAGCGCAATGCAAAACACTATAACCTGAATTGGTTTTGAGGTCTATAAGTTCTGGGCAGGCTTTGCAAAGATACTTACATGCTTCAAGTTTGTTAAATTTTGCGGCCAGATGCAATGGCGTGTAACCATAATTGTCGCAAGCGAGGAAGTTTAGCTGTAGTGTGTTAAATGCATAATTGATTAATGGTATATCGTTAGTTAAGGTGACAATCATTGCCAGACTAAAACCAGCATCATCACAAGCATTCTTGTCATATCTGGAAATTATTTCGCAACAATATCCTAAATTATCCAAATTGTTGAATACGCAATCAATATCAGATTGGCTAATCAGTTTCATGGGCGCAACTTGTAAAACCACGAATTAATGACTGGATCCCAAATTCGTAATCACGGTCAAAATCCCAATCGTATTGTCGTAAAAAATTATGGGTTTGAGGATATTTTTCCATGATCGTAGTTGTTTGACGTTCTTCAATATTAATGCTAGATTTCTTTACACCATTTTCAAAATTACAAAATCCAACTATATAGGTGTAGAGTGTTTGGCTAATTTGTGCTGCATGTAATAGATTGAATCCAAAAGAGAGCATTTTCATTAAATAATTTTCAAATTGAATGCTGGATTGTTCAGAATCAGAAGCGGAGGTGGCAAATAACTCTAACACATATGGACGTGTGGTAAATTCAAGCCGTGAAGAGCTTGCAATATTTTGAATTAGGGATTGCCAACTATCTGTATTGTAATTGATCGGGTAATGCTGATTTTGTGGCCGTAGGTAGTAAGCTTGTAGTGCAATAATTAACTCTTGTTTGTTTTTAAAGTGATTGTACAATGCTGACACCTGAACAGCAAGTTCTACGGCAAGTGCGCGCATACTTAATTTAGCTAAATCAGATTTTTCAAGAAGTTCAACTGCCTTAGCTACAATTTTTTCTTTAGTGAGGTTTCTTAATTTAGGGGTATTCATTCTTTGGGTTCCTTTTATATGAACGTTGTTCATTTAAGCGGTGTATTGTAATATGAACGGTGTTCATTCGTCAATGGCTATTTGATAAAATATAGAGAACCGCTTTTATTCGCCATAGTAATAGCTCGGACTGGTATAATTTCAGGTTCAAAGAATTCTATTAGCGAGATATATAAAAACTATGGAACAAAAATTTATACCATTTGCTTTACCGGATATTGGTGAGGAAGAAATTGAAGAAGTTGTAAAAAGTTTGCGCTCTGGCTGGGTAACTACTGGTCCCAAGACGCGTGAGTTTGAGCAAAAATTTGCCGAATACATTGGTGCTGGTGTCGAAGCAATTGCGGTTAATTCTGCTACTGCTGGCTTACATTTGGCTTTAGAGGCGTGTGGGGTTAATTACGGCGATGAAGTAATTGTTCCAACCCTAACATTTACTGCGACAGCAGAAATTGTGCGTTATTTGGGTGCTGATCCGATATTTGTCGATTGTGATCCCACAACGCTATGTATTGATATTGCTCAGATTGAAAGCAAAATCACTGCCAAGACCAAAGCGATAATTCCAGTACATATGGCAGGGCTACCTTGCGATATGGAAGCAATTTTAGCTATTGCCAAACGCCATAATCTTCGAGTTATTGAAGATGCTGCACATACTTGCCCAAGTAAGATTAATAATGTTTATATTGGACAACACGATTCGGATGCGATAGTTTATAGTTTTTATGCGACTAAAACCATCACTACTGGCGAAGGTGGTATGATAGTTACCAATAAACCCGAAATCGCCAAGCGTTGTAAAGTTATGCGCTTGCACGGAATGAACCGTGATGCTTTTGATCGTTATACTTCAACTAAACCAGCGTGGTTTTATGAAATTGTTGCGCCGGGCTATAAATATAATTTAACTGATATTGCCAGTTCGCTTGGGGTATGTCAATTAGCCAAAGCTGATCGTTTTCAAGCTAGACGTCAAAAAATGGCAGAACGCTATTTGACTGAATTAGCGGATTTACCGATTATTTTGCCGCCACAGGTAAAAAATCATACTACAGATCTTCACTCATGGCACTTATTCTGTTGTCAGATTGTTAGTGCTAAAGTTAATCGCGATCAATTTATCCAAAAAATGAGTGAAGCAGGTATCGGTACATCAGTACATTTTATTCCGCTACATACTCAACCATACTGGAAAGAGCACTATTCATTGACAAATGATCAATTTCCACATGCGAGTAATTATTATCAAAATGCAGTGAGCTTGCCACTTTATACTAAAATGAGTGATGAAGAACAAACGCGAGTGATTGCGGCTATTCGTCAAATTTTGGCATAGAGCTAGACGTGCTTCAGAAACGCCTATTTGATTTTTTTTGTGCTGCTGCAGGTTTAGTGGTTTTATCTCCAGTGCTTTTGATTATAATGTTGCTAATTAAACTAACTTCAACTGGACCAATATTTTTTCGTCAAACCAGAGTTGGGCAGTATGAGCGATTATTTCAGATTCATAAATTTCGCACAATGGTAGTTAATGCCGAAGCGCGTGGATTGAAGATAACTGTTGGGCAAGATGCACGGATTACTTCAATAGGGCGGTTTTTGCGTAAAACTAAGCTTGATGAACTTCCGCAGTTAATTGATGTTCTTATCGGCAATATGTCTTTGGTTGGTCCACGTCCAGAAGTCCCTGAGTATGTGAAATATTATCCAGCTGAGGTCAAAGCACAGATATTTAAGCTGAAACCAGGAATTACCGATTGGGCTTCAATTAAAATGATCGATGAAAATGCTATTTTAGCTAAGGCAGAGAATCCCGAACATGAATACATCCACAAAATTTTGCCAGAAAAGTTAGCTTTTGCTGTACGTTATGCGCAAACACGCTCACTTGGTTTGGATATTTATCTGATTCTTCTGACTGTGGCTAAAATTTTTACCCGTTAATTGAGAGTTAAATTATGTTGCAACTGCTGAAAGATAAAATTGCCTATTTGTTTAAATGGGAAATCTTGGCATTATTGATCGTTGATTGTATATTATTACCCTTGGCATTATTTACGGCGGTGTGGTTACGCTTGGGTGCGGAATGGGATCCAAAAATAAATCCATTTATCTGGATATTTTTTAGTGTGCCGCTATGGACAGTTCCTTTATTTGTCCAAATGGGATTGTACCGGGCAATAATCAAATTTCTGGATGATACCGTTGTTTATATCGTATTCATCGGTGTAACTGCTTCAGTTTTATTCCTAACTCTGATAATTCACTTTACCAACGCTTTAGCTTTTCCACGTACTGCAATTATCATTTATTGGTTATTTGCATTAGTCTATATTGGTGGCAGTCGTTTTATGTTGCGCGGAGTTTTGCGTAAAATTGGTTATAACAGCGATGCATCACCTGTAGCTATTTATGGGGCAGGTAGTGCTGGAGTGCAGCTGGCTAATTCCTTGATTCACGGGCGCGAGTATGCACCGATGTTCTTTATTGATGATAACAAAAGTAAATGGCACACCACTATCCGCGGAATTAAAGTCTATGCACCGCACGAGTTACAAAGAATAAGCAATATTTATCATATTGAATCTGTGCTATTGGCTATTCCATCTGTTGCGTTAAGTCGCCGCCGCGAGATTATACAGAATATTGAACAAAGTGGTTTATACGTAAAGACTTTACCTGGTATTGCTTCTATAGTTAGTGGTGAGGTTAAGTTCTCCGATATTAAGGAAGTTGATATTGAAGATTTGCTTGGGCGCCTACCGGTTCCAGCTAATCAAGAGCTGCTAACTAAAAATATTGTCAATAAAGTAGTTTTAGTTACTGGTGCGGGTGGTTCAATTGGTAGTGAGCTAACCCGTCAAATTGCGAATTTAAAACCTAAGAAATTAATTATTTTGGATTCTTCTGAGTTTGCGCTTTATTCTATTGAGCAAGAACTTCGTGCCCGCTTTGGTTATCTAAACCTAAGAGTCGTACTTGGTAGTGTCACTAATCAGAAATTAATTGAACAATTATTAACTAAGGAACGAGTAAATACTATTTATCATGCTGCGGCTTATAAGCATGTGCCAATGGTTGAAGCCAATCCTTTATCAGGCTTGGAAAATAATGTTTTGGGAACATACACGGTTGCTAATGCTGCGTTAAAAGCACAAGTGGATAATATGGTATTAATTTCAACCGATAAAGCAGTTCGACCAACTAATGTTATGGGAGCAAGCAAGCGCTTAGCTGAATTAACTTTACAGGCATTTGCTGAAATTTCAGGGCATACTATCTTTAATATGGTGCGTTTTGGCAATGTACTTGGTTCTTCTGGTTCGGTTGTACCTCTATTTAAACGTCAGATTAAGTTGGGCGGGCCAATCACCGTCACTCATCCTGATATTATTCGTTACTTTATGACGATTCCAGAAGCTGTGGAGTTGGTTATTCAGGCTGGGAATATGGCGAAGGGTGGAGAAGTATTCGTTTTGGATATGGGCGATCCAGTGAAAATCACAGATTTGGCACAGAAAATGATTTATCTAAGTGGCTTTACTTTAAAAAATAGCGAAAATCCAAATGGAGACATCGAAATTAAGTTTACTGGCTTGCGTCCAGGTGAGAAGTTATATGAGGAATTATTAATTGGGGATAATCCTGTTCCGACTGAGCATCAACGTATCATGAAAGCTAATGAGAAGTTTATTGTGCTAAATGAATTAAAGCCACGACTTGAATTGTTGAAAGATTGCGTACGTAGTGGTGAAGTTACTCAGGCAATAGTCCTTTTGCGTGAGTTAGTCCATGAATATCAACCGAGTAATTAGCTTTAATCTATAAATTTAGCGAACGAGATTAAATTAGTTTATGTTTTATTAAATAAAAATTTGAGATGTAATGCTATGAATTAATTAAATATTACAGCATCAACTTTTATCAGATCTTGAAAAACTCGCAAAAAAGATTTGACGATATGTATTGAGTTGTGTGATAATACCGTT